>JAZSHF010000018.1:0-31025 GCA_045533115.1 Eubacteriales bacterium
GTTCAATACGCGGGCGGTGTTATTCCTTTCAACCTTAGGGGGTACAGCATGAAGAACATAAGAGCGTTCCGAAATGCAATCTATACTGTTAAGGATTCCCTTGACGCAGAAAAATAATTTTACTTAGCGAATAGATTAAAAAGCGTTCAAAAGCTTAGTTCTGCTTCTGAACGCTTTTATATTCGTCGTAATAGCGGTAGTAAGGACATTCGTTTGAACGTCCCGTGATGAAATCGACGCTTTCGTCCTCGTCGAGATTTATTATGCAGATGTATTCGCCGTAAAATTCGTCGTAGTCGTAATACATACAGCTTTCACAGTTTTTATCCATTTTATATCTCCCTAACGGTGTTTATGAGCGAGTCACCCTCGTATACGAGCTTGAGCGAAAAAAAGCCTTCGTTCTCGAAAAGGTAGCGTAAAAACACCTTGTCGCCCTCCCAAAGAGGAAGGGAAAGAACGTCATTTTTGTCTATCCAATGCAGGTCACCCTCGTTACAAACGATCTCGTTGCCCTCAAAATCGTCAGAGGTGTAAAGAAACATATATTCCGTTTCGTATATATTCGAAACGAAGGTCACAATCCCGCAGAAGCGGTATGAGGTGAGAGTGTATCCCGTTTCCTCAAAAACCTCACGGCGCAGGCACTCCTCGGGGCTTTCGCCGTCCTCAAACTTGCCCCCGACGCCGATCCATTTTCCGCCGTTCACGTCGTTTTTCTTTTTGTTGCGGTTGAGCATCAAATATTTGCCGTCTTTTTCAAGATAGCAAAGAACGCAGTTTTTCATATATTTTCCTCCGAAGAATAAACGCCCTTTTCGATGTCAAAACTTATGACATAAGAAAAGAAAGGCGTTTGAAAAAATGAAAAAATTACTTATACCTATTATCGCAGTTTTGCTCCTTACAGCACTTACGGTCTTCCCGACGGCGTCCGATATGGAGATATACGGCAAGGTCGTGCGGCTCCACGTTATCGCAAATTCCGACAGCGACGAGGATCAGGCGCTTAAATTAAAGGTGCGCGACGGCGTTTTGGCTACAGTCGAGGAGCTGACACGCGGCTGTAAAAGTAAGGCTGAAGCCGAGAGGGTGTTGACCGAAAACAGCGACGCGATCAAGGAAGCGGCGTGTCGGGTTTTGAACGAAAACGGCTCGTCCTACTCAGTGAGTATCGAAATCGGTGAAGAGAAGTACCCGACAAGAGATTACGGAAGCATCAAGCTCCCCGCGGGAAAATATTGCTCCGTCAGGGTAAAGATAGGAGAGGCGGACGGTAAAAATTGGTGGTGCGTCCTCTTCCCGCCCCTTTGCACAGCAAGCGCAACGGAACAAAAGGAAGAGCTGCTTCAGGTTGGGTTTACGCCCGATCAGGTCGGCATAATTACCGAATCAAGCTCGCCGAAGTATAAGGTGAAATTCAAAATTCTCGAAATTATCGGAAAGCTGTTTTCTTAAATCTTTCTTAAAACTATATCGTCAAGCACCGTTATATCGTTTCGCTTAAGAAACTCAAAGGTTTTTGGATTGTCGACGTTTTCAATCAATTCCGACGGCTCGTGAGCGTCAACGCCGAGAACGAAGTCGTTTCCGACGCTTTTTGCGATCTCGAAGAAACGGTCACAGGGATAGTGCCTGTTCGTGACAAGACCTAAAATGTTGACCTCAAGCGGTATTCCGAGCGCCTTTGCGCCCTCGCAAAGACGGTTGTATTCAGAAACGTAAAATTCCTCGTCACCGACGTAGCGGAGCAGATCGGGGTGGCATAGGTATGAAAACGAGCCGATCGAAAGCCCCTCAAGAATTTCGTCAACGTACTGCGTGAGCTTCGTTTTGTCACTTCGCGGTGCGCTTGACCATTCGCCAAGCGATTCGTCAAGTAGACAATGCTGTCCCAAAATAAGATAATCGACACCGTTTTCACGGCAGAAGGACTGAAGACGTCCGAAAATTGAAGGGAAGTATTCAGCCTCAAAGCCGACTAATATTTCAATGTCGCTCTTGTATTCGTCGGCAAGCGAACGAATCTCGGAAATATATCCGTACGCCTCGTCGGGCATCATTCTTATAGCCGATACGAAGCCGTTATCAAAAAACTGCGGAGAATGGTCGGAAAAGCCGAGCTTCTTTATTCCGCTTTCGATTGCCGCCTCTATATATTCTCTCGCGCTTCCGCTTGCGTGGCGGCATAACGGCGTGTGCGTATGGTAATTTGCAAACATTTCTGCACCTCGATACTATAACTATCGGTATTTTATCGCATATCGCCCCCAATGTCAAGAATGGGGGCGATTTATTTGAAATTAGAATATTTTTCTTGAAATTATGCTTGACAAATCGTTTTTTATGTGTTACAATAATGGTCGCTGATTTTGTACCTTTAGCTCAGCCGGATAGAGCAACTGCCTTCTAAGCAGTAGGTCGAGGGTTCGAATCCCCCAAGGTACGCCAATATATGGTGAGTGTAGCTAAGTTGGTTATAGCGCCAGGTTGTGGCCCTGGAGGCCGTGGGTTCGAATCCCATCACCCACCCCAAATGAAAATCCTGTCGATTCTTGTCGGCAGGATTTTCGTTTTGTATTATTCACTATTCTGTGTGCATATTATAACGCAACATTAGTTTAGGTTGCCGATGAAGCGGTAATAGATATCCACTTTCTGTACGCGCTTACCATCGATCTTTTCTGCTTCGTGAACCTCAATTTTGTCAATCAGCTCATTCAGCACAGTTTTGTTGAGTTCTTTGATATCAAGATACTTTTCAATAATAGCGGTAAAATTTACAATGCTTTCAAGGTTGCGTTCTTCCTTTTTCAGTTCCTCAGCAATGGCAGTCAAGCGTTCATTCGCTTGCTTGCGTTCGTCGGTAAACTGTGCGGAAAGACGTGCATACTCATCATCCGTAATCTTAGACAGCGCATTATCCTCATAAAGCTTTTTCGTGATAAATTCAAGCTCATCAAGTCTCTTTTGCAGTTTGCTTTGCTCTCTTTTGAGCGAAGCAAGCTGCTTTTTGTTTTGCGTGGATAAATGGGCTTGTAACGCTTCCTCAAACTTTGCACGGTCTTTTTTTAAAAGTTCAACATGACTTTGAATATCCGTCAAAACAATTTGGTATAAGGCCTTGTAAGTTATATAATGCCATGTACAGTATTTCTTACCTTTGTTTTTAGCGTAATTGCAGACAAAACTACCTTCAAAGTCCTTGTAAGCACCGATGTTATAGGATAACGCTCTGCCACAATCGGGACACTTCACAAGCCCTGCAAATATCTGACTGACACCATCCTTGTTGGGACGTTTTTTCACAGCCACCATCTTTTGAACGATATCCCAAGTCTCGCGGTCAATAATGGCTTCGTGGGTGTTTTCTACCTCAATCCACTGTTCTTCCGGAAGTTGAATGATCTTTTTGTTCTTGAAAGATTTGCTCGACCTTCTATGGTTGACAAGAGTACCGATATAAAGCTTACTGCGCAGAATAGACGCAACCGAATTGCCCATCCAGTCATAGGGATAACGGGTATCGTATCCCGTTTGATAGATACCATAGGTTTTGGCGACATAGGCTCTCGGTATTAAGATTTGTTCTTTCGTAAAGATTTCGGCTATTTCTGTTGGGGTTTTGCCTTCAAGCGTTAACCGAAACATTCTCTTTACAATGGGCGCGGTATTTTCGTCTACAATAAGATGATGCTTGTTTTCGGGATCCTTTTTGTAACCGTAGGGTGCAAAGGGTGCAGTAAACTTTCCTTGCTTAGCGAGTGTTTTCCGTGCAGAACGAATTTTCTTTGAGATGTCTTTAGCGTAGAACTCATTGATGATATTGCGGAATCCCAAGAACTCATTATCCCCGTGTGCCGTATCAACACCGTCATTAACGGCAATATACCGTACGTTGTAGGATGGGAAGAATATCTCAATATACGAGCCTGTTTGCAAATATTCTCTGCCGAGTCGGGATAAGTCTTTTGTGATAACAATATCAATCAGTCCGTTTTCGATATCGGAAATCATCTGCTTGAACTGAGGTCTGTTGAAATTCGTCCCCGAATAACCGTCGTCGATATAAACCTTCTGTACGAAAAATCCCTTTTCTTTTGCGTACCTTGTTAACATTTCACGCTGATTTGCTACGCTCATACTTTCGCCATCCCCATCATCTACGGATAAGCGACAGTATAAAGCTGTTCTGTTTTGTTGCTGTGTCATTCTTTCTCCTTTCTTTCAGCAACAAACAGCTTGTATCTCTATTATACGGATTTTACGGTGGTTCTTCAAGCCGTTTTGCTGAAATAATGATATGAATTGTGTTTTTGTGTTCCATTTGAATCTCTCCTTCATATATTTAAAAGCTATGTATCGGAAGGGCGATGCCCTTCCTTTGGCTTATATGTCCTTCTTCATATCCTCGTTCATAAGCCGCAGCAGCTTCTCAAACAAGGTTATTTGATCGGAATAATTTGATGTTATTATATACGTTGTCTTACCGATCTTGATTTCTTTCGGCTTATTCGGACACAAAGCCTTTTCAGACTTTTGGTCCATAGATTGCCTCCTATTGATTTTTCTTGCCCTGCGGTAATTCTGCGAGATAGATGTTCGTAATATCGGTTCTGTGGTGTCCTAATATCTCACTGGTCATAAGCTTAGGATTTTGACGTCCTTCGGCTTCATACATGGCATACTGTTCTTGCGCTCTCTTGTACCGAAGTCCGTGCCATGTCAAATCCTTGCTTCTCGGCTTCATACCGTCTCTCGCTTCATTCTCGCGATTCTGCATTGTAAACTTGTGACGATTGGTGTACATCCAGTTTTCAAGTGAATCGATCTGTTTTTCCACGCCGCCTTTTTCGTTTCGACTGATAATATAATCCCGAGGCAATAAATGATTGTTGCGAGCGTAGTTGTAAAGATATTTCAGAAGATCTTTCTGAACCTCTACTTCAACGGGAACGATACGAATCTGACCGCCTTTGCCTTTTACTCTCAAACCGTCATTCGTTAAAGCTTTTTCTACATCTTCGAGTCTTACACGACAGATCTCTTCCACTCTCAAACCAAAAGCATAACCAATACCGATAGCGTGATAAGCATCAATGCGACCCATGTTCTTGGCAACTTCCAGACCGCCTTTTACTTCATCTACCGTCCATGCTCTGTCCTCTGTGCCTACCTTGCGCTTCTCCAAACCCAATTCCTTATTGTCGGGCAGACGCTTTTTACCGCCGGCTAATCTGTGAAAAAATCGAATGGCAGACAGTCTTGATTTGATGGTAGCCGGTGAAAGTCCTTGCTCCTGCATATGTTTAACGTAAGCGCGAATATGTTTGCCTTCTATGTTACTGATCTTCTGTAAGTGGAATCTTTCAAATGCGAAGCGACAAAACGGGTTTATGTTATAACTATAAGTCGCTATGGTTTTGAAGCTTTTTTCGTTGGTATTGCTTGCTAACGTTTTCGTCTGCTGTATCAGCTTATCCCCACCTGTGAATTTTTCACCCATTGGCATTAACCTCCTTTCTCATAGATTGAACTTACGAAAACTCCGGATATTTTCGCTCGTCCTATGTATGTAATAAGTGAGGTGAGGATGAAAAGGATTATCGGAGTTATGAGAACGAAAACACGAGCTTTGTGTTCGTCTATAACATAACCGAAATTATATAATCTTCAAGAAAAGTTACTTTTCTTGTTTGCTGACGAAAAAACAAGACCGCACAGACGGGAGAGCAATCTTCCACCTGCGCGATCTTGTTGACCAAAATCATTTCATTACTACTTTTATGCTCGTAACCAAAATTATTCTATTGACGAAAATAATCTTCGTGACCAAAATTTTTGCGCCGTCATCTCGATACGACTATCATAAATCATTTCGATAGGATAGCAAACTTTCAAACTTTACGGGACTATTTTTCATCCGACTGTTTTGTGTGTGATACGGCTTGTATATGTACTGCTCATCCGTATTACACATAAAACAGCTGGAACGCCGTAGGCGAAAAAACGCCTCTCTATGATAAATCTATATGGCATCATTTCGATGCGGAAAGGCATTTTTTTATCATATCAAAATTAATAGGTTATCATCTGTCATTTCGTTAAGACCTTACGTCAAGGCATAGTATCCCCATTGACATTTACACTCTGTTTATGCTTGTTTCTTATCTAAACCTACGAAGAAGGTACGATTTTGCCTTGACGTAAGCCACTCCTGCGCAGGCTCCGGCAACAGTTTCTTTATGACCTGCGGTCTCAAAGAAACTGTTGCCCTATCGAAATGAGAGTCATATATCATCTCGATACGACTGTCATATGTCATTTCGATAAGTACAACATCTATCATTTCAATACAAGCATCATATTCAATTTTCCCGTAAGGTGAGTACTATGGAGCCACCGAAGTGCTCCGCGGTGCTTGCTCCCAAAATGAGAGTGGAGGAATAAAATACCTCACGCACGTCACCGATCAACGACCATAGATCGTCACGATACCCCCAACTAAGGTATCGTTCGGCGGAAACTTTCATAACGATTAAAATTCCTTAAACTTCGGTACATCTGAACGAAAACAGAATTTTGGTCAGCAGATTACCAATGTCTGCGAACGTAAATGCTATCCGATTTTCGTCCACACCGATACAGGTGGTTCCGTACTTTGCTGTTGTTGTGACGATAGAGTTAAGATACATTTTCGTCTGCATATTTGGGGACAAGTAATTATCTCTCGGCATCCAATGCTCTTGGTCGTTGGGTGATCTTCTCGGTTGCCTTTGCATATGCAGATGCTTTTACTGTCACTGTGCTGTAGAGCTTCCCTTGGTACGTCAAGGTTGCAGGATCTTCATCTTTCGATGCTGCCGTGTTCTCAGAGGATTGTGACACTATCCGTAACCGACGTTATCAGATCTTCCCGTGCCACCCTCTGTCTGTCCTTAAAGCCATCGGACAGAGGAATTACGTTTTTTTCAATGTCTTTTCATTTGAAACGCTCCTTCATATAATGAAATTTTGGTATTTATTTTGACTCCCAAGCAAGCTCATTGCCCGCTGGAAAACAAAAACAAGGTACAAAAAAGCACCTATCCGAAGATAAGTGCTGCTGTTGCTGTATGCGGAAGGAAACACACTTACTCGAAGGTTTTACTGAGTTTTGTTTTGAATGCTTCCTTCACATTTTTTTAGCTTATATATAATATAATCGATTTTAGGGCAATCGTCAAGGGGTAGACACCAACTTTTTTCGTCCTAATTGGAAATATTTTTGCCGAAACCGCACGTATCAAAGGCACAAAGAATGAATTGAGAATTAACGACTAAAATTAACGGCATCGTTAATTCTGAAGGTTTACAGAAAATTCACTTCCCAAAATCGAATATCTATTGAATTCGGGAAACAAATATGGTATAATAACTTTGCGAGGTGATTTTCTATGAAACTGATCGAAAGAAAACAATACTTAGATAAAATGATAGGCGTTATCGGAACTCCCGATATTAAGGTATTAACCGGTGTGCGCCGTTCCGGTAAATCAAAGCTGCTGGAAGCATTCAAAGCCTATGTGCAGAAAAACATTTCCGATGCTAATATTATTCATATCAACTTTAATCTGTCTAAGTATGACACTCTTAAGGAATATAAAGCTCTTAACGAATATATCGAAAGCAATTATGCAGAGGGCAAGGAGAATTTCGTTTTGATCGACGAGATTCAAATGTGTTCCGATTTCGAACTGTGCATAAACAATCTGCACGCAACCGAGATGTATGATATTTATATCACGGGTTCTAACGCTTTTCTGCTCAGTTCGGACTTGGCGACACTGTTTACCGGCAGAACGTTCGAGATCAAGGTGTATCCCTTTTCCTTTGCCGAATATGTGCATTACTTTGGACTAACAGATAATTATACCGCTTTTGATAACTATATGCTCGAAGGAGGTATGTCCGGCTCTTATCTGTATAAAGAGCAAGAAGATAAATACGACTATATAGAAACCGTATTTGACACTTTGATTTTGAGAGATATACGTCAAAAGTATAACATCAAAAATCCCGCTCTGATGGATCGTATTTCTCAATTCTTGATGGATAACGTGTCCAACTTGACCTCGGCAAGAAGCATTACGGACACCCTCACATCGAACAAAGATAAAATCAATCATAAAACTGTTGGCAATTATTTGAATTATCTTTGCAACGCTTTTGCCTTCTATAAGTTCCGCAGATACGATATTAAAGGCAAAAAGTATCTTGCTTCTAATGATAAGTACTATTTAAGTGACCATACCTTCCGCTATGCCAAGCTCGGTACGAAAAACTTAGATAACGGCAGAGTGATTGAAAATATCGTTGCAATGGAATTGCTTAGACGTGGCTATGAGGTTTATGTCGGTGTCTTATATAAAAAAGAGATTGATTTCGTAGCACTTAAGAGAAACGAGAAAATTTATATTCAGGTCTCGGACAATATAACGCATCCCGACACCTTTAGTCGTGAAGTAGATCCCTTGCTTAGAATCAAGGATGCATATCCCAAGATGGTGATTGCAAGAACAAGAAATCCTGAATATCAATACGAGGGCGTTAGAGTTGTTGACGTGGCAGATTGGCTATTGAACAAATAATCACTTCCCAAAAACAAAAAACTTCACTTTTGTATAACGTAACAAGTGTGAACGGAGGAAACTAAATGAATGAGTTTGATGCTCTAAAAATGATAAATAACCCAGCGTTAAATGCTGTGAGGCAGTTGCAGGAAAACAGTGCGTTATCCGCCATTCGTGAACTGCAAGCATCGAGCGCCTTTACTGCCGCACTAAAATTGGAAACAACAGGAGCTTTTGCGGCTGTAAGAGAACTTCAAAGCACGCTTAATGCAGTAAAATCATCTATGGGTGGTGCAACCGCGGCTCTTGAAGAATACCGAAAGATTGTTGCGCCTATTTCGGAATCCGTTAAAGCAATGAATATTGCTTATGCACCTATTTTTGAACAAACAAGGGCTTTTGATTCTTTGAATATTAAAGGGCTCGTTGCGGGACTGCAAACAAGTGCCGCTGCAATGAGTGCTATATCTGGGTTAAAGCTTTCAGGGATAGCGAGCATTATTGATGCTTTGCCCAAGTACGATTTCTTATCCGATATGGTTTCGGATGATTTTTCTGCCACCGTTGCTGAAGATTTATTCGAAAACGGTGAAATAACTCAAGACGATATCAATGAAGAAATTTCGGAGATCGTAAGCAAAAAGCAGTTTTCGCCAAAAGCAGAATGGGATAAAATTAAGAAAAGCAAATGGTTTCTTGCCATTAAAATTTTGATAGTTTTGGTTACGTTTGTGTGTAATCCTGTCACCGAATACGCTACTGATAAGGCACTTGATAAGTTAGGTATTAACGAGTTCTGGGAGAATTCCGGCGTATACGATTTAATTGATTCGATCTTTGGAGAAAGCGAATATAGCACAGTGTCCGAGACGGAAGCCAAGGAAACTGTTGATAAAAACAAGATTGGCAATGTATCAAAACAACGGCGCGAAGATCTGATTGCCAAAATAAAGGCGATCCGCACCTATATTGCGACCGCGCCGCAGGACGAAAACACGGCGAACCTGCTCGCCTACCTCTCCGAGCTTGAAAAGGACGTGGGAGCGAAGAAATACGGTCTTGTCTTTGAGGAACACCGCGAGGAAATCGACGAGGTGCTTTCTACCCATACCCCCGTCTTGACCGAGGACCGCAGCCTTTTCATCGACAACGGCGGTCAGATGAACTTTCTCATCGAGGGCGACAACCTTGCATCCTTACAGTTGCTTGAAAAGACACACAAAGGTATGATTGACCTTATCTACATAGATCCACCGTATAACACTTTGAGCGAAGGTTTTATTTATTCCGATGTTCAAATTGATAAAACCGATATGTTTCAACATTCAAAGTGGTCATCCTTGATACACAATCGTTTGAAATATGCTAAAAAGTTGTTATCCGACAAGGGTGTTATATTCATTTCAATCGACGATAATGAATTATACTCACTTAAATTTTTATGTGACGAAATCTTTGGCTTTGAGAATTACATATCCACAATTGCCGTAATAGTAAAACCCGAAGGGCGTAGATATGGCGCTTTTGCGAAAACTCACGAATATATATTGGTTTATGCGAACAATATCGACTGTATTCAGTTGAACGAAATTGAAGTTGAGGGTGCAGAATACAAGTATTACGACGAAATAGGCGGATTTAATCTGAAAGGTTTACGAAATCGTAATGTTCAAGCATTTAATTCTACAAACCGACCTAATTTAAGATACCCTTTTTACGTAGATATAGAACACCCAAACAAAGATGGCTTGTGCACCGTTTCAACCGAACCCAAAGAAGGCTTTATAGAGGTATGGGCAAGTACCGTTGATGGTTTAGAGAGTGTGTGGCGTTGGGGAAAAGAAACCTCTACACTAAAAATCAACGACCTTGTTGCATATCGCGGTAAAGATGATGAAATAAGAATATTCCAAAAAGAAAGAAAACTAACGCAAACGGCTAAAACGATTTGGGAAGGAAAAGAATTTATTTCTCAGAAAGGCACAAAAGAAATTCAAGCCATATTGGGAAAAGGAAAATTCGATTTTCCAAAGCCGTTGGAACTCATAGGTAGAATTATAAAAATTGGCACAGATGAGAAGACGACAGTTCTTGACTTCTTCGCAGGCAGCGGAACGACAGGACACGCGGTTATGAAGCTCAATGCCGAGGACGGCGGCTCCCGTCGCCTTATCCTTTGCACGAACAACGAGAACAACATCTGTCGTGAGGTTACATACGAGCGTATCAAGTGCGTGATTGACAAAGAGGCTTATGCCGCTTCGCTCAAATACTTCAAGGTCGATTATATACCCGTGAGCGAGCGTATGTACTACGAGTATGCCGACGAGCTGCTTGCCCATATACGCGAGCTGGTAGAACTTGAAAACGGCATCAACTTTACGGGTAATGCCGAGGTCGGCATCGTACTCACCGAGGACGAGCTTACCGAGTTTATTCAGAACGGCGAAGCCTTTGCAAAGTGCCGCAAACTGTATATGGGACACGATGTTTTGCCGAGCGATGAACAGGAATGTGCATTGAAAAAGGGCGGCATTGAAATCGGTATTATTCCGGATTATTACTACAGGGATTTACAGGAAAACTAATTAAAGAGAACGTATTGGCTATTAGATCAATGCGATTATGGTGACAAAATGAAAGAAGACAATTTTGCTGCACGAGTTGCAAAAAAGGTTAATAAAGAGTTTTCGGCAATGGAAAAGTCAGACTATGAAAATGAGCCGTATTACGCTCATCCAACCTTTTATATTAAAAATCTATCTGAATATATTCAACTGGTAACAACTATTTCATCAGTAAGTAACGATGATTTACCGGGAGAAACAGTAATTTTTCGTGGCATAGCCGATTTGGAGTATGACCTTACGCCAGGTTTAGTACGATTAAAAAACGTGGAAGAGAACACAGAAAAAGAGTTGATAAATGACTTTCTTACCCATCGTCCCGATGCTTTTAGTGGCTTGACTGATTTTGACATCTTAGCAAAAATGCAGCACTACGGTTTACCAACAAGATTGTTGGATTTCTCAATAAATCCACTTGTAGCGTTATATTTTGCGTGTGAATCCAAAATGTCAAAAAACGGACGTATATTATGCCATAATACATTCCTACAAAATGATTCTGAGGCTTATATAAGCGAAATTTGTACTGCTGCAATTAGAAAAAATTTTGAAGAAAACTTTTTAGTTGATGAATATCTATGCAATGAAAATTTAACTTTATATAAATATTTGGCTCGAACTTATATGTATAATGAAACCACTGTAGTAAGGCCAAAATATTGGAATCAACGTATTGCAAACCAAGCTGGTGTGTTTATGATTTTCCCAAATAATTTGCTTGACCGATACAAAAGTGTTTTGATACACGCAGAGGAAATGGGTACAGGTACAGCAATTAAGGAATATGGTCGTGGAAAAATTGACGAAGATATTATAAAAGAAGCCTTGTCAAAAGAACCCGTTGACTACTATAAAAATGACGGAAATAACTATTTATCAAGCGAATGCTTCAAGACTATGTACAACTCATACAAGAGCAAAGAATATGAAGAAGGCTACTGGGATAAAATCAAAAAATACTTTGAGAACAGATTTAAAATGTCTTGCGAATTAAAGCCGCTAGACACTAAGATCATCAAAGATGGTTTTTGCAGTATTATCGTCGATTCGAAGAGCAAGAAGAAGATCCTTCGGGAATTATCCTATGTGGGGATTGGAGCCGATTACATATACCCAGAACTTGAATATACAGCTAAAGAGATTAAAAGGCGGTTTGAATAGCATTTCGCTATAATCAATAACCACGTTTTATAGGAGTGATAGAATGGAATTAAAAGAATTTCAGTTAAATGCGGTAAAATCGTTGTTTGAAGCAATGGCAATCCCTACCCGTGATATTATTCTCAAAAGTCCTACGGGTAGCGGCAAAACCATTATTCTGACCTATTTTATGCACCAATACATACAGTCCTTTCCGAAAACCGTTTTTGTGTGGCTCACGCCGGGTAAAGGTAATTTGGAAGAACAGAGCAAGGCAAAAATGGATAAGTATATCCACGCTTCGCAGACCAAATTGCTCTCCGATGTAATGACGGCGGGTTTCGAGGAAAACGACAGTGTATTCATAAATTGGGAGAAGCTGACGAAAAAAGGCAACAATGCTTTGAAAGACAGTGAACGCACCAACTTTTTAGAGCATATTCAGCACGCCCTCAATGATGGTATCCGCTTTGTTATTATCGTGGATGAGAGTCACCAAAACAACACGATAAAAGCCGATGAAATCATACAGTATTTTCACACGGACAAGATAATCCGTTGCTCTGCTACCCCGAAAGGCATAGCGAAAGCAGAAATCATTGATATTTCCGAAGAAGAGGTTATTGCGGCGGGACTTATCAAAAAAATGCTTGTTATTAACCAAGACTTTCCGCAGACCATTGAAACGGAAGATCAAACGGCTTTTCTACTTGAAAGGGCACTCCAAAAGCAAAGGGAACTCCGTGCAGCATTTTTACAAAATGATACCGACATTAACCCCTTAATCGTAATTCAGATCCCGAACAAATCTGAATCCTTGCAGGACGGTGTGGAACGTTACCTTGAAACGCAGGGGTTGACCTATGAGAACGGACAACTTGCGGTATGGCTCTCCAACCAACATGAAAATTTGGAGGGTATTGACGAGCCTAACGCTGCCACCTCTGCGGTAATTATAAAACAAGCGGTTGCTACGGGTTGGGATTGTCCGAGAGCACATATCCTTGTGAAACTTCGTGATAATATGGACGAAACCTTTGAGATACAAACAATAGGTCGAATCCGTCGTATGCCCGAAGCAAAGCACTATGGAAGTGACCTGCTTGACAGTTGCTATCTTTACACCCTCGATGAAAAATTTACGGCGGGTGTTAAAATGGCTCTTGATAAGGGTGCGTTAAATGCGTGTACTCTTTTTCTGAAAAATGAGTATAAAGACATAACGCTTACGAGCGAGCAGAGAACGATGGTAACAAGCACCCGCAATCCGCAAAAGGCATTACAGGCCATTGTTGCCTACGCGGGGCAGGAACTCGGTATTGGTACGGACAAGACGGAAAATCGGACACGTTTGCAGACCGCAGGCTATGAGTTGAGCGAAAATATCGTAAAGCATACCCTTTCGGGTGAAACTGCTACCCTTGATTTTGCGGCGGCAGATATGAACGCTATTGCTGTTACTGAAAAACTGAATACCCATACACACGGACGAGATTACCATCAAAAAGTCGGTAAGATCGGCTTGGAAATCGGTATGGAATATTCATATATGAACACCATTATTCGCAAACTGTTTGATAAAAACTTTAAGTACAGCCGTAAAATCCTTGCTTTAGAGCCGAGAGGAGTTTACGCCTTTGTAATAAATAACGCAGACAGACTTCGCCATTTAGTGCGTGAAGCTATGGCTTATGAATTGGCACAGTTGCAGTTTGAGATTCAGCAAAAATCTTTCTATGAGTTCCGTATTCCACAGGCTTGTTTGTTCACCTACAACGGTGATGCAAAAACGCAACTTATTATGAAAAAGAACGTGTATCAGAATTATCTCTCGTCTGCCGCACCACGCTCTATGCCGGAGGTAAAGTTTGAAAAATTCTGCGAGCGTTCCGATAGCGTGGAATGGTGGTATAAAAACGGAGATAAGGGTAACGAGTATTTTTCTATTGTCTATGTAGACAATTCCAACAGACAAAAATTATTCTATCCCGACTATATTATTTCCGTGAACGGTGAGTTGTGGATTATCGAAACAAAGGGCGGCTTTGACCGTAGTGGCAATAGCCAAGATATAGACCTCTATACACCGAAAAAATTTGGTGTGCTGAAAGTATATCTTGAAGAACATGGATTAAAGGGCGGTATCGTCCGCAATGATGCGACCACCGATGAACTGTGTATCTGTATGGATCACTATTCCGATGACATCGGTAGTGATGATTGGCAAGTGCTTGAAAGCGTGTTGCCTTAATGGAGGTATTGGAATATGACTATTGACTCAATGGAAGTGGTATTCTACACATGTATATTTCTTTTGCCCGGATTTATCATCAAAAGCGTTATGGATACATTAGTACCTCCTGCTAAGCATAACGATTCCAAGTATTTCTTCTCCTGTTTGTTGTATAGCATTGTAAACTGTGCAATTTGGAGTTGGGCATATTTATTACTCAATAAGATTCCCGATAAGTATCCAATTATATATTGGATATCCTTGCTTGCTACAACTGTAATAGGTGCAACCTTACTTGCCGTTATTATCGGAGTTATAAGACAAAAGGGTGCAATAGAGTGGTTGTTCGAGAAATTGCACATCAATAAAATCCATCCCGCTCCTACTGCTTGGGATTATTACTTTTCAAAACAGGAAGAAGCGTGGATCGTGGTTACTTTGAAAAGCGGTAAAACCATATATGGTAAATTTTCTGAACATTCTTTTTCATCTTCTGATTCCGAGGAAAGAGACCTGTATATTGAAAAAACTTATACTATTAAAGACGATATGACTTGGGAAGAAGATGAAAAGAGCAAGGGCATACTCATAGCCAAAGAAGAAATTGAAACGATAGAATTTTTTACATAAGGAGCAACAAAATGAGCGATACAAAGAAACCCAATCCGAATACTAATTTCGGTTATCAACCAAATGAACATCGTGGCTATCAACCTCAAAAAGGAATTAATGAGGGATACCAACCATCAAAATCAATCTCTACTCAACCGCCGAATAAAGGTTCAAATGTTCAGCCTGCAAAAACTGAAAAATAAAAACGGGAGACGTAACAATTTGTTTTGTTGCGTCTCCAATTTGCTTTTTTATAACACAAGCTGTTTGTTGCGTGAAAACCACATATTATTTTTGTGTTGCGTAATAAACATCACTATTCATTTTTCATTATTCATTATTCATTCGACAGGATTTTCAATGAATAATGAAGTCGCTTGCGCTGATGAATAATTAATAATGAATAATTTTGGTGTCGGCTTTGCCGACAGGCAAAATATTTCATAATCCGAAGGATTATTTCATATCGCCGCAGTTGATACACCATTCCGCCCGCTATCGCCCTAAAATTTTCAGCCTTCTTGTCAAAACAGTAAAAAATCACTGATATTTTCATAAATCTCTTGATTTTGGAAATAAAATCAATTATAATAATCTATTGGAAAATAAAAAATCAAAGGAGACATAAAATGAGCAATTGTCCTTACGCTGTTACTCACGAAGTTGAGAACATGACACACGTTGCTAAAGGCCCTTACCACGGTCCTGCTCCCATTCCGGAAGAAGGAAAATGGGTTCAGGTCAAGGAGATAAAGGACGTCAGCGGTTTCACGCACGGAATCGGCTGGTGCGCTCCTCAGCAGGGTTGTTGCAAGCTTACTCTTAACGTAAAAGACGGAATCATCCAGGAGGCGCTCGTTGAGACACTCGGTTGCTCCGGAATGACTCACTCTGCCGCTATGGCGTCCGAGATACTCATCGGAAAGACTCTTCTTGAGGCGCTCAATACCGACCTTGTATGTGACGCTATTAACACCGCAATGCGCGAGCTCTTCCTTCAGATCGTATACGGAAGAAGCCAGTCCGCATTCTCCGAGAACGGACTTAACGTAGGTGCTTCTCTTGAAGACCTCGGTAAGGGTCTCCGCTCGCAGGTTGGTACCATGTTCGCTACTACGAACAAGGGCCCCCGTTACCTCGAAATGGCAGAGGGATACGTTACCCGTATCGCTCTCGACGACGAGGACCAGATCATCGGCTACGAGTTTGTAAACCTCGGCAAGATGATGGACTTCATTAAGAAGGGCGACGATGCTAACACCGCACTTGAGAAGGCAAAGGGCAACTACGGCCGCTTCAACGGTGCTGCTAAGTACATCGATCCCCGTCACGAATAATAAGAGGAGGACAAGATAATGGCTTTGTTTGAAGGTTACGAAAGAAAAATAGACAAAATTAACGGTGTCCTCGCTCAGTACGGTCTTAACTCTGTTGAAGAGTGCCGCGAGCTTTGTAAGGCAAAGGGCTTCGATCCCTACGAGATCGTAAAGGGCATTCAGCCGATCGCATTCGAGGACGTTGCATGGTCCTACTGCGTTGGCGCGGCTATCGCAATGAAGAAGGGCTGCGTAAAGGCAGCTGACGCGGCTGAGGCGATCGGTATCGGTCTTCAGGCGTTCTGTATTCCCGGCTCCGTTGCTGAGGACCGTAAGGTCGGTCTCGGTCACGGAAACCTCGGCGCAATGCTTCTCCGCGACGAGACTAAGTGCTTCGCATTCCTTGCAGGTCACGAGTCGTTTGCCGCTGCAGAAGGCGCTATCGGTATCGCGCGCTCCGCTAATAAGGCGCGTAAGGAGCCGCTCCGCGTTATCCTTAACGGTCTCGGTAAGGACGCAGCGCAGATCATCTCCCGTATCAACGGATTCACCTACGTTCAGACTCAGTTCGACTACTACACGGGCGAGCTTAAGATAGTTAAGAGATGGAAGTACTCCGACGGCGAGCGCGCAGCAGTTAACTGCTACGGATGCGACGACGTTCGTGAGGGCGTTGCAATCATGCACCACGAGGGCGTTGATGTTTCCATCACCGGTAACTCGACCAACCCGACCCGCTTCCAGCACCCCGTTGCAGGTACCTATAAGAAGGAATGCATCGAGCAGGGCAAGAAGTACTTCTCAGTCGCGTCGGGCGGCGGTACGGGACGTACCCTTCATCCCGATAACATGGCGGCAGGACCCGCTTCCTACGGTCTTACCGATACCATGGGAAGAATGCACGGCGACGCTCAGTTCGCAGGTTCTTCCTCGGTTCCCGCTCACGTTGAGATGATGGGCTTCCTCGGCGCAGGTAACAACCCGATGGTCGGTAGGACCGTTGCGGTTGCTGTTGCGGTTGAAGAGGCAAGCAAGTAATTTTATAAAACGAAACGGACGCAGAAATGCGTCCGTTTTTTCGTCTTGTCTTTTCCTCGGCGAAATCATTGGGAAGGTCGATGATTTCTCTTGACAAAACGAGCGGAAAGGGATAGAATGTGGATAAAGTATGCTCGGAATAAGATGTCTTTTGTATCTTCGAGTAAATAAATACGATTCAGGAAGGCATTATGATGAAAACTAACGCATTTAATAGACTTTTGGCAGCAGTTGTGCTTATATCTTTGGTCTTTGCGTGCTTTTCGTGCCAAAAATCTGACAACAAGGATAATACCGAACCTACCGAAAAGGGTGCGTTTCTCGACATAACGGTGAGTTCACAAGAGGTGAAGAAATTTGTTTCCGACCGTCCTTACGATGAAAGCAAAGAGGACGTTACGATTATTTTGGTCACGGGGCAGTCGAATTTTGAACCCCACGCAGGATATGTTTGGCAGCTGGGCGCGTATAATGAGGGTAAAACCGAAGTGTATCCCGACGCGCCTACTCAGGTTCCTGCCGGAATAGCATATTCGTTTAACGTAAATGAGGAATTTACAGGTCTTGATGACGCACATGATATGAATTACATTTCCGATCCCGCCAAGGGGAACGTAAAGGCGGGAGGAGTTACGCCTTCCTTTGCAGTCAAGTGGAATGAGCTTACCGGAAGCAAGGTAGTCTTTATACAGGCGGCGGTAGGAGGAACGGGTATACACGAATGGGTGCCGTACCCGGTTCGGTATACATGCGTGAATTGCAAGCATCACGGCAAGAATATGTGCTATTCAAATGCCGTAAATGCGTTTCGCAGCGCGTACAGCTGGTTGTCCCGTGAGTATAATATAATATACACCGGATACATATTTAATCAAGGCGAGCACGACGAAAACCGCTCCGCGGGCTGTACGGTTCATGACGCGCAGAGCTATTATGATGCTTATATGGAGATGCACAACGGCTTTAAGGAGGCGCTCGGTCTCGATTTCGGCGGCATTTCTGTCGTAAGAGCCGATTTGGCAGGAGCAGCTGTGCGTCACAGCCGTTCATATACCATAGCAAGAGGCGCACAGTACCGCTTGACGAACAACGAAGATGATATATTTATGCTTTCAATGATAAGTGAGACCTGCGGTGATTCGATGATGGATCAGGGCGGTTCTCACTACGTACAGGCAACGTTCAACCAAATGGGCAAGGAAATGGCGGAAAACCTTTACACCTCTCTTGGGCTCTCGAAGGCGAATGAATATAGCGGTGTTACCGTTTACGGAAACACCGGACACACCTTGGGCGTATACGATAAGGACGGAGCTCTTGCCGAGGGCGACGGCGTCGTTAAGCAGCGGCTCTCTTTCCGCGGGGTTCTGGTGAGGTTTAATACGTTGAGCAACGCCAATACTGTTGATTACACTATAACTATCAACGGTAAGAATAAATCGAAATACATTGATGATTACGGTCAGATAGATTGGGATACTATATTGCGCGAAACCGGTTACACCGAGCTTACCGTCAGAGTAAACGTAAAATAAAACGACGTAAAAACGGACTTCAATCGAAGTCCGTTTTTGTTATATTATTTTACCTTATCAAGACCGACTGCGACCTTGTGGGGGATCGGTTTCCATTCGACTCTCATAAAGAGCGCCATAAGTATGGTCAGCTTTCCGATGAGGTCGAATATCGGGAAGGTAAGGCAGTACCAGACCTTCTTGTACCACTTCATTTTCTTTATTCTCTTCCGCTCGGCGATAAGCACGTAGGCGGCGCGGACGATGTTTTCTATGTAGGTGTTGACGGTATATGCAAACGTAAACAGGCAGATGAAACCGACCGTTTGCCATACGCTGCTCTGCGGTACGCTTGTAACTCCGAACAGATGAACGATTTTTCTCATTTCGCTCGGCAGGGAATTAAGCCCGCATTCGTAGGCGAACATCGTTGCAAGGAGTATTTTGAGAATTACCGTAGATATCTTCTTGAAGCTGAGGGAAATGTTTCTCGGGAAGACTATCGTCAGCATCTCAAAATTTCTGACGCGGAAGTAAATATTACGCCAAAGCTTCTTGTACCACGGCGCATTCGGCTGATCCTTGTTTGCCGCGCCCCTTGTTACGAAGATATTTGAAATAAGCTTCGGGGCCGTTCCGACAAGTGCCTCGAGATGACCCTTGGACCATCTTAGACGCTGGCGCATCGCTATCTTGATATCGGTCGGCTGTTCGTCAAAAAATTCGGCGCGGTTATTGAACGAGATATTATAACCCTCGGTCACGATGTCTCCGCAGAAATACCTGTCCTCGGTAAGCCCCGTATATTTCCAGCCGTCCTTTATGAGCTTCGACGGGAACATATATCCCGTGCCCTGAACTCTGTTCGGCAGGCGGAAGAGCGACTTCGCGCGGTTTTCAAGCCGTATCGTTCTGAGCCAATGTATTCCGTAAGAAGCGGATATCCAGTTGTCGTCGAAATTCTTTGTGTTTCGGTACGAGGTGACGACGGTCTCTCCCGAATCGAAGGATTCGTTCATCCGCGTCATATAATCTTCCTTAAGAAGATTGTCGGCATCAAAAATGAGATATCCGTCAAAAGCTTCTATTCCGTAATCCTTCCGTATCTGCTCGATCAAATACTGAAGAGCGAAGCCCTTCGTTCTTTTTGTATCGTCGTTCCACTCATAGCAGACGGCACCCGCTTCTCTTACTGCCGCGGCAGTGCCGTCGGTACAGTTATGAGCGACGACAAACGTCGTTATAAGCTCGGACGGATAGTCCTGATTCTTTATGCTTTCGATAAGCTTTCCTATAACCGCTTCCTCGTTTCGCGCCGAAACAAGTATGCCGTATTTGTGCTGCTTTTTCGCCTCGGGGAATTTTTTCGTTGCAAAAAGTCCGGTCCATCTGAAAATTTTCTTATGGTAATAAAGCTTTCCGACAATGGAAGATATCTTGTTTATTATACCAAGCAATACTTCGAGAAATATTTTCATTTTCGAACCCTCCTTTTGTTGTTTTTATTTTCAAAGCACCTTGTAGTTTATCCACCTGCGGCTTCCCGAATAGTTTCCGAGTATTTCAAGGGTAATGGTAAATTCGACCTTTTTACCGTCAAGAGTTGCCGTGCAGGTCATTTGAACGACTGCAGAATAGGCGCTGTCGGAATATTTATAGTATTCAAGAACCTTCATGGTACCGTAGGAAATGCTCTTATATTGAGGAGCATTATACAGGCCGCGGTATGTGTTCTTCAGCGCGGCATAAGCGGGCGAGCTGTAGGGGGTGTAATCAATAGCGGCGTTGTAGTTGCTTTCAAGACCGCTGTTTGCGCTGTAAACGTACTTTATATACGCCTTCGTGTAGTTTGTCAGCGCCTTCGTGACCGTCGACGACGGGCTTCCGCTTGAGGTGCAGTTAAAGACTATCTTGCCATCTTCGGAATAATATGCGTTGACTGTAAGGGGATTTCCGTTTTTGTCGGTTGCCGTAATAACGGGCTCGATAAGTAGCCCCTTGACTGTATATTCGGTCAGGTACGGACGCTGTTTGGCGTAGCCCGTGACACCTGACAGAATAGGAAGCTCCTTCTTTTTTGCGGTTATATCGCTTGATGTAAGCGTAACACCGTTGATCTCTACTATCGCGTAATCGGGTGCCTGAATAACGTAGCCGACCGTCATATCGTCGGGTAAGCGGTATGCACCGTCATCTTCCGTCAGCTCGACGCCGTTATAGGTAACGGTCACGCTCGGCTCCTTGAACAGTCTCGTTAACTGGTAAACGCTTGATTTAGGCATTCCCGAAAGCTCGCTTTCGAATCTCGTAAGGAATGGATATGAAACCTTTGATTTTGAGGCGTACTCGCGGTCTGCCGTTTTTCCGTTCACGGTAATAATTGCCCCCTCGGGGACGGTAAAGTTGTAATTTTTGGTTTTTTCGGCAGGATAGTCGAAGCAGAGTACACCGTTCTCTATCGTCGAGGCGGATAAGCGCTTGCCTTCGTATACGACGCTGACATCGGGAGAAAGAAACATTCTGCCGAGTGTGTATCTGTCGCTTCCGAATTCGCCCGAAAGCGATTCTTCAAATTCCGAAAGGCGATAATACGGAACCGGGTTTGATTCAGAGCGCTCTATCTCCACGCCGTTGACCGTTATGCTCGCGCCCGACGGAACGTCGATCACCACGTCGTTCCCCAGCGCTAAGCCGGAGCTGACCTTAAAGCTTTTTACCCTATAGGCATTTCCAAGGATAAAGGTTTTTTTGAGAACGAGGGTATATACCTCAATGCCGTCCAGGTAGACTGTATATTTCGGATATGACGAGGTGTAATTATCGGCTCTTGCAAACGAGATCTCGCCGCTTTTCAGCAGTTCTTTTATTTTATACTCGACCTGAGGAAGCTCCTCGTATTCCGAAATGTTTTTTCTTATGTATTTATCAAGCTTAGAGTAAAGCTTGTTTACCGAAAGGCCGTCGATATATTTTTCTGCGATATCGTGTGATGACGAGCGCGCACGGCTGTTGCCGATGGCAACGGCGACGGTCAGTATAAGCACGGCAGCCGTGAGTACCGATGCGATCAGAAACAGCGGTCTTGACAGATACCGTAGTGTTTTTGTTGTTATCTTCATTTTTTGCTTTCCGCTAACCTCTTGAAGCTTTCAAAATCGGTTATTATTCCCTCGGCACCCTTTTCAAGAAGAAGCTCGGCAGGTCTGTATCCCCAGCTTACGCCGAAGGGGTGCATTCCGGCGTTTAACGCCGTTTCCATATCGACGTCGGAGTCGCCGATAAACGCGACCTCGTCGGGCTTGGCACCGAGTATGCCCGCAACGTAATACGCGCCGTCGGGAGCGGGCTTGTGAGGAATATATGTTCCGCCGCCGAGAACGACGTCAAAAACGTCGGGGAAGAGTGCCTCAACAATCCGCTTCGCGCATTGGTCGTGCTTGTTTGAGTAGACCGCCATCTTCGCGCCTTTTTCCTTGCAGTAGCTCAGGATATCATTTACGTATTTATACGGCTCGGTGTAAACGAGGCAGTTTTTATCGTAAATTTCAAGATAGTAATCAATGACCTCGTTTATGAATTTCTCATCTTGTTCTACGTTATCGGGTAACGCTCTGCGTACAAATTCTCTCGTTCCGAGGTTTATCGACGATAGCACCTTCGCGTCGTCAATGGGAGAGAAGCCGTATTTTTCAAAGGTGAGGTTCATCGAATTGCGGAGATCCCCGATGGTATATGCAAGGGTGCCGTCGAGGTCGAAAATAAAATACTTAAACATTTTTATCCTTTCAGTCGGGAAGCTCGTCGATAAGGTCTATAAACCAATAAGGAAGGTCGGAATCGCAGTCGACGAGCCGCTTGTTTTCAAGAATTGCTATCTGTCGGAACTTCACCGTATTGTCAAAAAGAATGGCGTTATCGCAAAGCGGAAGCACCTGACGGAGATTTCCGTTCAGCTGAGCGTAGCGCCGTATAATGAACTCGTCTGCGATGCCGTGACCGCCGTTTGCCATACGGAGATGAACTCGCTCAAGGGCGACGCTGAGTCGGTCGATGCCGACGAAATAAAGGGAAACGGTAAAGCCCTTTTCCCTTGCGGCGTTGATCTGCCGGACGATTGCGGCACCGGGAAGCGTCGTTTCAAGATGGAATGATACGCCCTTTTCGATATTTTCACTTATCATCGCCATTGCGGTCCGCCCCGCCTGTATCTGCGCCTTCGGGTCGCGCCAATCGCCTTGCTCTATGGCAAGCTCGTCGATATTTATTCTCGCGCCGAGATCCTTGTCGGTTTCCTTAAGCACGCGGTAGAGCGAGGTCTTGCCCGCACCGTTTATTCCCGCGATTATCGTGAAGGTCTTTTCGCTCACAGCAGCATTTCCCCCACGACCTTTTCCTGCGCGAGCTGAAGCTTCAGGTTAATAAGCGCGCGTAGAAATATCTTTTCTTCCCTGTCCTCGGAGAGGGACAGCTGATTTTCAAGATCGCTGACCGTCATATTCTTAAAAAGCCCGTATAAGTCTTCTTTGTTATCCATAGCGGTTCCTTTCAGTATAAAAGGCGGCTCAAAGAGCCTCCTTTATTACGCCTTGATTATGACTTTACTTTTTCGATAAGTGCCTTGATTCTCTCGGCGGGCTTGAGAAGATGGCTTATCGTCTTGTCGCGGTTGAGAGTGTCAATAATAAGCGCGACATATTTTCCGAGGTCGACCTCGGTGTACCATTCGCGCGAAAGAAGCTCGGGTGAGCGGTAGATAAGGTTCGTCGTAAAGATTTTTGTTATCCAGCCGTCAGCGTACGCCTTGTCGATAGCGTCGAAGCCCTCGCAGAAAAGTCCGAAGGTCGCAAATGCGAAAATTCTGTTCGCTCCGCGTTCCTTGAGGCTCTTTGCAACGTCGAGGATCGACTGTCCCGAGGAGATGATATCGTCAACGATGATAACGTCCTTGCCGGTGACGTCCTTGCCGAGGTATTCGTGAGCAACTATCGGGTTCTTTCCGTTAACTACGGTCGCATAGTCACGTCTCTTATAGAACATACCGAGGTCAAGAGAAAGGAGCGATGAATAGTACATACTTCTTGTCATTCCGCCCTCGTCGGGGGAGATTACAGTAAGATGATCCTTGTCAAGCTTAACGTCGGGAAGAGTCTTTACGAGTGCCTTTATCATCTGATAAGTCGGCTGAACGTTGTCGAATCCTATAAGCGGAACGGCGTTCTGTATACCGATATTATGTACGTCGAAGGTAACAATATTCGTAACGCCCATGTTTTCAAGCTCCTGAAGAGCTACTGCACAGTCAAGCGACTCTCTTACGTGACGCTTGTCCTGACGGCTTTCGTAAAGCATAGGAAGGAACACGGTAATTCTTCTTGCCTTACCTGCAATTGCGTTGATAACGCGCTTGAGGTCAGCAAAATGATCGTCGGGGCTCATCGGGAATTCCTTGCCGTACATCTTGTAGGTAACGCCGTAGTTATAAACGTCGGCAATAATATAGATGTCGCGTCCTCTGAAGGATTCGTGAAGAACTGCCTTGCCTTCACCGTTTGCAAATCTCTTGCACTCGGGCTTTACAACGAAGGTATCGCATATATCCATTCCTCTCCACTCGCGAAGATATCCGTCGACCTCATCAACGAATTTCTCGCAGCCGGGCATACATATTACCGCAAGCTCACCGTAGTAATTATTATCCATTTTGCTTTTTTTGTCTGCCAAAAAAGGCAGACGCTCCTTCCCGCACTGTTCTTGACTCATAAAGTCACACTGATACTGATATTGTACCATACTTCAATAAAGTAATCAAGTATATTTTTGACAGAATTGCTTATTTAACGACAAAATTTATTTTCCGAAATGAGAAAAAATTGCTTGTTATAAAAAAGCTCCTAAAAGCCACAATAAAGACAGCCGCAAAAAAGCGGCTTGAAATAAAAAAGGAACGGCAGAGCGGAAAAATGGCAGTAAAAAAACCGTATGGCGGCAGATGTGTCCGAGCGCTTTCGGCGGCGCTTATCGTCTGCACGTTGCTACTATCAGTCTGCGTTATATCGGTTTCGGCTTCCACCGCGACCGACGTAGCGGAAAGGCGTCTTTGCGTCGGGGGATTTGCCTTCGGCGTGCGCTTCGGCACCTCTGGCGTGCTTGTCACCGACACGCCGAGCGTAATATCGGACGGCAAAAAAGTGACGCCGTCGCTTGACGCGGGAATTATGGTCAAGGATATTATAATGAAGGTGAACGGAACCGAAACGAATACCGCCGAATCGGTATCAACGCTTATCGAAAAATGTGGCGGAGAGGCAGAGATAACGGTAAAACGCGGTGAAAATGAAATATCGGTTAAGGTAAAACCCGTCAAAGAGGACGTAACGGGGGCATACCGCGCAGGGCTTAAATTGAAGGACAGTATGGCGGGCATAGGAACCGTCACTTACGTCGACCCACAAACGGGGGAGTTTGGAGGCCTGGGACACGGTATTTGCGATCCCGAAACGGGAGTTCTTATGCCGCTTCGGAGCGGCTCGTCAATCAAGGTCGAGATAGGCGGAGTCATTAAAGGAAAAAGCGGAAAACCCGGGGAAATAAAGGGCTACTTTCTCTCGGAGCGGACAGGTAACGTGAAGAGCAATACCGTCTGCGGTGTTTTCGGATATTTCTCATCTCTTCCCTCACTCGGCGAGGCACTTCCCGTTGCCACGCGTGACGAAATAAAGGAAGGCAAGGCGACGGTCTATTCAACGCTCGGTGAGGACGGCGTAAAGGAATACGAGATCGAGATTTCCAAGATAGACCGGAGAAGCACCGATAACAAAAGCTTTGTTATCACAGTAACTGATCCCGCGCTTAAAGAACGAAGCGGCGGAATCGTTCAGGGAATGTCGGGATCACCCATCGTGCAGGACGGTAAGCTCGTCGGCGCCGTCACACACGTTCTGATTTCCGATCCCGCTCGCGGCTACGGTGTATTTATCGAAAATATGCTGAACGCGGCAGAGTAAAGGAAAAGGCAATACCGCCATCGGCGGTATTGCCTTTAATCATTCAAGTCCCAAAAGCCAATTCACGGAAACCTTCAAGATGCGAGCAATCTCACGCAATTCATAGTCTGCAACGAATCGTGTCCCAATCTCAATTCTCGAAATACTGTCGCGCTCAATAATTATTCCGGCGACTTGTAACTGTGCGGCAAGATCGCTCTGCGTCAGGGGATGCTTGCACCTCGCTTCGTGTATTCTGTCACCGCAAATATTTTTCTTTCCGTTATAATCGTAAATCTTCACAATAGCCCCCAAATTAGATAAAGTCAAGAATTTATCTTGACTTTAACATTATTTGAGTTTATAATTGTGTTAAAGATAAGAATTTATGCGAATAATAAAAGCCGATACGTTCATATCGGCTCTTACTGAACTGATTTTTCAGTTACGGGAGATCAGTCCTCTGCGTATTCAATAATATCGCTGATATCGCATTCAAGAGCTTGACATATACGGTCTAAAATATAGCTGTCGTAACGAACAACGCGATTTTTATAATAGCGGTCTATTGTCTGAAATTTTACGTCAGTACGCTTTGCCAGCTCATAACGCGTAATACCGCATTTATCCAAATATTTATCAATAGTTAGTCGCACCATAAATATCCCTCCCTTGATATATATTCTAAAGAATACACACATAATTGACAATTTATCTATATCGGTATATACTTATATAGGTATATACAAAAAGAGAGGTTTTATTTAATGAAATTACTTATAATCGGCTCGCGAAGTATCACGGATTTCGACTTATCACCTTACATTACGGCGGACGTTGATACTGTCATAAGCGGCGGCGCAAACGGGATAGACAGTTTGGCGGAAAAATATGCAGATGAACACCGCATTTCCAAATACATAATTCGCCCGCGCTACGATCTTTACGGTCGTGCGGCGCCACTCAGACGCAACGAGGGAATGATAGATATGTCCGATGCCGTGCTTGTAATATGGGACGGTCATTCAAAAGGAAGACAGTACAGTCTTAAATATGCCAAGAAAAAGGATAAGCCCGTAAAGCTTGTTCAACTATAATAAACCCCTCGGCAAGCCAAACGGCTTGCCGAGGGGTTGTTTCTTATTGATTTTCAATTATCCAATCAAGAAGCTCCTGATATTTCATTTCTCCCGCCGCGACGGCAAGACCGACGCGGGCAACTTCTTCGTTCGTCGGACGAATCTTAATGCCGTTCGTTTCCAAGAATGTCAAAAGAACGTACATTCCGATTCTCTTGTTTCCGTCAACAAAAGCGTGATTTGAGATGAGCGCATATCCAAGGCGAGCACCCTTTTCAACCTTCGTCGGATAAAGCTCCTGTCCGTCAAAGGTCGCAAACGCCGATTCAAGCGCGCTGTTAAGAAGCGCAATATCACGTACGTTCGGATCTCCGCCCGTTTCCTCGGTAATGAGCTTGTGTAAAAGCATAACTTTTTCGTCTGAAAACTTAATCATTATTTTGCAAGCTCCTCAAATGCAGGACGGTAAAGCTTCAATATGCGCGCGGCGATAAAATCTATCTTCTCGTCGTCAGTCATCTCAATGCTCGTGTCATTTTCTATATCGACCAATTTGTATTTCGGCTTGTTGTTCTTGAAAATATAAAGCTCGCCGTGCTTGTCTGCCATTTTTGCAACGCGGGAAAAATTCTGATTTGCTTCGGTTATCGAAACGATCTTGTTCGTATTTATATTCATTTCCATGCCCCTTTCGTGTGGTTGTAATATTATTATACTCATTTTTTAGGATATTGTCAACCTATAATTTATCCTATTTTATGAAAATTAAGGTAAAATTTTGTTATCTGTAACAGCACGAACGTGGGAGCATACGGCGGGAGCGCGTGGGGTTCCCCGAAGCGAGCTTGGCGAGCTTTGGGGGTTCCGAGCAAACCCCCAGCCCTGCAAAATCGTGGCGAAGCGTTTTAATGATTGCAATAGAGTGAGCGCGGGAGCAGCGGTGCGCCGAGGGAAAGCTTGTTCAACTATAATAAACCCCTCGGCAAGCCAAACGGCTTGCCGAGGGGTTGTTTTTAGTGTGATTTTCAAATTCTCCGCTAAGGATATCACCCTATTATTCGCACGTTTATAAATTATCTCTGTACTCGTCCGCTTGCGTCGCCGCCTGCGAGAGTCATTACCTCGGCAACGGAAACGAGGTTGTAGTCACCCTCGATGGAGTGTTTGAGACAGCTTGCCGCGATAGCGAATTCGATCGCCGCCTGCGGTTCTGCGCCGTTCATCATAGAATAGATGAGACCGCCGCCGAAGCTGTCGCCGCCGCCTACGCGGTCAACGATATGAATGCTGTACTTCTTGGAGAAGCAAGCCTGACCGTCAGTGTAAAGCATACCCGACCAGTCGTTGTCGTTTGCGCTCTTGCTCTCGCGAAGGGTAATAGCAACCGCCTTGAAGCCGAAGCGGTCGGTAAGCTTCTTTGCAACCGAGATATAACCGTCACGGTCGAGCTTTCCGCCCGTGATGTCGCTTCCGTCTGCTTCAATGCCGAATACGTCCTTTGCGTCCTCTTCGTTCGCAATACAAACGTCAACGTAATGGCAAATTTCGCCCATTACCTTGCCTGCCTTTTCCTTGCTCCAGAGCTTCTTACGGAAGTTGAGGTCGCAGGAAACGGTTATTCCCTTAGCTCTTGCCGCCTTACAAGCTTCAAGAGTGATCTCAGCCATCTCGTCGGAGAGAGCGGGCGTAATTCCCGTGAAGTGGAACCATTCAGCGCCGTCAAGGATAGAATCCCAGTCGAAATCTTCCTTCTTCGCCATAGCGATGGCACTGTAAGCGCGGTCGTAAATAACCTTACTCGGACGCTGTGACGCGCCCTTTTCACAGTAATAAATACCGACGCGCTCACCGCCGCGAACGATCTTCGAGGTATCGACACCGAACTTGCGAAGGCTGTTTACTGCCGACTGACCGATCTCGTGAGTCGGGAGCTTGGTTACGAACTGTGCGTCGATGCCGTAGTTAGCGAGCGACACCGCTACGTTTGCCTCGGCACCGCCGAAGGTTGCCTGATACTTTTCTGCCTGAACGAATCTAAGATATCCCTCAGGAGCAAGGCGAAGCATAAGCTCGCCGAACGTTACTGCCTTTTTCATTTGTTTTCTGCCTCCATTTTTTCAAGTGCTTCTTTTACCATAAAGCTTCCGCCAACGGCGTAGACCTTATCAAAGTCAAGGAATTCGTCAAGGTTGTTTCTGTCAACTCCGCCCGTCGGGATAAACTTTATCTGCGGGAAGGGAGCGGCAAGAGCTTTAAGCGCCTTAAGACCGCCGTAGATGTTTGCGGGGAAGAACTTGACTACCGTGATTCCAAGCTCAAGCGCCTGCATTATCTCGGTAGGCGTTACACAACCGGGATAGTAGGCAATTCCTCTCTCCTTGCAAATATTCGCGACCGGAACCGAAAGACCCGGAGAAACGATGAACTTTGCTCCTGCCTCAAGTGCCTTTTCGCACTGCTCGGCGTTGATAACGGTTCCCGCGCCGATATTCATATCGGGATAGTTCTTTACCGCATAAGCGATAGCCTCGGCGGCACACGCGGTACGGAAGGTTATCTCGGCACAGTTTATGCCGCTGTTTTTGAGCGCGGTAAGAATTTTATCGGTCTCACCAAGCTCTTTGATTACTACAACAGGTATCAGCTTATCCATTTTTCTTTACCCCCAGATATTCAACGATGTTGTTAAAGCAAATATTTCTTACGACCTCTCCGACAAGGTCGAGATCGCCCGTCATTTCACCCTTTTCTATCATTTCTCCGAAGTAAGCGCAGAGTATACGGCGGAAGTAATGATGACGCGGGTAGGAAAGGAAGGAACGGCTGTCGGTAAGCATACCGACGAAGGCGCCGATATGTCCCGTTGCGGTAAGATCGCGCAGATGATTTTCCATACCGACCTTATTGTCGAGGAACCACCAAGCGGGGCCGAACTGAACCTTGCCCTTTGCGCTCGCGTCCTGGAAGCAGCCGATGAGCGTCATTATCTCGGTATTCATCTTCGGGTTCAGGTTGAAGACCATAGTCTTGGGAAGCGAGCCCTCGTCGTTAAGACGGTCAAACAGGCGCGACATATTCGCGATGCTGTTATCCTCGGCGATGCTGTCGTAGCCGGTGTCGAGGCCGAGCTTCTTCATCATAACGTTATTGTTGTTTCTCATCGCACCGATGTGAAGCTCGGTCGCGAGGTTATACTTTGCATAAAGCTTGAAGAGGAAATATGTGAAGTAGCCCTTGAATATCTCCTGCTCCGAGACGGACACGGGATTGCCTGCCATACGGCTTGCGAAGACCTTTGCCGCTTCCTCTTTCGAAGCAACGGGATAGACCTTCTGGAGCGCGATATCGGTCGCAACCGTGCCATGAGCGATAAATGCGTTAAGACGCTCCTCGATAACCTTTTCAAGACAGTCAAGGCACTTGATATCTCCGAGCTTTCCGACGAAGGTAAGATACTGCTCCGCTTCGATATTCATTATCTTATCGGCGCGGAACGCGGGATAGACCTTGAAGCCGTAATTCTTCTTTTCGATCTCCTCAAAGGTAGTAAGATCATCGAAGATCTCGTTCGTCGTGCAAAGATGCTTGACGTTCGAGCCCTCGATAAGGCTTTGAGGCGTTACGTTGTTTTCCTTAATATAGGCGTTGCACTGCTCCCAGATCGCCTCCGCATTTGCCTCGTTGATCTCCAATTCACAACCGAAATACTCCTTGAGCTCCACCTGCGACCAGTGATAAAGCGGGTTTCCAAACGCGCTGCCCAATGCGCGGCAGTAGGTAAGGAATTTATCGTGGTTGGATGCGGATCCCGTGATGTACTCCTCATCCGCGCCAAAGTTGCGCATCAGACGCCACTTGTAGTGGTCTCCCG
>JAZSHF010000022.1:0-8540 GCA_045533115.1 Eubacteriales bacterium
AAATCAAAAAACAAATATATCTATAAATCCAAAGAGAGGCAACCATCATGATCGACATCAAATACATCAAGGAAAATCCGGAAGAAGTCATCGCCCGTTACGCCGTCAAGGGCAAGGACGCAAGAGAAGAAATCGAAAAGATCCTTGAGCTGGACGCCAAGCGCCGCGCGCTGATCGCCGAGACCGAGTCGCACAAGGCCGAGCAGAACAAGGTCAACAAGCTCATCCCGCAGTACAAGAAGGAGGGCAAGGACGTTGCCCCCATTTTCGCGCAGATGAAGGAGCTCGGTGCTAAGACGAAGGCAAACGACGAGCTTCTCAAGACAGTTGAGGAGCAGTTCAACGACCTTATGTACGCTCTTCCCAACCTTCCCGACCGCGACCTCAAGCCCGGCGGAAAGGAAAATAACGAGCCGCTCCGCTATTTCGGCGAGCCTCACGTTTTCGACTTCGAGCCGAAGAACCACGTTGACCTTTGCACCGATCTCGGTCTTATCGACTACAAGCGCGGAACGAAGCTCGCAGGAAGCGGCTTCTGGATCTATTCCGGCATCGGCGCACGTCTTGAATGGGCGCTTCTCAACTACTTTATTGATACTCACATTTCTAACGGCTACGAATTTATGCTCGTTCCTCACATGCTCGAGTACGAATGCGGATTTACTGCAGGACAGTTCCCGAAGTTTGCCGACGAAGTCTACAAGATCGCAAATCCGACCGACGACCGCGTTCACTATATGCTTCCGACCGCAGAGGCGGCGCTCGTTTCGCTTCACAGAAACGAGATATTGACCGAGGCTGATCTTCCTAAGAAGTACATCAGCTATACGCCCTGCTTCCGCCGCGAAGCGGGAAGCTACCGTTCCGACGAGCGCGGAATGGTACGCGGACATCAGTTCAATAAGGTAGAGATGGTTCAGTACACACTTCCCGAAAAGAGCGACGAGGCGTTCGACGAGCTCGTTTCTCACGCAGAGGCGCTTGTAAGCGGTCTCGGCTTCCATTTCCGTACCGTCCGCCTTGCCGCTGAGGACTGCTCGGCATCTATGGCGCGCACCTACGACATCGAGATCCAAATCCCGTCTATGAACGGCTACAAGGAGGTCTCCTCGGTTTCAAACGCACGCGACTATCAGGCGCGCCGCGGACAGATGAGGGTAAAGCGCGACGACGGAAGAATTGAGTACGTTCACACGCTCAACGGCTCGGGACTTGCAACAAGCCGTATTCTCCCCGCTCTCGTTGAGCAAAACCAGAACGCCGACGGCTCCGTTAACGTACCTGACGTTCTCAAGAAGTATCTCGGAATGGATGTAATCGGAAAGTAATAGGTTAACGGTGTTAACTTGTTAAACAATCAAACATTATATCTTTCCTTCTCCTGAGGGGAAGGAAAGAAAAGCAGTCTATAAACTTTGTAATATAACCGAAAGGAGCTGACATCATGACCCTTGCTAAACTGTTAACGGGCGGAAACACGACGACCGCCTCAATAATCTGGGCGATAATACTCGGTGTATTCATCGCAATCGTGATAACCTATATAAACAAAAAGACGGTAGGCAAGCTCGTAAACAAGCTCCTTGCACTGCCTGCCGACAGTGAGGATAACGCCGTGTCGCTTGACGATATCGGCTTCGGCGACAAGGGCGCGCTCCGATATGCGCTCCGCCCGACGTCGACGCTTTCAAACGTAATTAAGAAAACCGACGACGGCAGATATTACATTCCCGAGGACGCACAGTACAGAGCCGAGGTTCAGTTTACTCAGGATAAGCTTTCGGTTATGACACTTGTAATTTCGGCAGTATTTCTGATAATCGCAGGAAGCGCGCTGCTTAACGTACTTCCGAGCTTCATTGATCTGTTTAAGGGTATTTTTTGAGGATAAACGATGAATAAATTAAATTTGAAAAAAAGATACCATAAGCCGTACGAGCTTGTTCTCTACGCGCTTGTCGTTGCCGCGGGACTTCTTATACTGACGGTTCTTTTCGCGTACCTTTTCGGGTTCCGCTACTTTTCCGTCAAGACCGACAACGGAACGATAAAGTTCATCGGCAGAGTTGATGGCAGCGGTGCGCTCGAATCGGGAACGCTATACTATTCAGACGGAAAAACCGGCAAGATATTAAGCAAGACCTCGACCGTCAAATATTCCGACGGAAGCATCTACGAGGGAGTGCTGGTAAACCTGCAAAAAAGCGGAAAGGGAAAGATAACCTACAAAAACGGCGACACCTACGAGGGTGATTTCAAAAAGGACAAGATATCGGGCAACGGCGAATACGTTTTCGATAACGGCGACACCTACGTCGGCGAATTTTTGAACGGCAAAAAGCACGGCGTCGGCAAGTACACATTTGCATCAGACGGCTCCTATTATGAGGGAAGCTTCGAAAACGACGCAAAGAACGGAAACGGCGTTTTCGTTCAGGCGGACGGTACGAAATACGACGGCGAATATAAGAACGACGTCAAAAACGGCATCGGAACTCTTATCTTTGCAAACGGCGACCGTTACGAGGGTGAATTTGTAAACGACGTGCGCTCGGGCGACGGAAAATACGTCTGGGCAAACGGCGATACCTATATTGGCGAATTTTATAACAATCTTATGCACGGCTGGGGAAAATACACCTGGGCAGAGGGCAGAATTTACGAGGGCGTGTTTGAAAACGGCGTGATCGTACGCGTTGACACACCCGAAAGTCCTGATGAAAACGAAACGCAAACGCCTGCACAGTAATAGGAGAATAATATGTGGGGAATTTTCGGCATCGCGCATATTATAAGCTGGCCCGTCGCGGCGGCGATAATTTTTGCGCTCTATTTTCTGATAAGAAATAAAAGTGAAAAAACGCAGAGAATAGTTCTCGGCATCCTTTCGCTGAGCGGAATTTCGGCAATAATCTACAATCTCGTTATGTGGGGAAGCCCCCTTGAGTATCTTCCTCTCCATCTTTGCTCGATAAACGCGATCCTTCTTCCGATCGCGATCCTGACGAAGAACAAGACAGTCGGAAATATGCTGGTCTTATGGTGCATCGGCGCGCTCGCGGCTGTAATGCTCAATTTCTACGCGGACGAGGCGTCCGATATGTACAACCCTACCTTCTGGTTCTTCTATCTGCCGCATGTTCTTGAATTTGGTATTCCGATAATCGCATTCAAGCTCGGAATCATCAAGCTCGATTACAAAACGATACCGAGAACGCTCATATTGACTGCCGCTATCTACACAGCGATACATTTCATCAACCTCGGACTCATCGAATACGTTAAGGCGAAAAACCTTGTCGATTACGCCGGTAACCTTTTACATATAAACTATATGTACTCTATTCAATCCGAGGGCTTCCCGCTGCTCAGTACCTTCTGGCAGATAATTCCGCATAGATACTGGTATATGTTCCTCGTTTTCCCGATAATTGCAGTATATCTTATGATAATTTACCTGCCGCAGATAATAAGACAAAAGAAAGCAAAATAATGATCTATGCAAATAATAAGCGTTATTATACCTACGACGCTTTTTTGAAGGAAAAATTCGGATCAAAGACAATAAAAATCCCCCTTGACGGGGGATTTTCCTGTCCTAATATAGACGGCACGAAAGGGAGAGGCGGCTGCACCTACTGCACGAAGGAAGCACTGCCTTACCGAGGCAAGCCGATAGTCGAGCAATTTGAGCTCGGACGCGAGCCGCTTATCAAAAAATGGGGCAGAGAGGGTATAAAAGAGCAGTTTATACCCTATTTTCAGGTCTTTTCATGCACTTATGCGCCCATAAATACGCTAAAAAGGCTCTATTATGAGGCACTTGAGATGCCTAATACCGTCGGACTGTCTATCGCAACGCGAGTTGACTGCCTTAATGACGAGGTCGTTGATCTACTTCGCGAAATAAACGAAAAAACCTTCCTTACCGTCGAGCTTGGGCTTCAGACAGTCCACGAGAAAACGGCAAAAAGGATAAACCGCGGGCATACCTTTGAGGAATTTCTCAAGGGCTACGAAATGCTCGACGGGATAAACCGATGTGTACATCTGATAAACGGTCTTCCGGGCGAAAGCAGGGAAATGATGTTAGAGAACGCGAAAACGGTGGCGCGCCTGCGTCCGCATTCGGTAAAAATACATATGCTGTACCTTGAAAACGGCACGAAAATGACCGAGGAATACCTTGCCGAGCCTTTTCATATTCTATCCCTTGCAGAATACGTTGATATTACGGTCAGCCAGCTCGAATACTTTCACCCCGAAACGGTGATAGGACGACTGACGGGTGACGGAAAACGCGAAAACCTCATTGAACCGACGTGGTCGCTCAAGAAATTCTGCGTTCTGAATGAAATTGATAAGGAATTCAGAAGAAGAAACAGCTATCAGGGGATAAATTTTGAGGGGCAATAGCACGGCAAAAACGCCTCGCCGCATCCCTTTGCCTTCTCCAGCGGGAGAAGGTGCCGAGTGTAACGAGGCGGATGAGGTGTCCGGGGTGTGATGTTACATCACTTTGGCATACGGTTGCTTCGCAACCCACACCTCATCCGTCGGCTTCGCCGCCACCTTCTCCCGCTGGAGAAGGCAAGAAAACGTGGCAAAGCTTCCTTAAATCGAAAGGGGTTTCCAAAGGGGAAAACGTTTGAAAATTTGCGAAGGCAAATTTTCATCGGTTTGCCTCTTTGGTGTGTTTCTTTTGTAACTTTTCTTTGCACAAACAAAGAAAAGTTAATAAAACAGGAGCAACAATGGACAACATTCTTCAAGGAAAAACCAAACCGTTATACATAAAATACCTCATCGCCGCATCGGGAAGCGCAATGATATCCTGCATATTCGCAACTGTTGACGGAATAATGATAGGCAGATACCACGGCCCGTCAGGAAGCGCCGCTATTGCGGTATTCAACCCGCTTTGGGGGCTCATGTTCAGTCTTGCGCTCCTATGCGGCATAGGCGGCTCGGTGCTTTTTGCTAACTGTCGCGGAAAGGGCGACGAGAAAAACGCGCAACAGTTTTTCACGCTCTCTGTATTTTTGGGCGCGATTTTTTCGGTATTCGTAATGCTTATAGTCGGACTGTTTCAGGACGAGCTTTTCCTCCTTTTCGGTGCCGACGGCGAGCTTTTGTACCTATGCAAGCAATATTTAAGACCGCTTTTATATGCGATCCCGAGCTGTATTTTTGGCTCAATTTTAGCATCTTATCTGCGAAATGACGATAACCCGAATCTTGCGACGCTTGCCGTCATAATAGGCGGATTATTTAACTGCTTCGGTGACTATTTCTTCATTTTCACCCTCGATCTCGGCATATACGGAGCAGGACTTGCAACCGCGATCGGTCAGTTTATACCGGTAATCATAATGCTGACGCATTTTGCAAGAAAGAAGAACACGCTCCGAATCGTCAAGCCCGAAAATCCGCTGAAAAAGGTTAAAAGCATCTCAGTGACGGGCTTCTCGACCGCAATAAGCGACCTCGCGGCGGGCATCATCTGCATACTTTTCAATCGACAGATTATGAAGCACCTCGGCGCAAACGCGCTCGCCGTCTACGGCGTGCTCGCGTGCGTTACGGCATTCGTACAGTGCCTTGCATACGGTGCCGGGCAGGCAATACAGCCCCTCGTTTCACAGAATTACGGCGCAAAGCAGTATGATAGAATCCAAAAATTCTTCAAGTACGGGCTCTATACCTGTATCGCGATGGGAGTGTTCTGGACTGTACTTTCCATCATCTTCCCCAACGCTATGATCCATCTGTTTATGAAGCCGACGGCAGAGGTTATCAAAATCGCGCCCGCCATTATTCGCGCGTACGGTATTTCTTATCTGCTGCTGCCGTTCAATATATTGGCAATCTATTATTTCCAGTCAATTATGCAGCCGAAAATTTCAATGGCGGCATCGTTTTTGCGGGGCATCATTATCAGCGGCGCCCTGGTCGTCATTCTCCCGCTCATTTTCAGCGCTGAAAGCATCTGGTATTCGATGCTCATAACCGAGCTTCTCGTCGGAGCCTTCTGCATATACTATATAAGAAAATGTAACAGGGAATTTATTTGAATCAAACAGCGGTTGATTTTCAAAACTCAACCGACGGTATGTTTCCTTTTTACCAAAACGTGATAAAATATTATCGAGAGGAGGGCATTAAATGGATCAAATTAAAATCGGTCGCTTCATTTCGGAGCGCCGCAAGGAAATGAATATCACACAGGCGTCGCTTGCCGAAAGACTCGGTATCACCGACAGAGCCGTTTCAAAATGGGAAACGGGCAGATCTATGCCCGATTCGTCGATAATGCTTGAGCTTTGTGAAATTCTCAGGATCACAGTAAACGAACTTTTAATGGGAGAGAGGATAAATATGGAAAACAGCAGTGAAAAAAACGAACAGCTTCTTCTTGATATGGCGAAGGAAGTGGAGAAAAAGAACAAAACCATCTGGACGAATATGTGGATAATTATGATCGTAAGTATGATCGCTCTGTTTGCAGGCATATTCGCGGCGGCGTTTTTCGTGCCCGAGGGCGTATGGCAGGTCGTTACAATTCTCGGAGTTACCGTATTTTTCCTGATCCCCTGCTTCTACGCGTTGAAGCTCGAGATCAGCGTCGGCGCTTATAAGTGCAAGAATTGCGGTCACGAGATCGTGCCGACCTATTCGGAGGCATTGAACGCAATGCACATGGGAACCACCCGCCACCTCAAATGCCCAAACTGCGGTAAACGCACCTGGTGCAAGAAAGTATTAAAAAGAGAAGATTAAAAAGCAGAGCCGTTCGGCTCTGCTTTTTTATTCGGAATATAACTCGTCGAAATACCACCGAGCAGGGTTTTCGTGGATGTATTTTTTTATTTGATCATATTCTTCTTGATTGCGTATAACGTGTTCGAAGAATGAAGCTTGAAACAAGCTATCTGCTAATCCGTTTTTTCTGCATTCCCGTATCGTTAATGATTTATAGGAACATAAGATATCTACGACCGTAGGGCGGGGGCTTGCTCCCGCCGTTCTGTTTCCCAATATAAAGACGGCATGGATATGATTTGGCATTATAACGTATCTGTCTATTTTCAAATACGGATAACGTTCTTCCAACAACAATAATTGTTCTTCTGCTATTTTTCCGTATTTTGTATATTCAATACCTTTGGTAACGGCGGGAGCAAGCCCCCGCCCTACAACGACGACATTCGAATTTTCAATACGTGATAACAGACATTTGCGGTTTTGTGTGCATATCGTCACAAAATATGCGCCCGCAGAACTGTAATCGTATTTTTTTAATCGAGGATGTTTCCTCTTCGGAAATTCATTTTCCATTTCATAACCCATAATATTATATCAAATCACTGTCAACAGAAATCAGCTCCGCAATATCCACTTCCAACGTTCTTGCAAAAATAACAAGGTCAATATCGGTAACGAAACGCTCGCCGTTTTCTACGCGGCGGATAAAATAATGGTCTACGTCATACCCGAGAAGCTGCATTTTTGCCGCTAATTTTCTTTGAGACATTTTCTTTTCCTTGCGTATCTGCATTATCTTTTGACCTGTAATGTTATTTTTCCCATCCGATGCTTTGATCTTAAACATTTTTCCCCCGATAAATAAAAAAATTTGTTGAACACTATTTACTTTTTTATTATTCTATGCTATAATTAGCAAAGAATTGGTGAATAGTGTTCAACAATTTAAGTATTTAATTTTTTTGGAGGGAATTATATGGCAGACATGGGAACAAAAGAAGCTTCCTCATTATGGGGAATTCCGCAAGCAACCATTCAAAAATGGTGCAGAAACGGAAAAATCAAAGGCGCAACACAGGATAAAAAAGGAAGTCCTTGGCATATTCCCAAGGACGCAGTTCCGCCAATATTAAAAAACAAGGAGAAATAAAATGAAAAGAATTATTAAAAGAATTATCAGCATTGCACTTTGTTCAATTATGATTCTATCACTATGCTCTTGTGGTAATAGCATTAAAAAAGAAGATATTGTAGGTGAATGGACTGGAAAAATGACATATAGCTCATATTATGTTAATCGTGGCTTTATTGACTTTGAAGCAAACTGCAAACTTACAGTTAATAGTGATGGTACTTTCAAAATTATTGCAACAGATGGCGAAGATGCAAAGACAATAAACAACCGTATTATGAAAGGTGAATGGAAGATAGTTGACGGAAAAGTGAAATTTTACTTAAATGTTGATGGTGGTACGAAAACTTCATTTTATGGTGACTCGCTTTTTATTAGCGCATATGATATAAATATTTACGCAGACAAGGACGCTCCAAATTATGTAAACGAAAAATTCAATTTTAGTTTTGATAAAAAAATTTCGTAAGGTAAATGCAAATATTCTGTAAGAAATATAATGCAGTCATGACCACCGGCCGTGCCGGTGGCATGCACTGCCCCCTTAGGGCATAAGACCGGCCGGGCCTATAGGCCCATCGAAAGATTTGCCAACCGCAACCCTTTCACCGGCTGCCCCTAAAGGGGCTTTTTATTTGCCTTC
>JAZSHF010000004.1:0-9100 GCA_045533115.1 Eubacteriales bacterium
GGGAACGGCGGGAGCAAGCCCCCGCCCTACAATTAACGTAGCAAAGGTTTTTAAGGCAGCGAATAGAGTGAGCGTGGGAGCAGCGGTGCGCCGGGGACGTCGCACCCTACAATGACGTGGGAGTAACAATTAAACGTATCAAAGCTTCCTTAATCGAAAGGGGATTCCAAAGGGGAAAACGTGTGCAGAATTTTGCCTACGCAAAATTCAAACCGGTTTGCCCCTTGGCGATTTTCTTTGCGAGCGTTTCTTTGTTCGGACAAAGAAATGCGGAAAAAGAGAAACGAAGTTTTTCAAAAATAAAAACCACCGATTCAAGCTATCGCCCGAATCGGTGCCTTTTTATTTTTCCTTATAATAAAGCATACAGTGACAGTATCCCTCGAAATCGGGATCGGCGATCTGCGCCTTGAACTCCTCACACATACACTTTATGTCCTCGCTTTTTCCCATCTTGCAGGGGCAATATCCGCCCTTGGCTTTAAGCCCCTCTTTTACGGTCTTGACGATTTCCTCGTTTTCGTTAAAACGTATTTTCATCAAAGTCCACCATCAATGAAAGCACGAAGCTCGTCGGCGTTAAGATAACCCTTTGTATTAGCGGTAACCTTGCCGTCCTTTATAACGAAGAGGGTAGGGATAACGCTTACACCGTAACGGCGCGCAAGATCGGTATCGGTATCAACGTCGATCTTGACAAATTCAACATCAGGATAATCCGCATCAACCTCTTCAAGAACGGGCGCAAGCATCTTGCAGGGGCCGCACCACGTTGCATAAAAGTCAACAAGAACGGTCTTCCCCTCGGAAAGCAGCACATCAAATTCTGCGGTATTTAAGTGTTTCATATAAATTCTCCTTTGAGATTATTTTCTAAGGAAATTATATAATATTTTCATCAAAAGGTCAAGTCCCTTTTATCATCTCCCGCAAAGCTGTTATGGCATCGGAGAGTGTGCCGAGACTGTCGATAAGACCGATCTCGACCGCCTCTGCGCCGTCGAGGAGCGTTCCGATATCGGTCGTCATTTCGTCTGTCTTCATCATGAGTGAGCGCAGATCCGCCTCGCTCACGCGCGAATTTCGGCAGATAAACGACACTATCCTGTCTTGCATTTTGCTTAGGTTATCAAAGCTCTGCGGTACGCCGATAACGAGTCCGTTTATACGGACGGGATGAAGGGTCATCGTTGCCGACGGGACGATAAACGATCTTTTTGCGGCAACCGCAAGGGGTATTCCGATAGAATGTCCCCCGCCGAGGACAAGCGACACCGTCGGCTTGCTCATTCCCGCTATCATTTCTGAGATAGCGAGCCCTGCCTCAACATCTCCGCCCACAGTGTTTATGAGCAATAGAAGTCCGTCGATGTCGCCTCGCTCCTCTATCTCGGCAAGTGCGGGAAGCATGTGCTCGTACTTCGTGACCTTTTGCCCGTCGGGCAACAGATAATGCCCCTCGACCTGCCCGATTATAGTTAAAAAATGAATTCGCCTCTCAGTGAGTGCGCCGTCTGTCATATCGGTCGCGTTTTTATCTTTATTTTCCATTTATCCCCCTGTTTTTGCGGAATTTTTTTCAAATATACTTTACTTTTTTCCTTTCATATAGTATAATACTTTTGTTATAAAAATATTTAAGTGAGGAAGATAAAAATGGCAAACAAAGTACTCGTTGAAACTTCTGCTCGTCACGTTCACCTGACAGAAGAACATATCGAAATTCTTTTCGGAAAGGGCGCGACCCTTACCAAGAAAAAGGACCTCTCCCAGCCCGGTCAGTTCGCTTGCGAAGAGCGCGTAACCGTCGTTGGACCGAAGAAGTCTATTCCTAACGTTATAATTCTCGGACCGGCTCGTCCTGCTTCTCAGGTTGAGGTTTCCTTTACCGATGCTCGCACTCTCGGTATTACTGCTCCCGTTCGTGAAAGCGGTGACCTTGCAGGTACCCCCGGCTGTAAGCTCGTCGGACCTTGCGGCGAGGTTGAAATCGACAGCGGCGTTATCATTGCAAAGCGCCATATTCACATCACCCCCGAGGACGCTGAGGCGTTCGGTGTAGCGGATAAGGAGATCGTTTCCGTTAAGTTCGACTCGAACGACAGAAGCATTGTTTTCGGCGACGTTGTTATTCGCGTCAGCCCTAAGTTCGCTACCGCCATGCACATTGATACCGATGAAGCAAACGCTGCTTGTGCATTCGGCGAGTGCTACGGCGAGATCGTTAAGTAATTTGAACGCCGAGGGCACCGCTTATGCGGTGCCCTCATATTGTAAACGAAAAACTCCCCGATTGGGGGAGTTTTTCTTATGCTTTTGTTTTGCTAAGAACCTTGCTTATTTCTTCTGCAATTTCAATGAATCCATCTTGATTGCAGCCGTTAAAGCGGCCGTGAAGTGGGCTGTCGATATCGAGAACACCGTAGAGCTGTCCGTTTTTGTGGATTGGTAATACGACCTCGCTGTTAGATTCGCTATCGCAGGTAATGTGCCCTTCATAGGTGTGAACATCGTGAACGAATATGGGATGATTTTTCTCGGCGGCTTTTCCGCAAACGCCTTTGCCAAGCTCGATCTCGGTGCAGGCGAGCTTGCCCTGAAACGGGCCGAGTATCAATTTACCGTCGCGGAGAAGGTAGAATCCTACCCAGTTTACGTTCTCTATTTCACTATAAAGAAGGGAAGCAATGTTGGAAAGGGCGGATACATCATATTCAATGCCTTCCGAGATATCGGAGATAGTATATTTTATTCTATCGTAAGTCATATTATTTCCCTTTTTTTCCTATACGAATGATAATGCCGGCAGTGATCTGCGAGATTGAAAGAATGAAAGCGATGGCGATCGGTATTATGCCGACCATATTATCCTTGTCGATTATGAGATGCAAGCCGTATATGAGCGATGCAACCGTTGCGGTGACTCCAATAAGCGCTATGATAACCGCGAGAAAGCGGTAGCGTTTTTTCGCCATCTTATCCTCGGGAACGACGAGCATCATAAGCTCCATATATATCTCAATAAGTATCTCAAAAAGTATGTCCAAAGCGTTTAACTTCTATAATAATTTATAAGACAGCCGTCGAGAATTATTTGTCTTTCGTCGTCCGTCATATTCGATACTGTGAGGGTGAGGGGCTTATTATCGCCGTTTTCCTTGATGACGTAGGCGTTAAACACGTCGGTTTTGTTCATTACCGCGTCACGCACGCCGAGGACGAGAACGTAGTCTCCGACCTCAAAATCGGGCTCGTTTTCGGCAAGGAAGGGAAGCATACCCCAGTTTATGAGGTTCGAGCGGTAACGTTTGGTTGCATATTCAAGTGCGATGTTAGCAGAACCGCCGAGAACTCTCTGGCAGGACGCCGCCTGTTCACGCGCAGAGCCATCACCCGGCTTGCGGGCGTAGATAACGCTTCCTATCTGCGGAAGCTCGGTTTTACCTGTAAGCTCGCTTACAGCCTTGATGACGTTATCGTTCGGCTTTTCGCTTACGGTTGCCTTTGCGCGGGAAACGTATTCGGGATCCTTGCGCGAGAGGGCGAATTCCGCAAGCTTGAGGGGGTTAGAGCGGTAAGACGAGGTTTCACCCGAGGGGATAAGCTCGTCGGTCGTCGTGACCGCATCGGTTATGTATGAGCAGACCTTCATAAGGATATTGCTTCCGAGCGCGGGCATTTCGGGCCAGTCTGCGATGTTAGGTCCGAAGCGAAGCTCGACCGTCGGGTCAGGCTTGCCATAGCCGTTATAAACGCGGCTCTTGTATGCAGAGTCATCGTAAACGTAATTAGGCTCGGTGTAGTCGATGTCGAGGTCGGTAGCGGCAGTGAGGATACCGCCGTTTGCCGCCGTTGCGGCGATAGAACGCGCGTCCATAAGCGCGACGTATGCGCTCTGATTATTGCCGGGCTTCGAGCCCTCGCGGTTCGGGAAGTTACGGGTAGAATGACGGATGGAAAGGCATCCGTTTGCGGGTACGTCGCCTGCGCCGAAGCAGGGACCGCAGAACGCCGTGCGGAGAGTTACACCGCTTCCGAGCAGATCTGACGCGGTGCCGTTCTTCATGAGCTGAGTCATAACGGGCTGGGACGCGGGGTAAGCCGAGAGGGCAAATTCGCCGTTCCCAATGCTCTTGCCTCGAAGGATATCGGCAGCGGCAACGAGGTTGTCGTATATGCCGCCTGCACAGCCGGCGATAACGCCCTGTTCAACGTGGATGTTGCCATTCTCATCAATCTTATCATAAAGCTCGGTAAGACCGAATCTTTCAAGCACACCCTTGGGATCGGCTTTAAGCTCATTTACGGTAACTGCATTTCCGGGATGGAAGGGGAGAGCGATCATGCTTTCTACTTTAGAGAGATCGACCGTTACCATAGAATCGTAGTAAGCGACGGAAGCGGGCTTAAGGGCCTTGTACGCCTCGGGGCGTCCGTGCTTCTCGAAGTATTCCTTAGTCTTTTCGTCGGTTATCCAAATAGACGAGAGGCAGGTCGTTTCGGTCGTCATAACGTCGATGCCGTTACGGAACTCGATCGGAAGATTCTTCACGCCCTCGCCGACGAACTCAAGAACCTTATTCTTAACGAAGCCCGACGAGAATACCGCGCCGATAAGCGCGATAGCGACGTCGTGAGGTCCGACGCCCTTTTTGGGAGCGCCGATAAGGTTGATCGCAACTACCTCGGGCATAGGTATATCGTAGGTCTTTTTCAGAAGCTGCTTGACAAGCTCGGGACCGCCCTCGCCTATTGCCATAGTTCCGAGCGCGCCGTAACGCGTATGGCTGTCGGAGCCGAGTATCATTTTTCCGCATCCGCTCATCGTTTCTCTCATATAAGAATGAATGACCGACTGATGCGCGGGAACGTAGATTCCGCCGTACTTTTTAGCGGCGGAGAGACCAAAAAGATGGTCGTCCTCGTTGATCGTACCGCCGACTGCACAAAGGGAGTTATGGCAGTTGGTCAGAACGTAGGGAAGCGGGAAAGAGGTAAGTCCGCTTGCTCTCGCGGTCTGAATTATTCCGACGTAGGTTATGTCGTGTGATGCCATAGCGTCGAAGCGGATCATAAGATCCTTATCGTTTCCCGACACGTTATGAGAGGTCAGGATAGAATACGCTATCGTGCCTTTTCTCGCCTCACGCGCGGACACGGGAGCTTCCTTTGTAAATGTTTTTCCGTCAATCAGAAAAACACCGTCTTTTTCAAGCTTAATCATTTGTACCTCCAAGGTATATAAAAGATAACGCAAAAGCGCCTCGATTTCGAGGCGCTTCTGAAATCAATATTAGATCTTGACGCCGCAAATATTTAGCGGATGTCGTTTTATTACTGCTCGCCGCCGGTAGTGGTATCAGCGGGGTTGGTAGTATCGGGGGTAGTAGTCGAACCGTCGGTAGTAATATCACCGGTTGTTGTATCGGTCGCGGTCGTTTCCTTCATACCGTTAAGAAAGTCCTGATAGCTGGTCTTGATAAGACCGTCGTCCTGAATAACGAAGGAGATGATAACAACGAGTGCGAAGATGATAGCAACTACGACCGTGAGCTTGTTGAGAATGTAATCACGGCTATTGCCCTTGTTCTTTCCATAGTAAGTATCGGAAGAGGAAGAGCCGCCAAGCGCACTCGACATACCCTTTTCCTTGCTGGACTGAAGAAGAATTGCGACCACGAGAAAAACTGCCGCAACTATAAGAACGATTCCGATAAATGTAGCCATTATATTTTATCCTCCTGAAACACGCCAGAGCTCTCAGCCCGTTGGCATCGTATCTTTTTTCATAAGCCTATCTATTTTATCATACTTTTTTCAATAATGCAAGTACTAATATACAATTTTCTCAAATTATTTTATTTTATATTAAAAACTGTAGTATAAACGCGTATTTATTGACAGTTTTGCACCGAAAAAATGTGTTTGACAGACCGTTCCGAATGTTATATAATAATTTTATAACCATTTTGGAGGAAATGATGGCTGAAAATTGGCTTGATAGACAAAACGCGCTTATCGGTGAAGATGCAACCGAGAAGCTGAAAAAAGCCTGCGTTATGATCGTCGGCGTCGGCGGAGTCGGATCCTTTGCTTCCGAGGCGACAGTTCGCGCAGGAGTAGGTAAGGTGATCTTCGTTGACGGTGATACAGTGTCGCGGTCAAACATCAACCGCCAGCTTATCGCCGACACGACGACGGTCGGGCAGGGCAAGGCGGAAATTATGATGAAGCGGGCACTGATGATAAATCCCGAGTGCGAAGCTGTTTCCGAGCAGCTTTTCGTTGACGCGTCGAACTATGTGGCGCTTCTTGAAAAGCATCGCCCCGACTTTATTATCGACTGCATCGACACGGTTTCGTCAAAGCTTCTTATCATAAAGTGGGCGAGCGAAAACGGCGTTAAGATCATTTCGTCAATGGGAACGGGCAACAAGCTTGATCCGTCGAAGTTTCAGATAACCGACATAAAAAAGACCTCGGTCTGTCCTCTTGCGAGAGTGATGAGACGGGAACTGAAAAATATAGGAATAACCTCGCTTCCCGTGCTTTTCAGCACTGAGGAGCCCGTTCGCACGGGCGAGCGTGTGCCCGCGTCGATATCGTATGTACCGTCGAGCGCGGGGCTTATGATGGCGGGATACGTTATCCGCGAGCTTGTCAAGTAAATATACACTGACAAGAGAAATGTGTATGGAGCTCATAGAGTTTGTTACGGTTGATAAGTGCCCCGGCAAGTATAGCAAGGAGCCAAGAGAAATTCATATCTATTACAAACTGATAGATAAAACACCCCCGCCTGAGAAAAAGTATCTTGACGGACCAATGTGTGAGGATATTTGATATCCACTACCGCCAATATCTACAGCCACCTTGATGCCGTCACCAAAGCGGACACCGGCGCCGCGATGAGTAAAGCGTTGGGGTGAAAAGGGCATAAGGAAAGGGCTGACCACACGGTCAGCCCTTATGATTAGATTATTCATCGATTTCTTGAATATAGGTTGAGTTACCCCAAGTATACCAAAACCGATTGGAATCTAAGAACCCAATATGGTTCACTGCTTTTCCTGTATATGAATAGATGCAATGCTTCAAGGTGTAATCCTTATGATCCATAAGAAATACATAATTGAAGTAATCAAGCAATATCCATCTTCCGTCAGGCGATAAAAATGTCCTGATAGGATAACCGGAGCTTTGACGGGTAATTGGAAACAAACCACCGCCATTGGAAATGTGAATGATATCCGGATAGGGAAAAGACTCGATCGTTTTAAATTCTTCATCGCATATATAGATTTGATCATTTGAAACGAAGGTATAGATATTTAATTCTTTTACGTAAATAAGTTTACATAGTGTTGGTATCTGTGGGAGGAGCACTGTTTTTATTGGTTTGTTGTTTTTTATAAAAACAGCGTATGTTTTGTTTTTTAGTGAACACTGAAACAGATAGGAATCACTTGTGCTGTTGTAAATAATATTATTGCAAACACACGGCAATGCTTTTCCATCGTCCAATGGTATCCATTCCAACGGCACGCTCCAAGTCTCGTTTTCCGCATTTTCTTCAAAATCCCATCTTTTTATCGCGTTATTTTCAAAATACAGCAACTCTTTTTCTTTTGAAAAAATAAACGCTCCGTTTATTTTGCAGTTCTTCTTTTTTGTGATGGATGATTTGGAATTCGTATCAATAATCTCAATTGTTCCGCTGAAGTTTTCAATCGCAACATACCGATCCTCTTGGGATATAATTGCATGAAACAGATCCACGCTTATAGGAAACTCGTCTGTCGGGGTTGCCGACCCATTACTCGTCAATTCATATCTTTGAAGAGTCCTTTTGCTTTGTGCGTAATAATGATCGCCACAAAAAATATCGGAAGTCTTTTTGTGTTTCATCGGTTTTCTCTTAATTTTGGATATAGCTTCGGGAGCCAGTGATTTATTTTGATATTCAATTGTTAGAAACGGATAAAATTTCCCGCATTGGTTGCAACGATATCCGTTTTTTTCTTCTATCAAATTTTTTTGATTGAGGTATATGGTACGATAGTCCCCACGATCAATATCTGTTTTTATTCTGTCTTGTTTTTCTTGCGATAAACAGCAAAACAAAGTATCGTTTATGAACATTTTATTCCTCCCGATAAGAAATGAAAGACCGCAATTCGTGAGAACTGCGGTCTGTTTGGCGGAGAGAGAGGGATTCGAACCCTCGTGCGCGTGAGCGCAAACTGATTTCGAGCAACTGTAAAGCAGGCTCTCACTGTCTCTCACTGTCCCTAATTTCCGCAAAAATTAAGCAATTAGTGACCGCTTTCTTGCCCCTTCCGAGAAAAATGCACGGCTAATGCAAGGCCAGAGGGACGGGCGGTCACTTTTTTGTTCTGCAGAACGTAAAATTCTTATAAAACAATTATATCACAGTTCGAAAGCTTTTTCAAGTGACCGAAAAAGTGTCAAAAAGCCGTCACAATTCGAACCCCGAGGTGGTTTTCTCGGGTGTGACACATAATCAGTTTCTTTTTGTCCTTCGCCGTCCTTGTCCGTCCTTGAGAAAAGAGCAAAATACGTACAAAATAGGGGTGATTTCGGAAAAGTGGTAGCAAACTGAAAGGCAGAAATAAAATAATTGGATTCCTCCCCGATTCTCTCTGGACTTTACGTTTCTTTGTGATATCCTTTGTGCTGACAAAGCAGAAAGGAGTCGCAACAATGACAATAGAAGAAAAGACAAAAGGGCTGGAGCACCTGCTCCGTAAATGTCCCGACGTGCTCACCGTCATAGAAGCGGCAAGATGGTCGCACATCGGAAAGAATACTTTCCAAAGACTCATCAAAGAGGGCAAGCTGACGGCATACATATACCGAGGGAAACGCCTTATCAGTAAGGCAGACCTTATAGATTACCTCGTCGAAACCACCGACGATGAACCTGACTGGGAAAAGCGTATGAAAGGGAGAAGACGCAATGCCAAGTGAGAAGCTCACCGCAGAGCAGATCTGCAAGATCCTGCATATCAGCAAACGTAAATGCGCGTGGATGCTTCAAAATGGAAAGATTCCCTGCAAAGACACCGGCAAGAAAACC
>JAZSHF010000042.1:0-12488 GCA_045533115.1 Eubacteriales bacterium
AAAGGACGGCAAGGCGTACGTTTGCGACCTTTCTGCGGACGAGATGAAAGAATACAGAGGCACTCTTACCGAGCCCGGCAAGAACAGTCCCTACCGAGACAGAAGCGTTGAGGAGAACCTTGACCTCTTTGAGAGAATGAAGAACGGCGAGTTCCCCGACGGCTCGCGCACGCTTCGCGCGAAGATAGATATGGCATCGCCGAATATGAATATGCGCGACCCCGCCATCTACCGTATCGTTCACACGAGTCATCACCGTCAGGGCGACAAGTGGTGCATTTATCCCCTTTACGATTTCGCGCACCCAATTCAGGACGCACTTGAGGGGATTACCTATTCCCTTTGCTCCATCGAGTTCGAAAATCACCGTCCGCTTTACGAGTGGGTCGTTGATAACGTCGATATATTCAATCCCAAGCCGAAGCAGAGAGAGTTTGCACGTCTTAACGTGACTTACACCGTAATGAGCAAGAGATATCTCCGCAAGCTCGTTGAGGAAAAGCTCGTTGACGGCTGGGACGATCCCCGTATGCCTACAATTTGCGGTCTCCGTCGACGCGGATTTACTCCTTCGGCTATTTTCGATTTCGTTCGCCGTGCAGGTGTAGCTAAGTCGTTCAGCATCGTCGATATCGAGCTTCTCGACTACTGCATCCGCGACGAGCTTAACAGAACGGCAGAGAGAAGAATTGCGGTTCTTGATCCCGTTAAGGTGGTCATCACTAACTATCCCGAGGACAAGACCGAATATTTTGAAGTCTCCAACAACCCGAACGACGAAAACGCCGGAACAAGAAAGGTCCCCTTTACTAGAGAGCTTTACATCGACCGCAGTGACTTTGCCGAGGTTCCGCCTCCCAAGTTCTTCCGTCTTAAGCCCGACGGCGAGGTTCGTCTTATGGGCGCTTACATCATTAAGCTCAATGAGATCGTCAAGGACGAAAACGGAAACGTAGTCGAGCTTCGCTGTACCGCCGATCTTGAAAGCGGAAACGGCAACCCTGTAGACGGCAGAAAGATCAAGGGAACGATCCATTGGCTCTCGAGCTCTTTTGCGTCCGACGCGACCGTTATGCTTTACGACAAGCTCTTTACCATCGCTAACACGGGCGACATCCCCGAGGACAAGACCTACGACGATTATCTTAACCGCAATTCCGCTGTTAAGGTTGAAGGCGCAAAGGTTGAGCCGTGCCTCATGGACGCGAAGGCAGAAACGAGCTTCCAGTTCGTTCGTACCGGTTACTTTACGCCCGATTCTAAGAACCCCGGAACGTTCATTCGCACCGTTACTCTTAAGGACGGGTATAAGGTTCAGTAATTATAAAAGACAGAGGTTTATGCCTCTGTCTTTTTGTTCACGGCGGGAGCAAGCCCCCGCCCTACAAAGTAAAACGGATTCCTTACGTAGATCATAAGCTTTCGAACTGACTTCCGAGAAGCGAATAGAGCTGCGGGAAATACCGCATTATCTGCCAGATCGAGATTCCGCCGAGGGAATACTTATCGACAAGATCGAGCCGCGCCTGAACGCTTCTGGCATTTTCGAACCAGACGACGTGCTCGACGCCGTTTTCATCGTAATAATTAAAATACGGTGCCTGTGACTCCTCGTCGAACATAATTGTCGCGCCCTTTTGATATGCAAGATCGAATGCGGCGGTTGTCGAAAGTCCTTTTGCTTCGGTTTCGCCCTTAACGTAAGGAAGCGGCCAATCGTAGCCGTAATTCGGGACGCCGAGAAGAATTTTCTCTGACGGAATAACGCTCGTCGCGTACCGAACGACCTCTTCTACGTTGTTTATGGGTGCGACGGCGAGGGGGGGACCGAACTGATAGCCCCATTCGTACGTCATAAGTATTACGTAATCGGCAACCTCGCCGATTCCTGCATAATCGTGTCCCTCGTAAAGAAGCCCCGGCTGGCTGTCTGACGTTTTAGGAGCGAGTGCGACAAAAAGGGGAAGTCCGACCTCGTTCATCGCGGTTTTCAGGCGAGAAAGGAACTTTACGTATCCCTCTCTGTCCTCGCGGGGAATGAACTCGAAGTCGATCTCGATCCCCTCAAAGCCCTTTTGTTGTGCGGTATTTATAAGCTCCTCGATAAGTATATCCTGCAGCTCCTCGCTGTCAAACAACATTCCCGACAGCGTGTTATTGAATACTCCCTCGTCGGTCAAGGTTGAGAGGAGCATTATCGGGGATACTCCGTAGCTTTTTGCTATTTCTATCAGCCGTTCGTCGTCCGGCTCGATAAGTGTTCCGTCCTCGCGGAAGCCGTAGGTAAATACCGTCAGGTAGCTCAAAAACGGCAGAGCGCGCCTAAGCTCGCTTTCGGTAATAAACGGGTAGGCGTAACCGTTTACCACTATTTCGTTTTCACTCGGCTCCACTATGTACAGAGTTTGCCCCGGGAATATCAGCGGATTTCCCATAAGTGACGGATTGCTGCGAAGAAGCGCGTTTACCGTTACACCGTTGCTTTCGGCAATCGAATATAAGGTATCGCTCTCCTTCACCGTATACGCTCTACCCTCATTGTTTATAACAAGGTCCTCGCCGATTACGAGATATCTGCCCTTTTTTATACCGTTGTCGGCTTCTATACGGCTTATCGGCACGTTATACATACGCGAGATCTTATATAACGTGTCGCCTTTTTTTACTGTGTGTATTATCATAGTTTCCCTCCTTACTTTTTCTTTACAGTATATGGGGGATCACAAAAAGCGTCAAAATGTAAAATTTTAATATCATATTGATTTATATCGAATAATATGCTAAAATCATTAGTGTAATTTTCATTTCAAGACTGACATATACTGTTATCGGTGATGAAAATGAAAGCAAACATAAAATATTATCTCTTTTACGCCGGAATTTTTTTGATCGGCGCGTCAATTTCCGCAGGTCTCTTTTTCGCTTACCGCGCGGAGCTCTTTCCCTGCGACAGGATGAACATATCGGAGAATTTTTCTTTTTCCGAGCTTGTCGGACTTGCCTTCTCCGTGCTTGCTCCTCTGACGCTCTTGTTTTTGTCGGCTTATACGATCTACGCCTGTGCCGTAGGCGCTATGACGACACTTTACACGGGTGCCGTTTTCGGACGCCTTACAATTCGTTACTGCATCTCGGAGCACGTTGCCTTTACGCACGCGGCAGTTCTTATCATAACGGTTTTTGTCGGAGCAACATTCGTCATTCTTTCAAAGGAAGCAACCGTTTTGCGGGGATCAATGAGTACGGCGTCGCCCGATCCCGAAAAGCTGATAAAAAATCCCGCCTGTATTAATTTCTTCAAAACGTATCTCTCTTCTGCCGTGACCGCTGTCGCGGTTTCGGTCGGGACGTATCTTTTGCTCATGTATTTCAAAATTTGATCTTAAAAAGGACGTTAAAAAGTGGCACTCAACGATAATAAAAAACCAAAGAAGCATCTTCTTTACGAAATGTTCAATCCCCGCGGCAACGGCAAGGGGATCACGAAGGAGGAAGCGGCAAAGCCGAAGACTATCGGCAGATTTTTCCGCTATTTCTCGACGAACTTCAATATGATGTTCGCCCTGAACGTATTTATGTTCCTCGGCAACTTCCCCATTCTTTTCGGTCTTTACGCGATGACGGGCAACCTGAACGTTCACACGACGGCTGCGACCTCCTCGCTCTTCGGCCCGATATACGGCGCGCTCACGGCAGGCGGGATCAAGGACCCGGTTTCTGCAGCCCTGATGGGTGTTCACGGTGTTCAGACAGAGGTTACTGTACCGACGAGAGCCACTTACGTTTTTTATGCGCTGACGCTCCTTGTGATATTCACGTTCGGCATTGTCAATGCCTGCGTTGCCTACGTTATGCGTAACATCGTAAAGGGTGAGTCGACTACTCTTATTTCCGATATCAAGTATTGTATCAAGCGCAACTGGAAGCAGGCTCTTCTTCTTGGCATTATTGATATAATAATGATCGCAGTGATCGCCTACGACGTGTTGTTCTTCTTCAGCGGTGCGGGCGGTGTTGCGAGCTTCCTTTTCGGCGCGATGCTCGTCGTTGCGATGCTTTACGTTATGATGAGAAGCTATATGTATATTCTTCTCGTGACGTTTGATCTTTCTATCTACAAGATACTCAAAAACTCCTTTATATTCTCGCTTCTCGGATTCAAGCGGAATATCGTTGCATTCCTCGGCGGCGCGGCGGTCTGGTTTATTGACTATATAATAATGACATTCATATTCCCCGTCGGTCTCGTTCTTCCCGTAATATTCCTCGTTTCGCTCACGACCTTCATGGGAATTTACGCGGCATATCCCAAGATCAAGGAAATAATGATAGACCCCTATTACGTCAGCGACGAGGTCGGTGCTAAGGAGCGCAACCCTGACGGTGACGACGAGGAAGATGAGCTTCCCGAGCCGATATTTAAGGACAGAGGTTAATAAAATGCCGCTCTATCCGCAGTAGAGCGGCATTTTTGAAAAGCAAAATGAAAATTCTCGAAATCGGAAAAAACGACGCCGGTCAGCGCCTTGACAAGTTTCTTACCAAGGCTGTAAAAAATATGCCGCCGTCGCTTATGTACAAGTCTATAAGGACAAAAAAGATCAAGGTCAACCGCAAGCGCGCCGAGATCTCACAAATGCTGAACGAGGGCGACACCGTTCAGCTTTTTCTGCCGGACGAGCTTTTTGATACCGAAAATAATATAGAGAGCACGCTTGCCCATATAACGCCGATATTCGGAATAGTTTACGAGGACGACAATATTCTCCTTTGCGACAAGCCCGCTGGGCTTTCGGTTCATTCCGACGAGGATAACGATACTAACAATCTTATAACTCAGGTTCAGGCATACTTATACAAAAAGGGCGAGTACGATCCAAGCTCGGAGCAGTCCTTCGCCCCTGCGCTTTGCAACCGAATCGACCGCAACACCGCCGGTATCGTTATTGCGGCAAAAAACGCCGAAGCGCTCCGCGAAATGAACGCGGTCATAAAGGAACGCAAGCTTATAAAGAAATATCTATGCGCCGTAAACGGCATTCCTCAAAAGAAAAGCGATACTCTTAAGGGTTATCTGATTAAAAATTCGAGCACCAACACCGTGAACGTTTATCCGACCTACCGAAGGGGAGCAAAGGAGATCGTGACAAGATACAAGGTGCTTGGGACAAAGGACAATCTGTCGTTGCTTGAAGTCGAACTTCTGACGGGAAGAACTCACCAGATAAGAGCGCATCTTTCCTCAATCGGTCATCCCCTTCTCGGCGACGGGAAATACGGGATAAACAAGGATGCGAAGCGAGGCGGATACAAGTATCAGGCTCTTTGCTCGTACTTTTTATCCTTTGACTGTGACGGCTTTTTTTCGTATCTTAACGGACGCGTATTTACGGTAAAAAAGGAAAGCGTTTATTTCCTATCGCTCTTTGACGGCGTTAAGCTCTCGATATTCGGTGGCAAGTAATGAGCTATCTTATAATGCTTATTTGCGGCGTTCTTACCGCGATGCCGTATATATTCGATTTCCTCTTTTTTCTTCCGTATTTCACGCTTGCACCGTTATTCATTGCCGCGATAAAATGCAAAAACCCATATCGTCACGGGCTTTGCTTCTCCCTCGGATATCTCGGCGTAGTATACCATTGGTTTTGCTACCTGTATCCCCTTGATTTTGCGGGGCTGAACGGGCTCGGAAGCGTTGCAGTCATTATTACGGCAATAATCGGAATGTCGCTCCTTCAAGGCGTCGGAACGGCTTTCGTTCCTATGCTGTACCGACTTGCGATAAAGGACAGGCATCCGCTTTTCGCTCCATTTGCTGCGGCGTCCCTTTGGGTCATTATGGAATGGGGACAGAACTTCTTTTGGTTCGGCGTACCGTGGGCGCGGCTCGCAGTCGGTCAGTACAAGATACTGCCGATCGTTCAGTCATCGTCTGTTTGGGGCTCGCTCGGTGTCAGCTTCGTGATCGTGCTTATCAGCGGTTTTTTCGCACTTGCGGTACTGAACAAGGATAAGATAAAATTCTCCCGAATCTATGCGCTTATCGGCGCGTCGGTATTCGTTTTCAACTTCGTTTTCGGAACCGTCCTTTTGAACGTCAAAAACGAGCCGAAAAATTCATTTCCCGTTGCGGCGATCCAAGGAAATATCAGCTCGACCGACAAATGGGCAAACGACTCGGTCTACAATTCCCTTTCGCGCTATGAAGAGCTCACAACCGAAGCGGTAACGAAAAGCGGTGCGAAGCTCGTCGTCTTCCCCGAAACCGTGCTGATCTGCGACCTGACGTACGAAGTATCTATCGTCGCGCGGCTTAAAGCGCTGTCAAAGGATCTCGGCATTTATATAGCCGTCGGCGCGTTTTATTCCGATGGCGAAGATACCTATAACTCAATATTTATGTTTACGCCGAGCGGCGAGCTTTATGACACGGTGTATTCAAAACGGCATCTCGTTCCGTTCGGAGAGTATCTTCCGATGCCTGCCTTGATGAACGCCATACTTCCGCATCTGAGTGAGATAAATATGCTTAATGACAGCCTAACGGCGGGAAAAGGCACTAACATATTCGTCACCGAGCTTGGAAATATCGGCTCGCTCATCTGCTTCGATTCGATATACGAATCGCTTACGCTTGAAAACGTCAGGGACGGCGCGGAGCTTATAATTCTCGCAACGAACGACTCGTGGTACAAGGACTCCGCCGCCGTATATCAGCATAACGGTCACGCCGTTCTTCGCGCTATCGAGAGCGGCAGATATATCGTGCGTGCGGCGAATACCGGCGTTTCGTCGGTCATTACCGACAAGGGCAGGATAATTTCGATACTCGCTCCTCTTAAAACGGGATACGTCACGGCGAATGTGAACACGTATTCACACAGAACGGTATATTCCTATATAGGAAACAGCATCGTTTATCTTTCGATATCCTATCTTATCTTCCTTTTCGGATATAAAATTGCCGAAAATAAAAGAAAGGTATTGAAAAACCGATAAAAAAGTAGTATAATCAAGCTATAGAAATACAGGAGGAAACAAAATGAAAAAGTTTCTAAAAAATGCAAACAGCGGTATAATCTGTCTTATCGAGATAATCGTCGGTGTGCTTCTTCTAATTGACCACAGCTCGTTCATCTCCATTATTATGATAATTGCAGGTGCATTTATCGGAATATCCGGCATAATTTCGCTTATCAAGTACTTCGTCGCTAAACCCGAGGAGGCTGAAAAAGGCGGGCTTACCGGCGCGCTTGTTTCTCTTTCGATCGGTGTTTTCCTTATCGTTTATAATAACTTCACCGAAAAGCTTATCGATTACGTTGCAATATTCATCGGTGCTGTTATACTCTACACGGGCTATCAGAAGCTCGAAAAGGCTGTTGAGAAAGTGAGAAACAAGCAGTATTTCATCGTTTCACTCATCAGCGCACTCATCACTATCCTCGTTGCCATTCTCATAGTGTTCAACGTTGTAAAGAACATCGTTTGGATATTCATAGGGGTATCGCTCATCGTTGAAGCCGCCATTGACCTTGCTGATATGATCGTCGGCGCGATCAAGGGCAAGAAGTCCGACGCCATACCCGTTATTGAGGCGGAGGCAGCCGAGGAAGATCCTGCTTCGGAAGAATGATTACTACCTAAACAGCCACTTCGGTGGCTGTTTTTCTTTTGCCCCTGCTTCGGCAGGTGCTTTTTTCATAACGGAATATTCATCGGCACGGCATAGGTGGAAAATTTGACGTCGAGATCGATATTGAAGTTATCAACGGCTTTAATAAGGCCGACGCAGCCTACCTGAAACAGGTCGTCGACGTTTTCCTTCCTATTTGTAAACCTTTGTACTATACTCAGCACTAAACGCAGGTTTCCGTCTATCAGCATCCGCCTTGCTTCTCCGTCTCCCTTCTTGCTTTTTAGGAGCAATTCCCTTTTCTCTTCATCGCTTAACGTCGGCAGATTTGCCGTATTTACTCCGCAAATTTCAACCTTACTGTAATACATAAAACTCCTCCGCATCGTACTGTTTTAAGTATTGACGCGAAGGAGTTTTTCTTATGCATATATTGATTTTCAGGGAAAATTTGTCAGTTCTTCAAGCTATGTATCGGCGCGGGGATACGTCCGCCGCGTGCGATAAATTTCTGACAGGAATAGGGATTTACGTTTATTATCGGAGCATAGCCGAGAAGACCTCCGAAGCTGACTGTTTCACCGACGTCCTTGCCCTCAACGGGGATTATGCGGACAGCCGTTGTTTTGGTATTGGCAACGCCTATCGATATCTCGTCTGCAATTATTCCGCTTATCGTATCTGCCGACGTGTCGCCCGATACTGCGATCATATCGAGTCCGACCGAGCATACTGCCGTCATCGCCTCGAGCTTTTCAATCGTGAGTGCGCCCTTTGCGACTGCGTCTATCATTCCCGCGTCCTCGGATACGGGGATAAATGCTCCCGAAAGTCCGCCTACGAAGCTGGACGCCATTACACCGCCTTTTTTGACCGCATCATTAAGAAGCGCAAGCGCGGCTGTCGTGCCGGGAGCGCCGACCGATTCGAGCCCCATTCCCTCGAGAATGTGTGCGACCGAGTCGCCTATTGCGGGGGTCGGTGCAAGTGAAAGGTCTACGATACCGAACGGCACGCCGAGTCGGCTTGACGCTTCACAAGCAACGAGCTGTCCCATACGGGTTATCTTGAACGCCGTCTTTTTGATAAGATCGGCAAGCTCGGAGAAAGAGCAGTCGCCCGCGCGCTTTATAGCGCTTGAAACAACGCCCGGCCCCGACACGCCGACGTTAATTACGGTCTCGGGCTCGCCTACGCCGTGGAACGCGCCTGCCATGAAGGGGTTATCCTCGGGCGCGTTTGCGAATACGACGAATTTTGCGCATCCGATAGATTCTCTGTCAGCAGTCAAAGACGCGGTTTTCTTTATTATATGTCCCATTCGCGCGACGGCATCCATATTGATACCCGCTTTTGTCGACGCAACGTTGACCGACGAGCAGACGCGCTCTGTTTCGTTAAGCGCGTAGGGGATAACGTTAAGCAGGCGGTCTGCGCCCTTCGTCATTCCCTTCTGCACGAGAGCTGAATAACCGCCAATAAAGTTTACGCCGAGATCACGTGCCGCGCGGTCAAGCGTTTTTGCGAGCTTCAGATAGCCGTCCTCGGAGATATCTCCGCCGACAAGGGATATTGGTGTTATAGAAATTCTTTTGTTGATTATCGGGATACCGTACTGCTTTTCGATATCGCAGGCTGTCGGAACGAGCTTTTCTGCGGTTCTTGTGATCTTATCGTAGACCTTGGCACAGAGCTTGTCTTCGTCCTCACTTACACAATCGTATAGCGAGATTCCCATCGTTACAGTTCTTATATCAAGGTTTTCCTCACGGATCATATTGATCGTTTCGAGGATATTTTTCATATCTATCATTGAGCCCACCTCAGATACTGTGCATTGAATTGAAAATGTCCTCGTGCATCGTATGTATAACGAGTCCGTTTTCCTCGCCGAGCGCCGACATTGTGTCTATAAACGATGCAAACGGCACCGTCAGGGTGCTTATATCAACGATCATTATCATCGCGAAATATTCGCTTAATACCGACTGCGAAATATCAACGATATTCGCCTTATATTCTGCGCAAGCGGCACTAACCTTTGCGATAATGCCCATACTGTCGCGGCCTGTTACCGAAATTACTGCTTTCATAACGTCCTCCAAAAATTTTATACATTCATGATACTCCATTCGGAGAAAAAAATCAATAGTTTTTCTGTCTTAAAACCTCAAAACCTATGACGGTTGCTGCGGATGCCGCGGAGAGTGCCGCATCAAAGCCCCGCCCGTATTCGATCCTCACTATGCTGTCGGCTTTTTCGAGGATTGAGCGCGATATTCCGCGCTTTTCTCCGCCGATAACGAGGAGTATTGGGCGTGTAAGATCGGCTTCGTATATAGGAACCGAATTTTCTATATCGGCACAGACGATATTATATCCTTTACTTTTGAAAACGTCAACTGCATTTTCGAAAGTTTCGTCGGAATACACGTCAATAAGCTCCGATGCACCCGCCGATGCACGGCAAACGACGCCCGCCGCGCTCATCCAATTACGCTTCCCGAGAAGAACTCCGTCAGCACCTGCTGCATACAGAGAGCGGAGCGCGTAGCCGAAATTATACGGATCCTCGATGCCCTCTATCATAACGAAAAAGCCGTTATCCTTTATACGTGTAGGATCTGTGGTCAGGAGCGTTCTGTCGGTACAATCGGCAATTATACCGCCGTGAGTATTGCCCGTTGCAATTTCGTCGATAACTTCAGGCTCCGTAAGCTTGATATCAAAACCGAGCTCCTCGCTTCTGTGCATAAGCCACGAAAGCTCCTTCTTCTCCTTTTTGGCGCGTTCGGTGGAATAATAGACGGTATTTATCCGTCTGTCGTTCTTACTTTCGTTTACGCAAACCGAAATAAGTGCTCGAAGTGATACTATTCCCTCGAAAAAATTGCTTTTTCCAAACCTTGAATATTCTTTCTTCATTTTGTCTCCGTTTGACGACACAGCTTCTTTTTGTCAAAATAGCGAATAACGAAAACTATCACCGCAGTTACAAGCGGATATGCGAAAGCTACGCAGATAACCGTCGTAAGCGTTTTCGAAACCGATGCGGGTGCTTTCTCGAGAATCCCGTTATGCGAAAGAACGAGCCCGCTATCGGAAGCGTGAAGCATAAAGCGCTTGCCAACGTTGACTTCGCCCTTTATATCAAGAATTTTGTCACCGCTCGAATGCGAGTAGGTATATTTTCCGTCACTGAAAACACCGCACGATACAGAGACCGGCTTCTTGCTATATTCCCAGTTTTCAGCTACAACGATCGAATGCTTATTTTCGGGTGTCAGCACGACGAAGATATCGTCTCCCTTTTCGCAGTATCCCATACCGGTAAGGACGACCTTGCCGTGATTCAATATACCATCTGCCACCTGCGCCTTATTGGAATAGATTCCAGCGCCGAGATTATAGGTTCCGAGGTTATATACTCCTCCGCCGTATACGGCTTCCCCAAGATTGACGGCACCTGACGACTGTGTGAAGATTCCAAGCTCGTCGTTATATATGTTTCCGCCCTTTTCAGTTGCCGTTCCGCTGACGGCAGCAAAGTTCTCGCCCGTCGTTGCATTACCGCTGTTATATATATTCCCGCCGTTTTTTGCCGAATTGTCGGTGACGACCCAGCCCGAAAGCTCAAGCTCGGACGAGCTGAATATTCCGCCGCCGTCGCCGTTTTCTGCCTTATTGTTATTTATCGCGCCGCCCGATATAACAGTCTTTCCGCTGTTATAAAGGGCTCCGCCCTTGCTTGCCGAGCATTCGGTCACAGTCGCGCCCTTATACTGCATTTCGCCTGCATTGAATATCGCGCCGCCGTTTGTTGCCTTGCAACCGGAAATCTTCATTCCGACGAGAGTGGATTTGCCTTCTGTATATACTGCTCCGCCGTGATTTGCCGAGCAGTTTTCGATATATCCCGAGGCAAGCGTCAGCTCTCCGTCGCTGTAAATTGCCCCGCCCGACGAGGAAGCTCGGCAGTTTTCGATCTCGCCGCCGTACATAGTAAATTCGCCCTCGTTATATACAGCCGCACCGGACACGCTCGTCACCGCGTTCTTGATAACGACCGAGGTGTGCATTTCGAGCTTCGCTCCCTGCTCGACTCTGAATATGCTTCCCTCACGGACGGTGTTGCCGCCGTCAAAAACGAGGTCGGATTTGTTTTCAATGGCGGTAGGGTCGCCGAGAGTCAGCACCGTTCCTTCTCCAGATAATACGAAAAGGTCGCCGTCAAAGTCGCCCTTAATGCTTGCACCTTCGCCAATGATTGTATAGGTTCCCGACGTTATATTTACGCTTGACGAAAGAACAACGTCTTTGATAACGGATATAACGCCGTTTTGATAGGTGATCCCGTTTCCGCCGAGCGCAGAAATCAGCTCGTCTACCGTAGTTACGTTACCGCCGGGGGCGTTTGCTGCCAATGCGGTGAGCGGTTCGTCTGCAAACGAAGCAAAAGGAATTACCGACATAATTAAAAGCGATACGGTAAGTATCGAAAAAAGTTTTTTGAACATATAAACCTCCGGTAAATTATGAGTATATTATACCATTATTTACCCATAATGTCAAAGGATAAGTCCTTTTTTAACAAGTAAATTCAGCGTAGCTCAATTAAATTAACAATTCATTAACCAATTCCGCTAAAAAAGGTGTATAATTAAAATGGGGGAAGATGGTAATTCCATCTTCTTACAAGTATTGATCTGTGGAATTAAATTATCAATATCATAAAGGAGACAACCCAAAATGACTAAGAATGTTCATGTTTTAAGCTGGATCGACGAGATGGCTGCTATGACTCAGCCTGACAAGATCGTCTGGATCGACGGTTCCGAGGAACAGGCAG
>JAZSHF010000001.1:0-56757 GCA_045533115.1 Eubacteriales bacterium
ACGGTCTCAAGGTCGGTATAATCGCGCACCTCTATAAGTGACGTGTGTCCGCCCGAAACGACGAGCGCCAAAAACGGCGGCTTGAGGTCGGGATAGCAAAGGTAATTTGCCGCGATATGTCCTCTTATGTGATGAACAGGGACGAGCGGAATATTTTTCGACAGCGCAAGTGATTTTGCAAAATTCACGCCGACAAGAAGCGCACCGATCAGTCCCGGGCGGTTGGTCACGCCGACGGCGTCAATATCGTCAAGAGTGACGCCCGCCTTTTCAAGCGCCTCATAGGTTATCTTCGAGATAACCTCACTGTGTGCTCGGCTTGCGATTTCGGGCACGACTCCGCCGTACAGGGCGTGTGTTTCAATTTGCGACGCGACGATGTTTGAAAGGATCTTCCTTTCCTCTCCCATCTCGACGACTGCCGCCGAGGTTTCGTCGCAGGAGCTTTCAATGGATAGTATCTTCATAGCTTTTTCGTCATTAGCACCGCATTTTCAAGCGGTCTTTTATAGTAATTTTTTCTTGTTCCGTCAACATCAAATCCGCAGCTTTCATATAGATGCCGCGCGGGATAATTGCTTTCTCTTACTTCAAGGTGAAGATAAACGATTCCGCGTTTTTGAGCTTCAGCACACAGAGCGGTCAGAAGTTTTTTTCCATAGCCCTTACCGCGCTTGTCGGTTCTTACTGCGATATTCGCAATATCGCCCTCGTCAAGAACGGTTGTTAGTCCGCCGTAGCCGATAAGCTCGTCGTTTTCAAAAAGTCCGACGAAATAAAATCTGTCGTTATTAAGACACTCGCGGAAGCTCTCCTCGCTCCAAGGACAAGAAAAGCACTCCTTCTCAAGAAGCGACAGCATCGGAGCATATCCCAAATCAAGCTTTCTTAATTCAAATTCACTCACCGCTGTTCTCCTTTAAGGAAGCGACATAGCTGTCGAGTATACCGTTTGACTTTATGTAAGAGAACGAAAGGTGGTCGTAGAAATAGCTTCCGTTTTCGGTCACAACGTATTCAAAGCAGAAATACATATGACCGTATTTTTCGGAGACGAAGCGCATTGAATACGTCTCTGATATTCCCTCGGGCTTTTCTGCCTTTTCGCCGTCCGTTAAAATCGAAACGATATTGCCGATCTCGGTTTTATCGGTTATTTCCTCGCGGTCGATAATGAGCGGAGCGTCAACGAAGATATAAAGTCCCGTCGGCTCAAATTCGGAAATTGTCGGAAGCGTCACGCTCTCTTCATAATATAACTGATACAGATCGTCGGTCAGTCTTCTTACGAGCCAGCTCTTATTCTTGAAACCGGGGATCGTATAGACCTTGTCGCCGCCCATTTTTCCGTAGTAATTGCTCTTATAAAACTCGGTTTTAATAAGGTACGCTGATGTGTCGGCAGGACAGTAGGTCTTGCCGCTGTCAGGGTCGATAAACGCGCCCTTATCGTATTTGAATACGCGCTCGGGCGGATTGTTTACTATTATCGCAACAACGGTCACGGCGATGATCAAAGCGGTAAACGCAATAATAAGGGTCAACCTCTTCCGTCTTTGGCGCTTCAGCCTTGCTTTTTGATTTCTTTCTCTTTTGAGTGAGTTTTTCTTATTTTTACCCAAATTTTTTCACCTTAATAGCCGAACTGACCGCTTAAGCTGTCATCGTTCTCTATCCAGTCGGTAACCTTGATTATGCGGTATTCGTCAGGCGTATCGCGGATAACGACGTACTCAATGCCTGCATTTATAACCTGTCTTTTGCACATAGCGCAGCTTGAAGTCCCCGACGCAAGCTCACCCGTTTTGGCGTCGATGCAGGCCATATAAAGAGTCGAGCCTATCATTTCCTCTCGGGACGCGGAAATGATCGCGTTCGCCTCGGCGTGAATTGAACGGCACATTTCGTATCTTTCGCCTCTCGGGATATTGAGCTTATCGCGCATACAGTAGTTTATATCTGAGCAGTTTTTTCTGCCTCTCGGCGAGCCGTTGTAACCCGTCGAAACGATACAGTCGTTTTTTACTATTATAGCTCCGTAGTGCTTGCGAAGGCAGGTGCTTCGCTTTGCAACGGTTTCTGCGATATCGAGGTAGTAGTTTATTTTTGAAACTCTCTCCATAATGTCCTCCGAGCAAAATTTTCGTATCTTATATTATAACATAATGTAAGGGATTTTTACAATACCTTTCTGACAAAAACCGACTTTTTATATCAAATTCCCTTGCGCTCCTCAAGTGCCGCCATAAAATCCGAACCGCACTGCAGACGAAGTATCGTCAGCTCCTCTCCGTCCTCAAAGATAATGAGGCAGCTTTCTTTCGGCTTTATATCGGGGCAAAAGGACATTTTCTTACCTATTTTGCCGTATTCCTTTTCGATATTCTTCATTTTCGTATACGGAATCACCTCGGTCAGATTCGTCAGCGGGGCGGTAAAAACCGAGGTCTTTCGTCTGCCGACGACCTGAATGACCGTCAGGCGGTTATAGGTAAGAAGCTCGTCTGACGGATCGAGAATGTATTCGTAATACGACATAAGATTTCTTTGCGCGATCTGAATTACTACAACCGCGCAGGCAAGCGCCAAAACCTCAAATATTCCCCTGAAAAACAAGTCAAGTGTCGAAATGACAAGAAATACGACGGTAAGAACACCAAAAAGCGTTGCAAGCATCGCTGCGTATTTGTTTTTGCTTATACTTACGTATTTCATATTTTTTCCTTTTCGAAATTTCAACGTTTTTTTCGAAGCGTCGAGGACGTCGCCCCCTACAATTAGGTGTTCGAGGTTTCAAACGTAATCGACAATATTCAAAACAAACTGTCCGTTTACAGTATCAATATATCCGAACGACGGATTATGGTAAAACGAGGCTCCTATGCTTCCGGGGTTGAAGATATAAAACGGTTTTTCCCCGTCTATACGCCTTATATCGCGGCTGTGAGTGTGACCGTAAAGAATAAGGTCGACACCCTTTTCTCTGCCGTAATATTCAAGGACGCTCGTGCCGTGCTTTACGTTTTTCGTATGACCGTGGAGCATTAAGACCTTGAAGCCGTCGAGGTCAAGAATCCTTTCCTCCGGCGTGCCGTCGAAGAAGTCGCAGTTGCCCTTGACCGCGATAAATCGCGTGCTTCCAAGGTGTACCTGACACAGTCGGTCGAAATCCGATATTCCGTCGCCGAGAAAAAGGACGACGTCGTATTTATCGCGTGAAATGACCTCCGACATCCTACTGTATTTACCGTGACTGTCTGAAAAAACGAGAATCTTCATAAGCCCTCCAAGTAACGTTACCTTGATTATAGCATAGAATGAAATTGATTACCACAGTTTTTTGTAAATAGGAGGCAAAATAATGGAACTGAGTCAGGATATGATAAATAAAATTACCGCGCTGAACGACGCTGAGCTAAAAAAGGCGATAGGTCAGATAGCCGACGCGCTCGGTGCATCACCCTCACAGAAGCGTATGGCGCAGAATAACGCGGGCTTTATCAAGCGCAAAATAAACACTATGTCAAAAAGCGAAATGGAAGCTTTTTTGTCGAAGGTGCCGCCCGAAAAAGCTGCGGAGCTTAAAACGTCGCTCGGACTCTGACGGAGGGGAAAATGGACGCTAACATTACCGATATGCTGAAGGACGTAATGGCTGACCCCGAGACGATGTCGAAGCTTATGAGCGTCGCTGAAGGGCTTATGAAAAGCGAAAAGCCGTCTGACGCTTCGTCCGAAGAAATGACGGAAGCCGTGAAAATTCAGCCCGAAAGCAAGCCGAGCATACTAACGAAGGGAAATGAGGAGCGTATTGCGCTCATTTCCGCAATACGCCCGTACCTTTCCCCCGAACGGCGGAAAAGTGCGGACAGTATGATAAAAATGCTTAAAATGATGAAGCTGACCGACCTGAGCAAAATGCTCGGTAACCTCTGAAAGCGAGGGATAAAATGTACACACGAAGCTATTCACGAAGAACCAATGATGCTCCGCTTCCGCCCGATTACGGCGGCACAGCCTTGACGCTGAAAGCACCGACCGACGAAGCTCCCGTAAGAACTGCGCTTACCCGACCGACGGGCAGAGGTACGTCGTTCGGGCGCGATATAACGCCGCGATATCCGCAGTATACAGAGGAAAATTACCGTGAGCCGAGCGACGAGATCATAGACAAGACAGAAGCACCGTTCGGAATTTACGGTCAGAACGGCGAGGGCGAGAGATACGAAAACGAGCCGACTCCCGCTTCCGTTACAACCGCTGCTCCGCCGTCACGCGAGGGGCGCGTCCGCGACGATAAGCCGCTTATCGACCTCAGCAAGCTCGGAAGTGACGACCTGCTTCTCCTCGGGCTCGCATTTCTCATCTTTACCGATAAAGACCGCGACGGTGAGATTCCCGTCGATGCTCTGCTCATTCTTGCAACGCTGTTTTTGTCGGGGTTGTGAGAAAAAACAGCGTTGGCTAACGCCGACGCTGTTTTTATTTTCCGTATAACTCATTTAATGTCTTGTTCAACACTTCACAAAGATGGAGCAATTCAATGTCTGTAATAAATCTTTGACCAGATTCCATTCTCTGTACTGCATTTTTGTCGACATTGAGACCGCTGATCTGTAATTTTTCCGCAAGAACTCTTTGAGAAATCTTCATTTCCATTCTGAATTTCGCGATATTTTTGCCGCAAATATTATTTTTTCCGTCAAAATTCTTGTTAATAAACACTTTTTTCACCTTTTTTGACATTCAGTGCTTGACATTTTCTCAATTATACCTTATAATGTTCTCATAATTGACATTTACTGAATGTCAAAATAAATATTTAGGAGCTAATTATGGAACAGCAAAAAGTCGACATGTATATCATGTCAAATCAAAAGTATTTCCCCGCGGAAAAGATCGTTTACCTCAAAGAAAAGCTTATGTCGATGGACGAGACAAAGTTCTCTTTACTTTCAAGCATTGAGTTCAAGGATCCGACTACAATCCTTCTCGTTTCTCTCTTCCTCGGCGGTTGGGGCGTAGACCGTTTTATGGTAAAGGACACCGGTATGGGCGTGCTTAAACTTCTCACGGGAGGACTTTGCGGTATCCTTACGATAATCGACTGGTTCTCTATCCAGAAGAAAGCAAAAGAGCTCAATTTCAATCAGGTAATGACTCTGATTTGAGCACACAAATATCATTAACGGCAAAAAAGCACATTATTCCTTCTGTAATAATGTGCTTTGCTATTTGTTTGTTTATATTTTTTGATATAGGTTGCCCTATATATAAGCTAACTGGCTTACCCTGCCCCGCCTGCGGAACGACGCGCGCGCTGACCTCTCTTTTTAAGCTTGATTTAGGCGGTTATTTTCATTACAATCCTATGGCTCTGCCGTTACTGTCAGTATTTTTTATCATCAGTTTCGGTGCAATAAGGATAAAGCCGTTTGCGGTTTATTCTTTGACCGTTGCGGCAGTAAATTTCATTTTATACATAATAAAATTGTTTTGAAACAAAAAGCCAATGCTTGACGGCATTGGCTCTTTTAAATTTATCTGATTCCGTAATTTTCGATGATGTAATCCATATCCTTATCGCCGCGACCCGAAAGGTTGATGAGCACCGATCCGCGCTTCATCTCCTTTGCGAGCTACATACCGTAAGCGACAGCGTGCGCGCTCTCGATAGCGGGAAAGATTCCCTCCATTCGCGAAAGCTCGAAGAATGCGTCGATGGTCTCCTCGTCGTTGATAACGTCGTACTTTACACGTCCGAGATCGCGTAAAAATGCGTGCTCGGGGCCCGACGAGGGGTAGTCAAGACCGCTCCCAACCGAATAAACGGGCGCGGGATCACCGTTTTCGTCCTTGAGCATAATACTGTTGAAGCCGTGCATAATGCCCTCGGTACCGTATTTGAGGGAAGCCGCGTGGTCGCCGAGCTTCTCACCGCGTCCGAGCGGTTCAATTCCGTAGATGTCAACGGGATCGTTTAAGAAGCCAGAGAAGAAGCCTGCCGCGTTCGAGCCGCCGCCGACACAGGCAACGATCGCATCGGGCAGATGTCCCGTCATACCGATAAACTGCTCGCGCGCTTCTTCACCGACGTTGCTCTGGAAATCACGTACCATCATCGGGAAGGGATGCGGTCCGTGAACCGAGCCGATGCAGTAAATTGCATCCTTATATTCATTCGCATACGCTTCAAATGCGGCGTCGACCGCTTCCTTAAGCGTCTGAAGTCCGTGTGTTACCTCAACGACGTTTGCGCCGAGGATCTTCATACGTGCAACGTTGGGCGCCTGCTTCTTGATGTCGACGGAGCCCATATAAATATCACATTCAAGACCGAAATATGCCGCGGCAGTTGCGAGCGCAACTCCGTGCTGACCTGCGCCTGTTTCGGCAATTACCTTCTTCTTGCCCATATATTTCGCAAGAAGCGCCTCTCCCATACAGTGATTAAGCTTATGCGCTCCCGTATGGTTCAAATCCTCACGCTTAACGTAAAGCTGAACGTTACCGAGCTTACCCGAAAGGCGTTCAAGATGCGACACAGGGGTAGGTCTTCCCTGAAACTCCTGACGGATTCGGCGAAGCTCCGCGATAAAGCGGCGCGACTGCGCTATCGTCATATACGCCTCGGTTATCTCGTCCATCGCCGCCTGAAGCTCCGGCTGAATGAAGGAGCCACCGTATTTTCCGAAATAGCCGTTTTTGTCGGGATAGGTCTTAAAATACGTATTAAAATCAACGCCTTTAGTTTCCATTTATATACACCTCGTGTTAGGATTTGTGTTAAGTTATAATTTACCCTTTATTGTATCACTTCGTTAAAGTTTTGTCAAGTTGTAGACGCATATTTGTCTCACGTTTGGGAAAAATGCTCCTACGAGGTGCTTTATGGAATACAAAGAACTGTTAACTACCCTTAATGATAAACTAAATCTTGAAAAAAGCTTCGACATTCAATGCAGAACGATCAGCACCGAAAGCGGTTATATTTCGTTCTTTTCGACTGCGGGGCTGATCGACAACGAGCTTGCCGAGGAGCTTATCGAGCATCTTGCGCGAGGGGGCGAAAATGCGGTATTCACACTTCCCTGCCACGACGTAACGGTCAGTCAGGATCCCGAAGTTTTGATTGATGCGGTGCTTTCGGGCAGAGGCGTTATTCTCTGCGACGGGGTCAATGGCGGTGTTATTGCCGATATCAAAAAATTCCCCCTGCGCGGCGTTACCGAGCCCGAAAACGACCGCGTACTTCGCGGTCCTCGCGACGGCTTCACCGAATCTCTCGTTTTCAACACCGCGCTTATCCGCCGTCGGCTTCGCGATCCCAATCTGATAATAGAGCGTTTTTCGGTCGGCAAAAATGCAAAGACAGACGTTGCGCTTTGCTACGTGAACGGCTGTGCCGATGTGAAATTTGTATCCGCGATGCAGGAAAAACTCAAGAATCTCGACGTGAAAGCGATAAATATGACGCAAGAGAGCTTAGCCGAGGCGATAATTCACCGCGGCTGGTACAATCCGTTTCCCAAGGTTCGCTACACCGAGCGCCCCGATGCCGCCGCCGCAATGCTTGAGGAAGGAAGCGTTATTCTCGTTTGTGACAACTCCCCTCAGGCGATGATACTGCCAACATCAATTTTCGACTTTCTGCAGGAGACCGACGACTTTTATCTGCCGCCGCTGATCGGCACATATCTGCGCCTTACCCGAATGGCGATATTCTTACTGTCACTTATACTCACGCCGTTATGGTATTACTGCGTCAAAAACGTGGCATCGCTACCCGAATGGCTGCATTTCCTCGACATTGACAAAAAAGCCGCGGTGCCGCTTTTAATGCAGCTTCTGCTTGCTGAATTTATGATCGACGGGCTCAAGCTCGCGTCGCTCAATACCCCGAATATGCTCAACAATTCTCTGTCCGTCGTGGGCGGACTTATTCTCGGAGATTATGCGGTTGAGGCGGGGTGGTTTTCGCCGCAGACGATACTGTATATGGCTATCGTTGCCATAGCATCGTTTACACAGCAAAGCTACGAGCTTGGATATGCCTTCAAGTTTATTCGTATGATCCTGCTTATCGTGGTTGAATTCTTCGGCGGATGGGGACTTATAGTCGGTCTTGTGCTGACGGCACTTATGATCGCGCTTAACAAGACCGTTTCGGGAAGCCGATCATATTTGTACCCGCTAATTCCGTTTAACGGCGACGCGTTACTCCGCACGTTCGTCCGAAAACGGCTTAAAAAGAGAAATAATGATCCTTGATCTATCTATCGCATTTACCGTCGCAATTCTTTGCGGGCTTGGGGGAGGCGGCGGCATATTCGTCATTTATTTGACCGTAGCGCTCGGAATGGCGCAGGTAACGGCGCAGGGCGTTAATTTGATCTTCTTTTTATCGTCGGCTCTCGGCGCATTTACAGTTAATAGCAAAAACAAGCTTATCGACTTTAGGAGCTACGCGGTCATTTCGCTTGCAGGTATTCCCATGGCAGTCATAGGCTCGATTGCGGCAGCGAGCGTCGGAAACGGTTTGCTTTCGAGGATGTACGGTGGACTTCTCGTTTTGTCGGGGCTGTATTATTTCTTTCAGAAAAATGAGAGTGATTGAAGGGAAAAATTGTCGCCCCATACAAATATAATGACAATTTTCCTATCTATCCTCTATTATCTCTTATCTATCAAAAAAAGCACCTGCCGCAGCAGGTTCTTTTTTATTTCCGGTCTTATTCCGCTATATCTACGATGATCTTTTTGCCGACGGTATTGCCCGCCGCCTTCATCACAGTGCGTAAGCACTTGGCGTTCTTGCCTCGTCTGCCGATGATCTTTCCCATGTCGCTCTCGGCAACGGTCACGGTAAAGACGATCGTATCGCCTTCCTCGCGTTCGTCGATCACGAGCTGATCGGGATAATCGATTATCGCCGCAGATATGTCGGTAAGAAGCTGCTTAAGCTCCGGCATTATCTTCACCCGATAATGTTCTGCTTCTTAAGAAGTGCGCGAACGGTATCAGTCGGCTGAGCGCCGTTCTTGATCCACTTTGCCGCCTTCTCTGCGTCGATCTGAACATCTGCAGGATCGGTCATAGGATTGTAATGTCCGATCTGCTCGATGAAGCGTCCGTCACGGGGAGAGCGGGAATCTGCAACAACGATACGGTAGAAGGGAGCCTTCTTCTGTCCCATTCTTCTAAGTCTGATTTTAACTGCCATTTTTCTTTCCTCCGAAAAATTAAATAATAGTTTTTTATTAACAAAGGTTGTTTTCAACCGTGTGTTATCATTTACGGTGCTTTCGCGTTTTCTTCATCATGCGGTTGAACTTTCCGCTTGACATTTCCTTCATCATCTTGCAGGTCTGCTCGAACTGCTTCAGAAGTCTGTTTACGTCCTCTATCTTCGTTCCCGAACCTGCGGCGATTCGCCTCTTTCGCGGCGGAGTTATAAGGGACGGCTTACGCCTTTCGGCGGGGGTCATTGAGAGAATTATCGCCTCGGTTCGCCCGATCGCCTTTTCGTCGATCTGCGCGTTCTGAAGCTTCGAGGCATCAACGCCGGGAAGCTGCGCGAGAATATCCTTCATCGGGCCGAGCTTCTTTATCTGGCGGAACTGATCGAGGAAGTCCTCAAGGTCAAAGGTCGAGGTTCGCATTTTGCGCTCAAGTTCCTCTGCCTGCTTCTCGTCATACGCCTGCTCCGCCTTTTCGATAAGGGAGAGCATATCGCCCATTCCGAGAATACGCGACGCCATACGGTCGGGATGGAACGGCTCGATAGCATCAAGCTTTTCGCCGACACCGACATACTTTATCGGTTTGCCGGTAACGTATCTTACCGAAAGTGCCGCACCGCCTCTCGTATCACCGTCGAGCTTTGTGAGCACGACGCCCGTGATATCAAGTAGCGAATTGAAGCTCTCGGCGACGTTTACCGCGTCCTGACCGAGCATTGCGTCGACCACGAGGAGAATTTCCTGCGGGTCAAGCTCGTTCTTTATATCCTTAAGCTCCTCCATCATCTTTTCGTCGATGTGGAGACGGCCTGCGGTATCTATGAATACGACGTCGTGTCCGTACTGCTTCGCGTGCTCAACGCCCGCCTTTGCAATTTTCACGGGGGAAACGTCTGTCCCCATTGCGAAAACGGGAATATCCAGCTGTTCGCCGACGACCTGAAGCTGCTTAACTGCCGCGGGACGATAAACGTCACAGGCAACGAGAAGCGGGCGGCGCCCCTGCTTTTTGAACATTCCGGCAAGCTTTCCGCAGTGCGTGGTTTTACCTGCACCCTGCAGACCTACCATCATAACGACCGTAGGAGGACGCGAGGCGAGCTTTATTCTCTCGCCCTCACCGCCCATAAGCGCGGTCAGCTCTTCGTTTACTATTTTTACTATCTGCTGCGCGGGGAGCAGGCTTTGAAGAACCTCAGTGCCGACGGCTCTTTCGGTTACCTTCTTTATAAAGTCACGGACGACCTTGAAGTTTACGTCGGCCTCAAGGAGCGCGAGCTTTATTTCCCGCATTCCGACCTTTACGTCTTCCTCGGTCAATTTGCCCTTGCTCTTGAACTTCTTGAACGCCGCGTTTATCTTTTCGGTTAAGTTCTGGAACATAATTATAATTCCTTATTCAGTTTCTTGGCGGCGTCGATAATGTCGTCAACGCTCTGCCCTTCGGTTTTAAGCTGATTAAGACGCTCGATAATGAACGTAACGGTCTTTCCCATATCGCCGAAGCGGGTGGCAAGACCAAGCTTATCCTCGAGCTCGGTAATTATCTCCTCACTCTTGACTATGCGGTCGCGGACGCCCTGACGGGTAATTCCCGTTATCTCGGAGATTTCCGAAAGCGAATAATCGCCGTTATAAAAGAGATCCGCGGCTTCCCTTTGCTTCTCGGAGAGAACATCTCCGTAAAAGTCCAAAAGAAGCGACATATTGAGGTTTTTTGACATAATTTACTCCGTTATCATACTGTAAAGCAAATTGCCTTACACATTATAGCAGACGCTTCGCCCGTTGTCAAGTATTTTTTCTCTATTTATTGAAATATTTTAACTATTTTTGAGAATCATTAACGGACGCGTCTCATTTGTTATAATAGTCTTTAAGAAAGTGCGGTATTCACCTATGTGTGATGGTATTGGCTTTTAATATTTCAAGCGGCTTGCCGAGTTGCTTGCGCGGCTGCCGCCCGAGAATTTTTTTGCCGCTTCTTATTTGTTCTCTATTATCTCTTATCGGGCAAAAACGCCTGCTCTCGCAGGCGTTTTTTACAGGTCATTTTTGATTATGTCCTCGAAGGATTCGCGGCGGATAACGGGCTTTATTCCGTCTTTCGTTACCGCTACGACTGCGGGACGGGGAATGCGGTTATAATTACTTGCCATTGAGTAGTTATATGCACCCGTTACAAGGACTGCGAGTATATCGCCGCGGTTCGGCTTCGGAAGAAGCACGTTCTCCTGTATCAGGTCTCCGCTTTCACAGCATCTGCCCGCAACCGTGCAGACGAAGTCCTTTTCGTCCGCCATTCTCGACGCGAGGCATACGGTGTATTCCGAGCCGTAGAGGGCGTAGCGCGGGTTGTCCGACATTCCGCCGTCGACGGATACGTAATTCTTGAAGCCCGTAATCTCCTTAGTTCCGCCGACCGTGTATAGCGTCAGGCAGGTATCTGCCACTATGCTTCTGCCCGGCTCCATATATATTTGAGGGGACTTTATTCCGCTTTTTTCGACCTCGGTATTGACGCATTTTGCGATTTTTGAAATGAAGCCCTCAACGTCGATTATCGGCTGTTCCTCGACGTATTTTACGCCGAAGCCGCCTCCGAGGTTCAGTATCTTACATTCAAATCCGAGCTTTTTCTTCATATCGGAAAGGAACTTGACCATTATTTTTGCTTCGTCGCAAAAGGGCTCGACATCGAATATTTGCGAGCCGATATGCGCGTGAACGCCGTCGAGCGATATATTCTTCTTCGTCAGTGCATAACGGAGTGCTTCCTCCGCCTGGCTCGTTTCGATAGCGATACCGAATTTACAGTCGACCGAACCGGTCACGACTGCCGCGAAGGTATGCGGATCAATTCCGGGAGAAAGGCGGAGAATGACCGACGCGGTCTTATTCATTTCACCTGCTATCTCATCTATTCGATCAAGCTCGGAAAGGTTATCGACAACGAAATGTCCGACACCGTTTTCAAGGGCGTAGATTATATCCGCATCGGTCTTATTGTTACCGTGGAAGCAGGAGAGAGTTAGATCGAAGCCTGCCGCTTTCGCGGTATACAGCTCGCCTGAGGACACTATGTCGATACCCATTCCCGTTTCGCGTGCGAGACGGTATAGGTATTTGCAGGAGAACGCCTTGCTTGCGTAAAATGGGATCGCGTCCTCGCCGAAGTGCTTTTTCATCGCGGTAACGTATGCGAGCATATTATTTTTTACTCTCTCCTCATCAATCACCATAAGGGGAGTTCCGTATTGCTTTGCGAGAGCAACCGTGTCGGCGCCCGCTATTGTCAGATAGTTATTTTCGTTTACCGAAAGATTTGTGTGGATCATTTTTTCGTCCTTATAGCAAACGAAAGCCCTACGGCTTTCGTTTGTTTTTATTTAAGCATTCTTTTCATATTGTATAGACCTGCGGGTTTACCGATCAGGTATTCCGCCGCCTTGACGGCACCGTCGGCGAAGAGCGCGCGGTCGAACGCCTCGTGCTTGAGGGTTATGCGCTCGTTGTCGGTACAGATAGCTACCTCGTGTATACCGACTATATTTCCCATTCTGAGTGCGGATATACCGACTTCGTTCTTTTCGCGCTTGGCTTGTCCCGATCTGCCGTTTACAGAGGTTGCCTCGGGGCGAACCTCCTTGACCGCGTCAAAGAGCATAAGAGCCGTTCCGCTCGGAGCATCGAGCTTTCTGTTATGATGTGTTTCGCAGATCTCGACGTCCGCATCGGGGAATGCCGACACGACGCGCTTTACGGCGTCGCAGAGCGTTGCGATGCCTATCGACATATTGCCCGAATAGAATATTGCCGTTTTTTCAGACGCTTCTATTATTTTCTTTTTTTCTTCCTCGGTATGTCCCGTCGTGCAAATTACAGCGGGGATCTTTTTTTCTGCCGCGTAAGAAACGATGTCTGCCGTTACCGCGTGGTAGGAGAAGTCGATTATTACGTCGGCTTTTTCTCTTACCGAGCCGATATTAGCATAACCGCCGTCGCCGTCGGTCACGTAGCCGATGTCTACCATTGCGACTATTTCATAGCCGAGCTTTTCCGCGGCAAGCTTTACGGTCGCACCCATTCTTCCGAGGGCGCCTACAAGAATAATTTTCACTTATTTATACTTCCTGAGTTATTTTACGTTTAAGCCGAGCTTCTTCATTTCGTCTACGAGCCTCGCTTCGTTCTTTTCCTCCATCGGATAGAGAGGAGAGCGAAGAACGTTCTCTCCGTAGCCCATGTGCGCCATAGCCGCCTTTACGGGAACTGGATTTACCTCGGAGAAGAGCGCCTTGATCAGCGGCAGATACTTATACTGAAGCGCGGACGCACCTTTGATATCGCCCGAAAGCGCGAGCTTACAAAGCTCGGAGGTCTCCTTAGGCATCGGGTTAGAGAGGACAGATATAACACCCTTTCCGCCGAGAGCGATTATCGGAACGATCTGGTCGTCGTTTCCGCTGTATATATCAAGCTTATCTCCGCAGAGAGCAAAGGTTTCGACGATCTTACCGATATTACCGTTTGCTTCTTTAATTCCAACGATATTCGGATGCTCGGCAAGGGCAACGTAGGTTTCCGGCTCGATATTCACGCCCGTACGGGAGGGGACGTTGTAAAGAATTACGGGAACCGTTGATGCGTCGGCGATCTCGGTATACATTTTGATAAGTCCCTTTTGGGTTGCCTTATTGTAGTAAGGAGTTACGCAAAGGACACCGTCAACGCCTGCTTCACAGGCAAATTTCGTCATATCGACTGCGTACTCTGTGCAGTTGCTTCCCGTTCCTGCGATTACGGGAACGCGTCCTGCGACCTGCTTTACCATAAAGGAGATACACTCGCGGTGCTCCTCGTCGGAGAGAGTCGACGCCTCGCCCGTCGTTCCGCAGACGACGATAGCGTCAATGCCTGCCTTGATCTGCCACTCAACGAGCTCGGCAAACGCTTTATAGTCTACATTTCCGTTTTCGTCGAATGGGGTAATTATCGCACTTGCGGCACCGGTAAATATCGTTTTTTTCATAAGTTATTCCACCTTTTAGAAATAAAAAATACTCGAACAGTAAGGTTCGAGCATCATTCCATCTGTCTCGGGCGGCACCCGAAACACTACAGATAACGCTCCGCCGATTTCTTCGGCGACAGTTCAGCAAATCTTGTTTTGGTGAACCAAGAAGGGGGGCTAAGACCTTCTTTCGGCATCCTACCCTTTCCCGTCTATCATCACCCTTTGCCTTCGGGATCTTTCGATCGCGGTACTCTTGCGCGGACGCACCTTTACTGTGTTTAGTTCATTTTATCACATTAAATTATATATGTCAAGCATCGGCAAAAAATTTTAGGTCATTTTTGCGGAAAAAGAGGGGAAAAAGTCGGGGCGAAATATTTTTATCCCCGTGATATGCTATTTGTGCCGAGGGAGGTGAGAGAAAATTGTTCAGCGAAAAACAAAGAGAATATTTTAACGGCGCTACCCACAGGTGGAACATAAAGAGCGGAGCAACGCGTTCAGGCAAGACATACTGTGATTATTTTATGATTCCAAAGCGGATACGCGCCTGCCGCGGCGAGGGGCTTATCGTGCTCATCGGCACTACGGTTTCTACCCTTTGCCGAAATATTCTCGATCCGATGAGAGAAATATGGGGCGAGTTTTTCGTCGGGAAGCCGTCAAGCAGCGACACCGTTATGCTTTTCGGACATAAGTGCTGGCTTATCGGCGCAGGCAGGGGCGATCAAGCGTCTAAGCTTCAGGGGAGCGGAATCGAATACGCTTACGGCGACGAGATCACGACTTGGAGCGAGAACGTTTTTGAAATGCTCAAGAGCCGTCTTGACAAGGATCATTCAGTCTTCGACGGAACCTGCAATCCCGTCGGGCCCGAGCATTGGTTCAAGCGGTTTCTCGACAGTGACGCCGATATTTTCCATCAGAGCTACGTTATTGACGACAATCCGTTTCTCTCGCCCTCCTTCGTGCACAGCTTGAAAAAGGAATACGAGGGCACCGTTTACTACGACCGCTACATTCTCGGCCGTTGGATAGCCGCGGAGGGTATTATTTACCGCCGTTTTGCGGACGATCCCGATTCCTTTTTGCTTTCTTACGATGACGCCTCCGCTCTTAAATTTTCTAAGATAACCGTCGGCGTTGACTTCGGCGGAAACAAGAGCGCGACGGCATTCGTTGCGACGGGTACCGTCGGCAATTATGAAAGCGTCGTGATACTTCGAAGCGAGCTTCATTCCTCGCTCATTGACAGCGATCGGCTCGGGGAGCTGTTTTGCGATTTCATTCACGTTATAGAGAGCGACTATGGCGCCGTCAACACCGCTTATTGCGACAACGCCGAGCCGATACTCATTCGGTCGCTCAAAAAGGCAGTCAGAAACGACGGACTCGGCTGTTCGGTACGGCTTGCAAAAAAGTCGCCCGTCAATGACAGGATTCGGCTCACCACACGTCTTATGGCACAGCGGCGCTTCCTCGTTTGCCGTGATGCCGAAAGCGTCAAAAATGCGCTTTCTACCGCGCTTTACCGACAGGACGGTGCTCACGATGAGCGTCTTGATAACGGAAGCACAGATATTGATTCGCTTGACGCGCTTGAATATTCGATAGAACGCGACGCGATGAAGCTCATAGGGTAAACGGTTACTTTGTAGCCTACACCTCATCCGTGGCTTCGTTACCTTCTCCTGAGGAGAAGGTATAACGCCGCTTCGCGGCTAACCTCATCCACCGCTGTCGCGGTCCCCCTTCCCCAAGGGGAAGGCAAGATCGCGTCCCGATGCTTTTCAATAAACCGATAACACCGTGCCATCGCCTGCCGAGGCGTAAAACCGGCGTAAAAATGCACGATGATATAAATAATCTTTCAAAAACAAAGGAGAAAAACAAATGAACGATCTTAACTATGCAAAGGTCTATTCAGACCAGCTCGCGCAGGCATTTCCCTACGCGCTCAACTTCGGTGCCCTTTACGCTACCGAAAACAACGGCCGTTACCGCTTCAAGGGCGGTAAGACCATCGAAATTCCCGTAATTACCACCACGGGAAGAACCGCATCCGACAGAGACGGCGTTGACGCGCTTTCCCGCAATTACGAAAATCAGTGGGAGGAAAAGGTGCTTTCCAACCAGAGAAAGTGGAGCACGCTCATTCACCCCGCCGACGTTGACCAGACGAATTATGCCGCAACTATCGCAAACATAACCTCCGTTTTCAACAACGAGCACAAGTTCCCCGAAATGGACGCTTACACCGTTTCGAGAATCTACGCTTCATGGGCTGACCTCGGCGAGGATCCCGTTGTTTGCGAGGTAACGAGCGATAACGTTCTTTCGCTGTTCGACGACCTTATGGCGAAGATGTCTGAGGCACGTGTTCCCGTTTCCGGAAGAATCCTTTACGTCACACCGAGCGTTATGAAGGCACTGAAAAATTCCTCTGCTATCGGCAGAAGCTTCGACGTTAAGAGCGGCGGCGACATCAACCGCACCGTTACCACCCTTGACGGCGTGAGTGTCATCGAGGTTCCCGCATCTCTTATGAAGACCGCGTACAGCTTTGAAAACGGCTGGGAGGTTTCCGAGGGCGCGCTCCAGATAAGCATGCTTCTCATTCATCCCGAATCTGTCATCACTCCCGTATCCTACGAATTTGCCTGCCTCGACGAGCCCTCTGCATCTACCGGCGGCAAGTACGTTTACTACGAGGAAAGCTTTGAGGACGTATTCGTTCTTGCAAACCGCGTCAAGGGCATTGCGTTCGTGCTTACCGACGAGTAAGAACGTAACTCGGGGCCCCGTTTATACGGGGTCCCAGAACTAAACTACACGGAGGTACTGTTTTGAAACTACACGAAAATATTGCCCGATTCTTCCGTTCAAGGGAGGCGGCAGTCGGAAGCTTTATTCCCTCAGGTATAATTTCCAAGGACGAGCTGCTTGAACTCGAAAAAAGCTACGGAATATATCTTGACAGTCACGGAATAAACCTTGCCGCCTCTATCTCAAGGGAGCTTGCAACGCTTGCCCTGACGGAATTCGAAATCGGCGTGAAAAACGGACGCGGCAGCTTACCCTTATGCATCGACAATCTCAGCGGCACGCTCAAAAAGGCGGTAGAATATGCCTGTGCCGTCGGAGGAATTATCTTCAAACCGATATACGACGGAAAAAATCTCGGAGTCGAGACGGTTTTGCCGTTCAATTTCGTTCCGCTCGGCGTTGACACGAGCGGCAAGATCGACGAATGTGCCTTTATCTACCGCGCCGAAAGGAGCGGCAAGGTCTACACCCGAATCGAGGAGCATAGGCGCATTTGCGACGGCTACGTTATTACCAACCGTGCCTTTGAAGGCGAAAATGCATCTTCTCCTTCACTGCTTTCCTACGTTAAGGAATGGGAGGGTATTTCACCGAGGGTTGAGATCAAGGGGCTGAACGCTCCGTTATTCGTTTACTTCGGTATGCCGTTCGGCAATCCCGCGCATCCCTTTTCACCGTTCGGCGTTCCGATCTTCAGACGCGCGGAGAAGCTCATTCACGAGGCGGACAAGCAGTTTGAGCGTCTGACCTGGGAATTTGAGGGCGGAGAGCTTGCCGTTGATGCCAGCGACGAGGCGTTCCGTATCGGAAAGGACGGTAAGCCCTTGCTCCCGCTCGGAAAGGAGCGTCTTTTCCGAACTAACGCTCTTGACGCCTGCTGCTCGTCAAACGAGCTTTTCAAGACCTTCGCCCCCGCACTTCGTGACAAGTCGCTTATAAACGGACTTAACAGAATTATTATGCTCGTCGAGGATGCTTGCGGTATTGCGCGCGGAACCTTCTCAGACCCGTGCGAGATCGCAAAGACCGCGACAGAGGTTCGCTCGATGCGTCAGAGAACCTACACGACCGTAAATGCGATAAGATTCGCGCTCAGAGATGCCTTGAACGAGCTGTTTGACGCGCTTCTCGCTCTTTCTCGTCTTTACTCGCTTAACATCGGCAAGCCGACACTCAAAATCACGGTCGGCGACGGCATTCTTGAGAATAGCGACAGCGTAAGAGCTGCCTGGCGCGAGGACGTAAAATGCGGAATAATCACACCCGACGAATTTAAGGCGCGTTGGTACAAATAACGGGAGGAACATTTATGAAAAGAGAATTTCTTGAAGAGCTTGGACTTGATAAGTCCATCATCGACTCTATAATGTCGGAGCACGGAAGAAGCGTTTCGGCGCTAAAGGAAAAATGCAAGGACGGCGAAGAAAAGGACACGCTGATCGCTTCTCTTACCGCAGAGCGCGACGCACTTACGTCTGCCCTGTCGGAAGAAAGTGAAAAGTACGCCGCTTTCAAAAACGGAATAATTGACCGCATTGTCAAGGACGCGCGTCCCTCCTCCTCACTTGCGGAAAAGGAGCTTCGACGCGTTCTTGCGGAATGCGACGGCGAAAGCATCGGTTCGGAGCTTGAAAGGATAATGGACAGCGATCCCGACGCATTTAAGCGCGACAAGATCGATGCTCCCGTTTTCTCCGCCTTCGCGACCTCGGATATTCCGTCTCATTCCTTTAATTACCGAACGCTCAGATAAGGAGGACTTATGAAGTATATTTCATACGATTACTATGTTTCGAGCTTCGGCGGAAGCTTGATACCGGACGAGGAGTTCAATCACATCGCGTCCGCCGCAAGCACCGTAGTTGATATGCTTGTCTCATCGCCCGTTGCGGTTATCACCGACAAGATCCGCCTTGCCGTCGCTTATCAGGCAGAAACGCTTTACGCGCAGGGCGGCGTTGACGCTTTGTCCGGTCTTGCAGCTGTAACGTCGGGTATTGATGAAAAGCTCGGTGATTATTCCATCGGAACCCCGTACGTTTCCAACCAGAAGAGATGCTTTTCGATAGGCGGCGTTCCCGTTTCCGGAATGACCGTCGCCATACTCAAAAACGAGGGGCTTATGTCGCGCTGCGTCTATGCGGAGGACGATATATGAGCTTTTACAGATTCAACGACACCGTCACCCTTTATACGCTCATTGAGGACGAATATTACGAGCGGCGCGTCATCAGCGCCGTCAAATCAGAGATTGTCGAAAGCGACGAAGAAAAAAACAGACGTGCAACCGTTTATATTCCGCTCTACGGCAGACGCTCTCTCAAGTTCAAAGCACCGTCCGAAAAGGCAAAACACGACAAGGGCAGCTTTATTGTCACGGTAGGACAAAAGATCTATCTCGGACGCTGTCCCGACGAATTCCCGCCCAAGTCATCCTTGACGGTCAAAAGAGTCGAGACGCATCTGAGCGGCTCGAAACACGTTCAGCACGTGAAAATAATCGCATATAACGATCCGTAAAAGGAGGAAAAATGATGAATGATCTTATAATTGAAGCACCGAAGATTCCGCTTTGCATAAACGGGCACGAATTTTCTTTTATTCCCGACAGTGAGTTTGCGGAACGGCTTTCGCTTCTTGCGGACGAAGCGGGAAAGCGTGCAGATAGATGCAAGGAGGAAAAAGAGGACGTATGTGAGGCGTCTGCCTTTCTATCATACGCCGTTGACACTCTCATCGGTGACGGCGCGGTCGAAAAAATATTCGGAGACGTTCTCCCTGACCCTATAGATCTTTGCGACATTCTCGGCTACATAGCAGACGCCTTCCATTCTTACAGAAAAAGACGCATTAAGCGCTTAAAGGAGGGATCGTAAATGGTAAAGGGATCAACTCCCACCTTCCGTCTCAAGCTTCCCGTTCATACCGACATCATAACCGATATTCAGGCAATCTTCGTTCAGGAAAACGAAAGCTCTCTTACAATCGAGAGTGACAGAATGACCTTTGACGGCTTCTACGTATCCTTTACGCTTGAGGATTGGGAAACTCTTGAGTTTGTACCGGGCATTATTGCCGACCTCCAGGTCACCGTTTTGACGTCGGACGGAAAGACATACGTTTCGGACATAAAAAAGGTTGCGGTACGTAAAAAGTATCCCGAGGATATTCGATAAGAGGTGAAAATATGGACAATAATTTGATTTTTGATTTTGATTTTTCGGAAGCCGTGGTTATAAGGGAGCGCATAAACAATCTTGAAATCGGTGAAGTGCGCGCCGCAACCTACGGCGAAAAGCCGTCGGTCACGGCACGGGATGACGGCGACAACTACACTCTTGATTTCGTTCTTCCGCTGCCTGACGGCACCTTTAATATCGACAGCGAAATATCGGACACAAGCACAAACCCCGTATCAAACGCTGCTGTCAAGGAATACGTTGACAACAGTAAAACGACTCTGCATCCGATTTACACGAGTACTTCGGGATGCTCATCCTGGTCCGAGCCCGATTTATTTGCAGGATACGATCTGCTCATCTGTTATGCGTGCTCGGCGAACGGGAATCCCCCCTCATGCTACTGTATTCCCCTTCGATATCTCGAGGACACCCTTTCCTCTCCTATGGCTGTTCAGGTTGCCGATAACGACGTGTATACTACGTTTATGTTTACCCGAAACGGCTTCTATATTGATAAATACACCGGAAGCGCGACGGGAAGAGTCTGCGCCATATACGGCGTAACGTTCAAATAAGCTATGAGTTGGGAAATTGCCGCGGGGGTAATTGCGCTTCTCGGCTTTGCGGGGAGCATCGCGACTTGGGTCAGCAAATTAAGCAAAACGCTTGCCGTTCTTGAAACCACGATAGACACCTTAAACAGGGTGATAAGCGAGCTTAAGAACAACAGTCACGATACTCACAAGGAGATGTTTCGACGCATAAACAGTAATGAGCGTGCCATCGAAAATCACGAGGGGCGGCTCAAAAATCTCGAGCAAGCGAAAAAAAGGAGTAAGAAAAGAAATGAAGACTAAAATTGCAAAATGGTTTTACGCCGCCGGAATAAGAGCGGTAAGAACGGTCGCACAAACGGCGGTCGCTATGCTCGGCACGTCGATGCTTTTGAGCGAGGTCGATTGGCTTGCGCTCGTATCGGCATCTGCGCTTGCGGGAATCCTTTCCTTGCTTACCAGCATCGGAGGACTTCCCGAGCTTAGAAACAGTGAGGAAGACAAAGATGAAGATAATTGAATGTATGCACACGCAGAGCCGCTGCTACGGTGTCAAGCGGCAGGCGATAAAGCCCGTCGGCATCGTCGTTCACAGCACGGGAGCCAACAACCCGTCTATCAAGAGATATTCTCAGCCGTCGGACAAGGACGTGAAAAGAAGTGAGCTTCTTTCGCTTCTCGGCGTGAACAAGTACGGCAACCACTGGAACCGTTCGGCGGTGAGCAAGGCGGTACACTATATGATCGGCAAGCTTGCCGACGGCACCGTCGGCGTTGTGCGTAATCTTCCCGAAAATATTGCCGCATGGGGAAGCGGCAAGGGCAAAAAGGGCTCGTACAACTACGAGCCGACAGGTCATATTCAGTTTGAAATATGCGAAGATAATCTCAAAAGCAAGGAGTATTTTGAAGCCGTTTACAAGGCGGCGGTCGAGCTTTGCGCCGATATTTGCCGCCGTTACGGCTGGGGCTCGGGCGTTATCGTTTCACACCGTGAGGCGCACGCGAAGGGCTATGCGTCAAATCATTCCGATATTGACCATTGGCTCCTTAAATACGGTCTTACGATGAACGATTTTAGATCCGAGGTCGATAAGCTCCTGACCCCGAAGGAAGAAAAGCTTTACCGTGTTCAGGTCGGCGCTTATGCAAAGCGTGAAAACGCCGAGGAAATGAAGACGAAGCTCATCGCCGACGGATATCCTGCAATTATCAAAGAGGATTAACCGTCAGACTTTATCCGCATATACTTTAATTGGGGGTCTATCCCCGATCATTAACAGAAAGGCAGATAAAATCAATGTGTTCAAACTGTAATAACGTATGCGGCGGCAGAGGTGCCATCGCTTACGAAAATATGAATAACAACGGCTGCGGTTGCGACAACAACTGCCACGATAATAACGGCTGCGGTTGCGGTAACAATGTCGGCGGCGTCAATGACTACGACAACGGCTGTGGATGCAGAAATAACGGCTACCACAATAACAATAGTTGCGGATGCGGATGCGGTATCGTAGGAAGTCTCGCAAAGGGATTTGCCTGCACGACCAACCGCATAGTCCGCGGTCTTGACCGCTCGCTTTCCTGCGGTTGCGGTTGTAATAACAACGGCTGCGGAAATAACAACTGCGGTTGCGGCTGCTGACATTCAACATTATGTACGGCATACGGATTTTTCCGTATGCCGTATTTTTTTGAAAATTTATGGTGACAAGCGGAGATTTTTGTGATATACTTTAATCAGTTAATTATTTTGGAAGGTAGATACTATGTCAAACAAGATAAGAGCCGCCATTCTCGGCTATGGAAATCTCGGAAAAGGGGTCGAGCTTGCGCTCCGTCAGAATCCCGATATGGAGCTTGTCGCGTTTTTTACGAGACGCGCGCCCGATACGCTTAAAACGTTCAGCCCCGAGGTTCCCGTTTATCATATAGACGATATAATCTCAAAGAAGGACGATATTGACGTTCTCTTTATTTGCGGTGGAAGCGCGACCGACCTGCCGAAGCAGACGCCCGAATACTCGAAGTATTTTAACGTCGTCGACAGCTTCGATACTCACGCGAAGATCCCCGAGCATTTTGCCGCTTGTGACGCTTCGGCGAAGGAGAGTGGAAAGATCGCTCTTATTTCTGTCGGCTGGGACCCCGGCATGTTCAGCTTACAGCGTCTCCTTTCGGGTGCTATTATTCCCGACGGAAGCGACTACACCTTCTGGGGCAGAGGCGTAAGTCAGGGTCATTCCGACGCTATCCGCCGTATTGAAGGCGTTGTTGACGCGAAGCAGTACACGGTTCCCGTTGAGAGCGCCATTGAGCGCGTAAGAAGCGGAGAAAACCCTGTTCTTACGACGAGAGAAAAGCACACAAGAGAGTGTTACGTCGTTGTCGAGGAAGGTGCTGACAAGGCGCGCATCGAGAACGAGATAAAGACAATGCCGAACTACTTTGCCGATTACGACACGACGGTCTATTTCGTAACCAAGGAAGTTCTCGACCGCGATCACTCGGGTATTCCGCACGGCGGGTTCGTTATCCGCACGGGTGTGACGGGCAAAGACGGCGAAACGAAGCAGATGATCGAGTATTCGCTCAAGCTCGGCTCGAATCCCGAGTTTACCGCAAGCGTTCTCGTTGCTTACGGCAGAGCCGCTGTCCGTATGAACCGCGAGGGAATTTCGGGCGCAAAGACGGTATTCGACGTTCCGCCCGCATATCTCTCTCCCCTCTCGGGCGAGGAAATAAGAAAGAAGCTTTTGTAAGACACAAAAAGCGACGGAATACCGTCGCTTTTTTATTATTTGATTCTCCTGCACTCCATATAGTAGCGCTTATCGTATGCTTCGCCCATTGAGAAGGTCTTGCGGGGGAGTGCGCCGTGCTTTTCGACGTAGGGGAAAAGCTCGCTTTTCTTTATGCCATCGAAGAGGAAGCCGATGGCGTCATCGCGGGTACAAAGTTCACGAAGGTCGTTTTCGCCGTGGATATAATCGACCTCGCCGCCGTTTTCTTCGATATATTTATCAATAAATTCCTGAAGCACGCCTGCGGTCAGACCGTTGACACAGAACTCGTCGTCGACGCCGTTCACTACGGTAACAACTTTATTTTCAGTATTTCCGTCAAACGCTTTCTTTGCTTCCGCGAGCATTTTCTCGGTATCGACGCCGAAAACGACACGGTAAATCGGCTCGAAATCGAGGGCGGTATCGTGTATATTGACGATCTCGACGAGCGCGTAACGCGCAAGCGGATTGCTCTTATCTCTTTCGTAGCACGCCTTTGCGGTCGCGAGCGAATGGTTGCCGTCGCCCATAGCGAAGATAAGCTCACGGGTGTCCATCTGCTTTTCAAGCGCCGAAATTGCCTTATTTACCGCCTTTTCGCTCATAAGCGAGCCGCGTATGCTTCCGCCGCCGAGCATAAGAGGAGTGTCGTATACGATCTCTCCGTCGGGCTCAGTCGGTACGACCTCGTTTTCGGGATCGTCTATCAAGATCATAATATGCGGAAGCTCGATCGGAGCGTCTTTTCTTATCTCGACGCGAGGCGGTATACGCGAAAGCACCGTTCCCTCAGTCGCTCTTACAAGCGAGGTCGAGCCGACTGTGTAATCGTATGCTTCAAGGTCGATCTTACCGACTATACCTCGGCGAGTTCTGCCGTCCTTGAGCTTTCTTTCGACGAAGATCATCGCGTCCTTGTACTCGGTAAGGATTCCATCGTCAAGATATTTCTTCATCGTGGCGTTTATGTTCTTGATCCTATCCGAGACGTCGTCGTCGTTAAGATAAACCTCGGGCAGGGTTATTTTAAGCGCAGAGGGGGATTCGCCTACGGTTTTATCGGCGTTTTCCCAATAATCACGCTGTGAGGTGTACTGGTCGCAGGCAACTGTTGCCCATTTGTCAAAATCCTTTTTCGGCAGAAGTATGTCTGCTCGTTCGAATGGAAGCTTACTCATTGTTATTTTCCTTTCCGTATATAAAGCTTTCAAAATTTTTTCTTATTTTCTTTAACCGTCTTGCGACAGGCGGTGCTACGAGCCCCTCTTCTATCATTCCGTCAAGCTCTGCAAGGGTTACCCATTTGGCGTCGACAGTTTCGCCCTCTTGGAAAACGATATCCTTTATATCTGTATCGTTACGGACTATATAGCAGTCGCCGATAACGCTTCTTCCTCGCTCGGTGCCGAGGAAATGCAGCTCGTCCTCGGCGACCGTTATACCCGTTTCTTCGCGAAGCTCTCTTACCGCGCCCTCGCGTGAAGATTCGCCGTGAAGAAGCGAGCCCGCAGTGTTTTCCCACACGTTCGGCCAATCGCGTTTAAGCGGTGAACGCAGGGTCAGAAGAACCTCGTTTTTGCTGTTTACCGTCCAGATTCCGACGGCTATATGATACGTACCCTTTGGCAGATAGTGACCTCTTATGTGTGTTTGCCCGAGAGGCTTTCTGTCACGGTCGTAGAGATCCCAGATTTCCGACATTTTTACCTCAATAAAAATAATATACTGAAATCATATCATATTTTTCCACCGAATACAAGGGGTAATGGGAAAATTAATGTATGGGGCCTCAACGATCCGTAGGGCGGGGGCTTGCTCCCGCCGCATATAAACGATGCAACCCCGTTTTGGAACACGGACGCTTCGCGTCCTACACCTCATCCGACTTCGCTACGCTCAGCCACCTTCTCCCGCTGGAGAAGGTATAACAATGTGGCAAAAACACCTAAATAAAAATGAAGGCATATGCCTTCATTTTTATTTCTTTATGAACTTTGCGACGAAGAAGCCGTCGGTGCCGTGCTCATCGGGGAAGAAATTAAGCATTGGCTTATTTTCGTACATTCCGTCAGAACAAGGTGAAAATTCGGGATGTTCGTTCAGAAAGCGGGTTACGACGTCCTCGTTTTCCGCCTTGTTTAACGTACAGGTCGAATATACGAGCGTTCCGCCGTTTTTCAGGTACGACGCGCCGTTACAGAGAATTTTATACTGTATTTCGGGCAGGCGCGAGATATCCTCGGGGGATTTATGGCGCAGGTCGGGCTTCTTTGCGATAACTCCGAGGCCCGAGCATGGCACGTCGCAAAGGACTCTGTCGGCTGTGCCGATCAGGTCTTCCTTCGGCTTTGTTCCGTTATGGACTGCAGTCGAAAGAATACTTATTCCGAGCTTTTCCGCTCCGCTTAATACGAGCGAAAGCTTGCTTTCGTGAAGATCAAGGGAGGTTAGTTTACCCTCGTTCTTCATTTCAAGTGCTATCCCGAAGCTCTTACCGCCGGGGCAGGCACAGGTGTCAATTACAGTTTCGCCCGATTTCGCGCCGAGCGCCTTTACGCAGAGCTGCGACGCCTCGTCCTGAACGAAGCACAGTCCGCGATGAAGCGGAGCAAGGTCGCTTATCGCCACGTTTGAATTAAGGATAACAGCGCTCTCGCATTTATCGGACGGCGAGCAGTCGACTCCGTCGCTTTTCAGCGCTTCGATCAGCCCGTCACGCGTTATTTTCAGCGTGTTTACGCGCAGGGTCATAAACGGAGCGCGGTTCATGCCGCTTAAAAGCTTTTCGAGCTTTTCCGCCCCGTAATTATCGCGCCACATCGAAATAAGCCATTCGGGGAGCGAGTATTTTACACTTAAATACTCGTCGCTTCCCTCCTTCGGCATCGGGATATTACTTTTTTCGCGGCTGATGCTGCGAAGAATTGCGTTTACGAAGGACGAGGTTCCCTTATGGGTATGGTACTTTGCAAGCTCGACGCTTTCGTTCACCGCCGCACTGTCGGGTGTGCGGTCGAGAAAAAGTATCTGATACGCGCCGAGGCGGAGAATGTTCATCAGCTTCGGCTCGATCTTTTCTATCGGCTTCGATGAATATACCGAGATAACGTAATCGAGCGTTATTCTTCTTTCAATCACGCCGTAAACGAGCGTCGTGAAAAACGCGCGGTCGGCACCTATGAAGCCGTACTTTTTTATTGCGCTGTCAAGCTCAAGGTTTGAAAATTTATCGGTCTTATCGCATCTTTCAAGGGAAAGATACGCCGCTTCTCTTACCTTCATCAGTCTCTGCGCCGTCCGCCGCCGACGATTATCAGCAGTCGGAGAAGCGATGCAAGCGCCACAAACAGTGCGGCAAGGTAGGTCATAGCCGCGGCGGAAAGTACCCTTTTCGTCCCCTTCAGCTCGGTGTCGTCGAGATAACCGTATCCACCGAGAGCCTTTACGGCTCTGCGGCTTGCGTCAAACTCCGTCGGGAGAGTGACGAGCTGGAATACGACCGTCAGGCTGAAAAGAATTATTCCCGCATAAGCAAGCGGCTGATATGCAAGCAAAAGCCCAATAATAAAGAGAGGCATCGCAAGGCGCGAGCCAATGTTCGTCACCGGCACCATAGCGGAGCGGAGCTTTATCGGACCGTAGCCGACCGCGTGCTGGATCGCGTGTCCCGCCTCGTGTGCCGCGACACCAATCGCCGCGACCGAGGTGCTTCCGTAGACGCTGTCGGAGAGGGCTATTGTGTTGGTTCTCGGGTCGTAATGGTCGGTAAGCTCACCCGGAACTCTCGTGATGCCGACGTTAAAAAGTCCGTTTGAATCAAGTATCTTACGAACCGCCACCTCTGCCGTCATTCCGGAACGGCTATAAACGGTGCTGTATTTCTGATAGGTAGTTTTAACCTTAATCTGCGCCCACAGAGATATTATGAGCATAGGTACTACCAAAACGATATATGGCCAATCAATCCACATAATTTTACTCCTTTGCGGAAATCAGTTTTTCGTTTTCTTTAACGGGATTTCCTCTTAAATAATCAGATACCTGCATCTGCTTTTTGCCTGCGGGAAGCACCTCGAGTATTTCAAGGAGCGTTCCGCCGCCGCAGGTAACGAACAGCTTTTTGCCGTCGGAAATAAGGGTTCCCTCTTCCTTATCTGCCGTCTTATCGGTCGGCAGTGTCTTGACGAGCTTTATCTGCGTCTGTCCTCTCATAGCGTATGCAAAAAGATAGGGGGAAAGACCGCGCACGCGGTTATGAAGCTCGGAAGCCGTCATAGAAAAGTCGATTATGCAATCTTCCTTGCCGACCTTTGCGGCATAAGTCGCGTCGGCATCGATCTGTTTTTCGCGCGAAATATTTCCGCTTACGATGTTCGGCAAAGTCGAGATCAGAAGCTCGGCACCGCTCTTTGCCATTTTGTCAAAAAGCGTTTCGGCGTTATCGTCGATATCTATCGGGACAACCGATTTTACTATGATATCACCGGTATCAAGACCTTCGTCCATATACATTATCGTGTTTCCCGTCTCACGTTCGCCGTTAATCAGGCATCTCTGCACGGGCGCGGCACCTCTGTACTTCGGAAGAAGCGAGCCGTGTACGTTTATACAGCCGAGTCTCGGGTAGTCGATGACCGATTTCGGGAGAATTTTTCCGTATGCGGCGACGATTATTATATCGGGATCCTTTTCACGAAGGAATGCATCAAATTCCCCGTCGCGAAGCGTTTTCGGCTGATAGACGGGCAGTCCGACGCTTTCGGCATAGACCTTCACCTCAGGCGGCGTCAGTATCATTTTTCTGCCCTTCGGCTTATCGGGCTGGATTATTACCGTAATTTCGCCTGCCTCATTCTCCACGAGTGCGCGGAGCGACGCGACTGCGAAATCGGGGGTACCCATAAACATTATCTTCATATCAGTCCTCATCAAGCTCGTCAGGGTCGAGCATTTTCGACGCCTTGTCGGTGTAGAGTATTCCGTCGAGATGGTCAAGCTCGTGGCAGAAGCAACGCGCCTTAAGCTCGCTTCCGGTCATAGTAAACCACTCGCCTTTTCTGTTTTGCGCCTTTACTGTGACCGTCATCGGACGGTCAACGATGCCCCATTCGCCGGGAACCGAAAGGCATCCCTCCATTCCCTCCTGACGCTCGTCGGAAACTTCAACTATCTCGGGATTTATAAGCTCGATGAGCTCTCCGGGCTCGGTCTCGACCAGCACAACGCGGCGAAGAACACCGACCTGAGGTGCGGCAAGTCCTGCACCGTTCGCCTTATGAAGCGTGTCTGCCATATCGTCAAGCAAACGAAGGATTCTGGGAGTTATTTCGTCAACGGGACGGCTCTTTTTACGAAGAAGCTCGTCCTCTTTCGTTAGTATTTTAAGAATTGCCATTTTTATGTCCTCTTTTTATAATCATTGGTTTATAACGCCGTCTGCGGCGGCTACACCTCATCCACCGCAGACGCAACGTCTGCGGTCCCCCTTCCCCAAAGAGAAGGCGAACGACGTAGCGAATCCTATCCGCGTTTTTATAGGGCGGGGGCTTGCTCCCGCCGCATAAAACGATGTTACATCATTTTTGCGACACCTCATCCGACCGAGGATTTGACTCGGGCAAATTCTCTTGCACCATTCCCCTGAGGGGAAGGCAAGACAACGCCCGTGTCATTCTGAACGAAGCGTCGCCAGACCCATTCGATTTCGCTTCGCTCCACTCATGGTGACGGCGACGCGAAGTCGAACCCGCAGGGCGCCGAAGCGCAAGCACGGCGGAATCTCGGGCGAGGCAAGACGGTATTTTACAAATTCGTCGGGTTTACGTCAGCCGAAATTGCGATTCGCTTGCCGAGTGTTTTACTTATTTCTGAATATGCTTCCGACATAAGCTTTCTTGCCGCAGCGTTAAGCTTCGTTTTTATTACGGCTCTCATTCGGTATACGCCGTTTATCTTGTATATCGGCGCTTCCATAGGTCCGAACACCACCGCCGCGACGTCCCCGTATTTTTCCGCTTTCAGCTTTTTGATCATTTCGGTAAACTGCGTCGCACCTGTCACAAGCTCATGCTCCGATGCCGAGCCGAACGTAAAGAGCACCATATCGCAGTAGGGCGGGAATACGAGGGAGGAGCGGAGCGCTATCTCGTTGTCGTACATTTTCTCATAATCCTGATCTGCCGAAATACGCAAGATAGGATGCTCGGGATTAGACGTTTGCACCATCGCGCAGCCCTTGCGGTCAGACCGTCCTGCACGTCCGATCACCTGTGTCAGAAGCGAAAATGTGCGCTCGTTTGCTTTATAGTCGTTTAAGTAGAGCGATGAATCTGCGTTTATCACGCCGACGAGGGTGACGTTCGGAAAATCGTGTCCCTTCGTTACCATTTGAGTTCCGATAAGTATATCGCTCTCGCCGTCGCGGAATGCGCCGAGCAGATTTTCATACGAGAATTTCGTCGACGTAGTGTCTGCGTCCATTCTTGTTATGCGTGCCGACGGGAACAGCTTATTCAGTTCCTCCTCGACCATCTGCGTGCCATAGCCGATATGACGAAGCACCTCGTTTCCGCACTGCGGACATTTACTCGGAGCAAATTCCTTGCTTCCGCAGTAGTGGCAGTAGAGATATCCTCTGCCGTAGGTCGTCGTATGATATGTATAAGATACGCTGCAATGCTCACAGGTCAGAACGTGACCGCACAAGGGGCAGGAGAGGAAGCGGTTATACCCTCTCTGATTTATGAACAGTATCGCCTGCTCTTTACGTTCCAAAACTTCGCTTAAACGCTGACGAAGCTCGGTGCCGATAGGAGAAGTATATCCGTTTCTTGCGTCCTTACGCATATCGGTTATCACCGTTTCGGGAAGAACGCTTTTTCCGTATCTTTCGGGGAGCGTAACGAGGGTATATTTTCCCTCTTTCGCCTTCAGATAGCTCTCAAGGGAAGGCGTCGCGCTTGAAAGAAGCATTACCGCCTTTTGCTTTGCACAGCGGTAGCGCGCTATATCTCTTGCGTGGTACTTCGGATCCATATCCGATTTATAGGTATGCTCGTGTTCCTCGTCGATGACGATAAGTCCGAGATTCTTGAACGGCGCAAATACCGCCGAGCGGGTTCCGATGCAGACGTCGGCCTCACCGCGCGATATTTTGCGGTATGCGTCGTATCTTTCGCCCTTTGATAGACCCGAATGGATAACAACCGTTCTTTCACCGTAGTGTGCGCGGAATATTGCCACGGTTTGAGGAGTCAACGCAATTTCGGGTACAAGCAGTATGACTGACTTGCCGTTCTTTATAACGTGGTCCATTACCGAGCGTATTACACCTGTTTTTCCGCTTCCCGTTACTCCGTAAAGAAGAGCCGCCTTCGGCTCGCCCGTGTCAGTAAGTGCCGTTATGGTATCGCGCGCCGCCGCCTGACTTTCCGAGAGGTTATAGACCTTATCGGGCGGGAGCTTTTTGCCCCTGTACGGATCGCGGAATACGTCAAACGCCGTTATATTTATAAGTCCCTTTGATTCGAGGGGCTTGAGTATGCTTTTCGTAATTTCGTAACGGTCGCGAAGCTCGTTCAGATTACAGCTTCCCGATATAGAAATAGCCGAAAGCGCTTCCTTTTGCTTGCTTCCGCGGACAAGCGAAAGGAGCGCATCTATTTCCATATCTGCGTATTCGTCGGCTATCGAGGCGGTTTCGGAGACAACGCCCTTGCTATCGGAAAATTCCGCTTCACATTCGAGCATTCCGCTCCTTTTAAGGCGCAGAAGTATACCCGATGCGCTTTCGCCGCAGTCCTTTATCACGGTATCCTCGCAAACTCGGGAACGCGCCTCGATATAACGAAGCACCGCCGCGCTCGAAGGCGAAAGAGTATCAACCTCGCTTTTACCCTTCTCCGTTACGTTATAATACTCCTTTACCTTAGTCAGAGCGTTTGACGGCAGTATCGCCTTCACCGCATCTCCGACGGTACACAAAAAATGCTCCTTCATATACATACAAAGACCGAGCATTTCGCCGTCAAGCGTGATACTTTGACAGACGGGGGCAATGATCGGCTTTAGCGACGTATAATCGGAAGCATCCGACAGCCCGCCGATAAGGGCGAGCTGCTTTTTGTTCCCGCCTCCGAAGGGCACGGCGACAAACGAGCCGACCGTAAGAACCGTTCGAAGCTCCTCGGGAACGTAATAATCGTATAGCTTATCAATGTGATACGGCGCGTCAAGCAGATATACCCGAGCAACCGAATTATTCACTGTTTTTTCTCCTTGGGAATTTATCAGATTATCGAGGAATCGTCGATAACGTACTCGCCCTGAGAAAGACGGTTGATACCGATCCTTACCGCCTTTTCGTCGCGGTAATCCTTGCCGATGAGAGCCGCAAGGGACTTATCGGTCTCCTTGTTAGCGAGCATTCTTTCTGCTTCCTCTCTCTGCGCTACGTACTCGTCGGTCACCTTTCTTGCACACTTCGCAACCGCGATAACGAGAGTATAACGGTTATACTTATTGTTCTGTGTAAGAGAGTCGAGAGAGGGGGTTATCATGTTATTCATAGTCATATTATCCTTTACTTGTTTTCAAAAAATATCTTTTCAATTGCGCCTTCGCTGCGGCTTACCTTATGCTGCTCGCCGATAACGATCTCGTATATTGCCTGCGCGGCCTCGTCTGCCTTGCCGTCCTCGTTTACGACGACGTAGTCGTAATCCTTGACGAGCGCAAACTCCTCAAGTGCGCGCTTCATTCTTCTTTCAATGTCCTCGGGAGTATTCGTTCCGCGGTTTACGAGACGGCTTTTAAGCGTATCGTAATCGGGCGGAAGAATAAAGACCGCTACGCTGTCGGGGAAGAGACGCTTGACGTTCATCGCGCCGTCTGTCTCGATCTCGAGAATGAGGTTTTTACCCTCCTCGAGCTTGCGAAGCTCGCTTTTCAGCGTTCCGTAATAGTTTCCGCAGTACTCGGTGTATTCTATTACACCGTCGTTTCTTATCTGCTCTTCAAACTGTTCTCTGCTTAAAAAATGATATTCTCTGCCGTCAACCTCGCCGGGACGAGGAGCGCGCGTAGTTGCCGAAACAGAGAAGGCAAAGTTCGGGTAATCTCGGAGAAGCATTCCGTTTACCGTTCCCTTTCCCGTTCCTGCCGCGCCCGACACGATAAGGAGTATTCCCTTTGGTTTATTAAGCGTCGTCATTTCATTTCACCCTTATTCGTCGTCGCTGTCATCGGTGCTTTCACCGTTGAGTCGGTTGCAGATCGTTTCCGCCTGAATTGCAGAGAGTATGACGTGGTCGGAATCGGTGATAATTACCGATCTTGTACGTCTGCCGCAAGTCGCGTCGATTATTCTTCCCTCGTCGCGCGCATCCTGAATAAGACGCTTCATAGGAGCGGAATCGGGGCTGACGAGAGACACTACTCTGCCCGCCGACACCATATTTCCGAAGCCGATACTGATAAATCTCACGGTCGTTCCCCCTTATTCAAGATTCTGTATTTGTTCTCTTATCTTTTCAAGCTCGCATTTTGCATCTACCACGAGTGCGGTTATCGCGCTGTCGTTACACTTTGAGCCGGTCGTATTGACCTCTCTGTTCATTTCCTGAAGCAAAAAGTCAAGGCGGCGGCCGACGGGACCGTCACCGTTCATCGCCTCGTCAAAGGCGGCAAAGTGACTGCCAAGGCGCACGAGCTCCTCGTCGACTGCGACCTTATCCGCGAAGATCGCGCATTCGGTCAGGATCCTTTGAGAATCAAATTCAAAGTCCATTTCGGCTATATGCTGACGAAGACGCGCTTCAAGTCGGTCGCGGTAGCTCTCGACCTGAGTTTTCGTAAGCTCTGCTATCTTATTTGCCATCAGGACAAGATTTTCCTTCTTAGCGAGCAGGTCGGTACGGAGATTTGCGCCCTCTCGCTCTCTTGCAGCGTTGAAGGCGCTCAGTGCCGCATCGAGTATCGGAAGAAACTCGTTCCAATCACGCTCCGCGTCCTCCTCGGGCTTCTTTACGAGGAATATGTCGCGGTTGGCTGCAACCGTCATCGTCGATATGTCATCGGAGAGCGAAAACTCGTCGCGAAGCTTTTTCAGCGCAGCGATATAGCCCTCGGCATACGCGGTATCAAGCTCGACGGTCGTGCCCAAACTTTCGGTCACCTCGACGAAAACGCTTACCTCGACCTTGCCTCTTGTAATTCCGCTTTCCTTTATATGCGATATAATTTTCTCCTCGAAGTAGCCGTAGGCACGGGGGAGCTTAACGTAGGTGTCAAGATAACGGTTGTTCACCGATTTTATCTCGCAAACGTAATTTTTTCCCTCGCCGACGCCTGTGGCTCTTCCGAAGGCAGTCATGCTTTTGATCATCTTTTCACACTTTCAAAAATAAATAGACATATATATTTATTTTACTATTTTTTAACACCTTTGTCAATGACAAAAGAGTCTAAACGCATTATTTCTTAAAATACTTTTCTATTCGGAATTTCTTGCGTAATCCGAGCAGATAATAGGTTATCAGCTTAGTCATCGCGATATCGTACATAAAGAACGCGACGTTGCCGACAACAAACAGCATTAGCGTAAGCTCCTCCTCGTCAATGCCGAAAAGGTACTTTGCGCCAAGCACGGCAGCGACAAGAACGGCGTTAAAGTAGACAGCCTTTATGAACCACGAAATAACGCCCGCAAGCTTTTCAAGCTTCTGCTTCAGTATCGGATAGATGCCGCCGAACACGACGTACAGTATCGCCGAGAATTTATCGGGAAGCAGTAACACCGCAAGGAGCGACGTCGTCGCGTATATCAGATACTGATAAGGGCTTCCCATCTCAATAATCGCAAAAAACACGAATATCGACGCGATCGCAACCATAGTAAGGTCAAGAACCGATATCACCGTTCCGAGAAGCATTATAACGACTCCGAGTGCCGAAAGCACCGCCGATACGGCGAGCATTTTCGTACTGCTTTTGAGCTTGTTTTTCTTCATCTTAACAGCAGCGTATAAGGTCACCGCCGCAGCATTCACAGCAACAGTCGGCGCAGATAAGCCCCTGACACATATCGCAAGCGGAAAGTCCGCCGCCCGTGCTTGTGCGGTATCCGCCGCCGTAAGACTGTGCGCGGGCTCTAATGCTGTTCAGCGCGTTACGGTATTCTATGTTGTTAGGGTCCATATAGCAGGCAGTTTCAAAATACTTCTGCGCGTCGTAGAACCAGTTTTTCTGCGCGAGAACACAGCCCTTAAGGAAGTTCCATTCGGCGTTACGCGCGCCGACGGGCATCGAATTGAGAAGCAGGTCGGCGTCGGAATATCTGCCTATGTTTATATACTCGCGTATCTTCTTGAAATCCGCGGCATTGTCGCCCTCGTAGGTACTGTACGAGCCGTAGCTTCCGCCGTAGCCGCCCGACGTCTGTCCGCTTTGCGCGGCGGCGCGGATCTTCTGTATTTCGTCGTATGCGGTATTTATTTCCTTCATTTTCTCGCTTGCGAGATCGGCAAGCGGACTTGACGCGTAATTATCGGGGTGATACTTGCGCGCAAGCTCTCTGTATGCCTTTTTGATTTCTTCGTCAGTGGCGTCACGCGAGACGCCAAGCACCTTATAAGGATCGGTCATTATGCTTTTTCCTTTACTATTTTGTCGGCTCGGGACGGAAGCCCGAGGTAGATTATGTTTTTGACTATGTTCATTATTCCGTCGTCGTACGGGGTTATCAGCTCAACAGCTCGGGATACCGCTTCAAGCTCAAGCGTCAGGGATATTTTTATTCTTTCGGGGACAAGCTCGGTAAGCGGATTGAATTCACCGCGCTTTTTGTCCTTTTCAAAATCGTCGGCGGCATCGGCTATGTATATCCATCTTCCGATATGAAGCCCGATCTCCGAGGCTATCATCTTCTTTTCTCCGTTTAGATCGTTTGAGAATATCTCCGAGAGCAGCTCGCCGAATATCTGTGCCGCGGCATCAAGGGACACCTCACTTGACTTTTCAAGAACATCAAGCTCCTTCAGCTTGCTTTTGATAAACTCGTCAAGATCGGGAAGCGCCGCTTTCTTTTTCATTCTTCTTGCCGAAAAAAGAAGAAAACGGGATAAAAGCTTCTTGATTCCCTTTTTATCCTTTACGTCGTCGGCGATGTTGTGATACGCGAGGAGTGATCCGACCGCCGCAGAATACTCAAGGGACGGATTGCTTTTCATTATCGCCTTTTTCTTAAAGGGTGAAACTACGCATTTGCCCTGATAGAATTCAAGCCTTTCTTCTGTCAGAAGAAATCTCGTCAGCGCAAGAAAAACGACGTCGTAGCTTAGCGTCAGCCGCGATTCGTTACACACGCGCTTTCCCATCGTCTTGCAAAGTCCGCAATATGCACTTTTGTAAAAAAGCTGTTCTTTTACCTTAAGCTCGCCCTCAAGGGGAGTTACATATCCGAACATCATACCTCCGAAATATAGAAATACATAGTATATTATACCTCATAGCGTTCAAAAAGTCCATAAAACAGCGTCTTTTGTTACAAAATGGTAACAATTAAAAAAGCCCCGACGGGGCTTTCAAGACTGTATTTCCTCAAGAGCATCGTAAGCGGAGATCGGAGTTACCTTTGACCGGACGAAAAGCTCGAATATTTCCTCTGCGCGTTCACGCAGCGAGGTGACGTCGGCAAGATACGCACTGTCTTCACCGCACCGACATTCGATTGAAAACGAAGGGCGGTCATCTAACGTATCACAGTAAAGAAAATACCGCACGACGATTTCGTCCTCCGCCGCCACGTTGATCCTTATAAGCTCTGCCGTCGTTTCCATTTTTATTTCCTCCGAATTTCATTAACGAGAGTATATCATTCGAACGGAAATTTGTAAATAGATTTTGCTTTGTAATCGAAGTCGGTTTTTTTACAAAAACTGCAAGATAGCCGTTTGTTTCTTCATTTTTCGATGAAAATTACCGAGTTTATTCGTTATTTGTGTAGAAAATGAATTAAAATTGCGAACTTTTTATAATTATTCAATTTATGTGAATAAAAAACTGCCGTCAAGCGGCAGTTTTCTTTTGATTTTTCTTATTGATATGAGCGATCTCTCGTTCGGTGAGCGGTCTTTCCTTGATCTCGCCCGCCTTTTCAAGAGCTATTCTCGTGAGAAGCGGTCCGACGAGCTCGTATACGAGCACTGCAAAGAGTGCTACGTTACGGATAATAGTGCCGGGGGCGCCGAGCGTCATAGCAGTAAGTGACATTCCAAGGGAGACGCCTGCCTGCGGCAGAAGCGTAATTCCGAGATACTTCTGTATCGTGGGATCGCATTTCGTCATTTTTGCCGAGAGCTGCGCTCCGTATATCTTACCGAGCGATCGGAAGATTATGTAGACGATACCGACGACGATTATCGCCCAATCGGAGAAGACCTTGAAGTCAAGGTCACAGCCGCTGAGAACGAAGAAGAGTACCATAAGCGGTCCCGTCCAGCGATCTATACGATCCATAAGCTCCTCTGAGAAGTCACAGAGGTTGCAGAAGACCGTTCCCATTGCCATACATACGAGAAGCGGCGAGAATACGAGCTTTATATTTGCACCGAGGTCAAATTCGAGCTGTGAAAGCGCGACTGCAAGGAATACGAACATTACCGAGATGCTCATTCTCTTTGAACGCGAATGGAAGAACTGCTCGATAAAATGGAACGCCCAGCCGATAACTGCGCCGAGGATAAGGGAGCAAACGACCTCAAGGATCGGATCGATAACGATAGAAGCTGCGTCGAGATGATGAAGTTCGAGCGACTTTGAGACGCCAAAGGAAATTGCAAATATAACCAGTCCGACCATGTCGTCGAGCGCGACGACGGGTAGAAGCATTTTCGTTAAGGGACCCTCCGCCTTATACTGCTTGACGACCATAAGGGTCGCGGCGGGTGCGGTTGCGGTCGCGATGGCTCCAAGTGTAAGCACCGCCGAAAGCGGAAGCTTGCCGGGCATAAGACGGTGTACGCCGTAAAGGGCAAGGTCAACGAACGCAGTTGCTACGAGTGCCTGGAAGATTGCGATTATTACGGCTTTTTTGCCTATGTGTTTGAGCGTTTCAAGTCTGAACTCGTTTCCCATCGTAAACGCGATGAAGCCGAGCGCAACCTCGGAAAGAAGATTGTATCCGTGGACCTGCGAAAGCGAATTGAAGCCGAGGCCCTCTATTCCGAGCGCACCGAGGCAGAACGGACCGATTATTATTCCCGCGACGAGATAAGCCGTAACCGCAGGGAGATTAAATAGTTTCGTTACTCTCGAAAGCATTAGCCCCGCAAAGAGCGCAAGCGAGAGCGGTAGAAGTGTATACATTTATTTCACCTTTATGTTTTATCGCGGGCAAGCCCACCGAGGTTAAATTATACCCTATTTTAACCGTTCGGGCAAGATGAATAAGTGTCAATTTTAATCGACATTAACAGTAGTAATTTGGTGATAATTACGCTTTTATTATATACCCGTCCTTGCGCGGGCGAACGTCGGGAATATTTTCGGGATAACCGAGGATGCAGTTGCCGACCGCATAGTATCTGTCGGGTATACCGAGCTTCTTTTTAAGAGCGATACCGTACGGTGACTCAAACACCTCTTTAGCTCTGTGTATCCAGCAGGAGCCGACGCCGATAGCGTGGGCGGCGTTCAGCATATTGCCGAGCACAAGGCAGGCGTCCTCCATTCCCGTATTAACCTCGCTGTCCGCAAAGACAACGACCACAGTCGGCGCACCGTAGAAGGGATCTCCCTCCCTGCCCATAATTTTCGCGTTTTCAGCCGCCATTTCGCGAACGGTCTTTTCATCGGTAAATGCGACGATGAGGGGACTTTGGCGGTTCATACCCGTAGGCGCATAAGTTCCTGCTTCAAGTATTGCGTCAAGCTCTTCAGTTTTTATCTGTTCTTTTTTATAGCTTTTAATGCTTCGTCTTTCCTTAAAATTTTCGATTCCCATAATATCCTCCGTATTTTGATATATTTATTCTATCACATTATACGCGCGAAAACAATATAAAAAACTCCGAAAGCAATGCTCTCGGAGTTTTTAACTGTTTTATGCCTCGGTAGCTTCCTCAGCGGGAGCTTCCTCAGTAGCGGTCGCTTCAGCGGGAGCTTCTACTGCTTCCTCTGCTACTGCCTCTACAGGAGCTTCCTCTACGGGAGCCTCAACCTTCTTTGCAGCCTTCTTAGACTTCTTAGAAGCCTTTTCATCGGCTGCCTTCTTCTCAACCTCGCTGAGAAGAACTATACGAGCCATCTCAGCTCCGTCGCCGCGGCGGGGACCGAGCTTGTAGATTGCCGTGTAACCACCGTTGCGGTTTGCATTCTCGGGAGCGATCTGGTCAAAGACCTTCTTGACCACGTCTTCCTTGGTGATGAATGCAAGTGCCTGACGGCGGGTTGCAAGTGTATTCTTCTTTCCGAGAGTGATCATCTTCTCGGCAAGAGCGCGAACTTCCTTCGCTCTGGTAAGGGTAGTATCAACCTTACCGGTCTCAAGCAGAAGCGTTACCATACCGCGGAGCATTGCCATACGGTTGGCGGTGGTTCTGCCGAGTTTTCTTGTTCCTGGCATTATTTCATACCTCCCAATTATTTCTTATGCGGTGAAGTGACTATCAGTCAACTTCCTTCTTGAGATCAAGTCCGAGAGAATGAAGCTTCTGAATTACTTCTTCAAGAGACTTCTTACCAAGATTTCTTACCTTGATCATATCTTCTTCGGTCTTGTTTGTAAGATCTTCAACCGTATCAATGCCTGCTCTCTTCAAACAGTTGAAGGAACGAACACACATGTCAAGCTCCTCAATGGTCATCTCAAGGACCTTCTCCTTGACGGTTTCGGGTCTTTCGACAAGTACGTCGATCTTCTGTGCCTCGTCCGAAAGGTTTACGAACAAGTTGAGATGCTCGTTGAGTATCTTGGCGGCAAGCGAAACTGCTTCCTTAGCCGAGATGGTGCCGTTAGTAAGTACGTTAAGCGTGAGCTTATCGTAGTCGGTGTTGGAACCGACACGGGTATTCTCGACCGTGTAGCTTACGTTATAAACGGGCGTATAGATGCTGTCCGTGTATATAACGCCAATCGCCGGCTGGTTACCTAGTTTATTCTTCTCCTGAGAAACGTATCCGCGGCCGTGGCTGAAGGTGAGCTCCATATAGAAGCGTGCACCGTCGCTTACGGTAGCGATATGATGCTCGGGGTTGAGGATCTCGAGGTCGGCGTCTGCCTTGATATCGCCTGCAGTTACCGTGCAAGGACCGGTTACGTCAATAACAGCAGTCTTTACGGTATCGCAGAAAAGCTTTGCAGTGATACCCTTTACGTTAAGGACGATGTTCGGAACGTCTTCCTTTACGCCGGCTGCCGTTGAGATCTCGTGAAGAACTCCGTCGATCTTGATGCTTGTTACAGCGACGCCGGGCAGAGAGCTGAGAAGTACTCTGCGGAGCGAGTTGCCGAGGGTCGTGCCGTAGCCTCTTTCAAGAGGTTCAACTACAAACTTACCAACCTTCCCGTCCTCGCTGAGGTCAACTGTAGCAATGTTTGGCTTTTCTATTTCTATCATATGAATGTACCCCTTCCTGTATTTATTTTGTTGAAACAAATCAGTAGCGTTATGCAGCCGAGCTCAGCCCCGACGCCGCATAAACGGCTATCGGGTTTAGTTCTTGGAATAAAGCTCGACGATAAGGTGCTCCTCGAAGGGGAAGTCTACGTCGTCTCTCTGCGGGAGAGCAGCGACCTTAGCGACTACCTGAGCCTTATCAAGCTCAATCCACTTGGGAGTGATGTGAGAGTCAAGGCTCTCGATAAGTGCCTTAAACTTCTCAGAAGAGCGGCTCTCCTCACGAAGAGTGATAACGTCACCTGCACGAACGATGAGAGAAGGAATGTTTACCTTCTTACCGTTAAGGCGGAAGTGACCGTGAGTTACGAGCTGACGAGCCTCCTTACGGCTGTTTGCAAGACCGATTCTGTAAATAACGTTATCGAAACGTCTTTCAAGAAGGTTGAGAAGGTTTTCACCTGCAACGCCTTCGGTCTTTTCTGCCTTCTCGAAGTAACCCTTGAACTGGTTCTCGAGAACGCCGTAGTATCTCTTTGCCTTCTGCTTTTCGCGGAACTGTACTCCGTATTCCTTTACGTTCTTTCTGCCATTACCGTGCTGGCCGGGAACGGAAGGATGCTTCTCTATTGCGCACTTGCCGGAAAGGCAACGGTCGCCCTTAAGGAAAAGCTTGGTGCCTTCTCTGCGGCAAAGCTTGCACACAGATCCTGTATATCTTGCCATACTGTTTTTTCCTCCTGCTTACTTAATGTGAGCCATCAGACTCTTCTGCGCTTGGGGGGACGGCAACCGTTGTGAGGAATAGGAGTTACGTCCTTGATCATCTCAACGTTGAGTCCTGCGGTCTGAAGCGCACGAATAGCGGATTCTCTTCCCGATCCGGGTCCCTTAACGTAAACTTCTACGCTCTTCATGCCGTGGTCAACTGCGATCTTTGCCGCGGTCTCAGATGCACTCTGAGCGGCAAAGGGAGTAGACTTTCTCGAGCCCTTAAAGCCAAGCTCACCGGCGGAAGCCCAGGAGATGGCGTTACCCGCCATATCGGTTACGGTTACGATTGTGTTGTTGAAAGTTGCCTGGATATGAACCTGACCTTTTTCAACGTTTTTGCGCTCACGGCGCTTTCTTACGACCTTCTTGGCCGAATTCTGTGCTGCCATTTAGTTCACCCCTTTACTTCTTCTTGTTAGCGATGGTCTTTGCGGGACCTTTGCGGGTTCTGGCATTAGTCTTGGTTCTCTGACCTCTTACGGGGAGACCCTTTCTGTGACGGATGCCACGGTAGCAATTTATCTCGACCATTCTCTTGATGTCAAGACCAACTTCACGGCGAAGATCACCCTCTACATGGTAGTGGTTTTCGATCTCTTCACGGAGCTTTGCAATCTCTTCCTCGGTAAGGTCCTTTGCGCGGGTATCGGGGTTGATTCCGGTTACCTCGAGGATCTTCTTGGCAGAGGTTCTTCCGATGCCGTAAATATAGGTCAGAGCGATTTCAACGCGCTTTGCGTTCGGAATATCAACGCCTGCTATACGAGCCATGTGATTTTCCCCTTTCTATTAACCCTGTCTCTGTTTGTGCTTGGGATTTTCGCAAATTACCATTATGCGTCCCTTGCGCTTGATGATTTTGCACTTTTCGCAAATCTTTTTTACGGATGGTTTAACCTTCATTTTTATACCATTCCTTTCTTATTTAGCACGCCAGGTGATTCGACCCTTCGTAAGGTCGTAGACGGAAACCTCAACGGTTACCTTATCTCCCGGCAATATCCATATATAGTTCATTCTGAGTTTGCCCGAAATGTGGGCTGTTACGATGTGTCCGTTGGGGAGCTGAACCTTGAAGTGTGCGTTAGGCAGTGACTCAAGAACGACACCCTCGAACTCTACTACATCATCCTTAGGCAGAAGAATCCCTCCTCTTCAATTTACGATACTGTCATAGATATTTCCTTTTTCCTTGAGCAGCTTACGGAGCACGCCGTCGGTCATTGCCGATGGGTCTGCCGAATGCTCTTTCAGGATCGGAAATATATGCTTAATGTTTTTTCGTTTCGGTCGGGATATCTTATGCTCGCGTCCGTCGCTAACGTAGGCGTTTGCCCCGTCGAGCTCGGTTACGAGATAAATTCTTCCCGTGTCATGTCCCTTTAAGGATATGACATAACTGCCGCGTCTTATCACAGCGTTTCGTCCACTCTCGTTAAATACACGAGACCTTCTTCGGTGAGTGCCACCGAATGCTCGTAGTGAGCGGTGAGCGATCCGTCTGCGGTGACGACGGTCCAGCCGTCGCGAAGCTCCTTAACTTCGTAGGAGCCGGCGCTTACCATAGGCTCTATGGCGAGCGTCATTCCCGTAACGAGGCGCGGGCCTCGTCCGGGCTTTCCGTAGTTCGGTACCTCGGGATCCTCGTGAAGCTCTCTGCCCACACCGTGGCCGACGTACTTTCGGATAACTCCGAATCCGCGGTCCTCACAGTAGGTCTGGATTGCATGACCGATATCACCGATCCTGTTTCCTTCCTTAAACTGCTCAGCTCCTCGGTAGAAGCTTTCCTTCGTCGTTTCAATCAGCTTCCGAGCATTCTCGGACACACGTCCTACGGGAAACGTGTTTGCGCTGTCACCGGTAAATCCGCCGATGCAGGCGCCAACGTCGATCTTCACGATGTCCCCCTCCCGAAGAATTATATCGGGAGAAGGAATACCGTGTATGACCTGATCGTTTATCGAGATGCAAGCGCTTCCGGGAAATCCGCCGTATCCTAAGAACGTCGGCTTTGCCCCGCACTTTTCGATGTAGTTGCGGATTATATCGTCGAGGTGCTTCGTTGAAACACCCTCTTTGATCGCTTCACCGGCTAAAAGCAACGCTTCGCCCGTGATGCGTCCGGCAACCTTCATCTTCTCGATCTGAAGTGAATTTTTAAGCTGTATCATAAATCTCAAGAGATACCGCTGTCGATCGTCTCGAAGGTGAGGCGAGTCGTATCAGCAACTTCCACCTGACCGACAACGAGCTTAAGCTTACCTGTCTTTTCGTAGTAAGCCTTGAGCGGCTCGGTCTGCTCGTGATAGGTCTCAAGGCGGGAAAGCACCACCTCGGGAGCATCGTCACGGCGGATCGTAAGCTCGCTTCCGCAACCGTCACAGGTCTTGCCGTCCTTGCTCGGCTTGAACTCCGTGTGATAGGATGCACCGCAGTTCGGGCAGACGCGTCTGCCACTCATACGAGTGACGATCGTCTCATCCGGTACCTCGATGCTGATTACCATATCAATGGTAACTCCCATCGCGTCAAGAGCCTCCGCTTGGGGAACGGTTCTCGGGAACCCGTCGAGGATGAAGCCGTTATCACAGTCATCCTGAGCGAGTCTTTCCTTAATAATTCCGATCACGACCTCATCGGGAACGAGAGCGCCCTTTTCGGTGTACACCTTAGCAGCGAGTCCCATTTCGGTTCCGGTCTTGATCGCTTCTCTTATAATTGCGCCCGTAGAGATCGCGGGGATATTGTAGCGCTCACTGACCTTTTCGGCCTGAGTGCCCTTTCCTGCGCCGGGAGCACCGAGAAAGATTATTTTCATACGCTTTCCTCCGAAATCATCACTCAAGGAAGCCCTTGTAGTGACGCATAGCCATCTGGGACTCAAGCTCGCGGACTGTTTCGAGTGCAACGCCGATTACGATAAGAAGCGACGTTCCGCCGAACTGAAGAAGTCCGAGGTACTGAGGAGCCGCAATGCTTGCGAACATAGGCAAGCCGGCTATAATGATAAGGAAGAGCGCGCCTATCAAGGTAACTCTGTTAAGAATCTTCTTGATATAGTCAGCGGTAGGACGTCCGGGGCGAATACCGGGGACGAAACCGCCGTTCTTCTTAAGGTTATTCGATACTTCAACGGTATTGAAGCTTATCGAGATGTAGAAGTAGGAGAACGCGACGATCAGTACGAGCTGGAGCACTACGTATACCCAAGAACTGGGCGAAAATACGCCGACAAACTTGTCCCAGAAGCCGCCTGCCTTGGGAGGAGCGAATGCAGCGATCGTTGCGGGAAGCGAGATGATCGAGGAAGCGAAGATGACCGGCATAACGCCTGCCATGTTCAGCTTGAGCGGGAGATTGCTGTTCTGACCGCCGTACATCTTGCGTCCGACTACGCGCTTAGCGTACTGAACGGGGATTCTTCTCTCACTGTTCGTAATGAACACGATAAGAACGAGAACCGCGAGCATGATGATAACCGAAAGGATTGCGAAGAAGATGTTGTAGAAACCGCCTCTCTCTATCTGAGCGATAAGAGTTGCAGCAGCGTTAGCACCGCCGGAGAGGATGTTTACGAAGAGTATCATAGATACTCCGTTTCCTATACCGTTCTCGTTGATCTTGTCAGCGAGCCACATTACGAGCGAAGCGCCCGCGCAGTAGCAGGATACCATTACGAGCATACCGAAGGTGGTCTCGCCGTCCTCAAGAAGAGTTCCGTGGGAATTTCTTAAGAGGTTATAATAGCCGTACGCCGTGATGAGCGAAAGCGCTATTGTAAGGTATTTGGTATAGTTGTTGATCTTCTGTCTGCCCTCTTCGCCTTCCTTGGAAAGACGCTCAAGAGCAGGGATAGCAATTGTTAAAAGCTGCATAACGATCTGAGCCGTGATGTACGGCGAGACCGAAAGAGCAAAGAGATTTGCCTGAGCAAAGCCTGTACCCGAAAGCATCGTCAGGTAGTCGAAGATAGAGCCCGAAAGAGCGCTGAAGGAAGATTCGACTACGAGAGCGTTAACGTAGGGGACGGGAATGCAGGAACCAAGACGGTAAAGAAGAAGTATCACAAGAGTGAACACTATCTTTTTCTTAAGTTCCGGTGTCTTCCAAGCATTTACTACTGTTTGAAACACTTAGACCACCTCGCACTTTCCGCCTGCTGCTTCGATCTTTTCCTTCGCAGCCGCGGTGAATGCGGCGGCGCGCACGGTAAGCTTCTTTTCTACGTTGCCGTTTCCGAGAATCTTAAGACCGTCATCTGCCTTGCGGGCAAGGCCAGCGTCGAGAAGGAGCTGGTGATCGATCACCGCGCCGTCCTCGAAGCAGTTGAGCGCCGAGATATTGACTGTGGTGTATTCCTTTGCAAATCTGTTCTTGAAACCTCTTTTCGGGAGCTTTCTGTAAAGCGGGATCTGACCGCCTTCAAAGCCGGGGCGAACACCGCCGCCGGAACGGGCATTCTGACCCTTGTGACCCTTACCGGCAGTCTTGCCGTTTCCGGATCCGGGGCCTCTGCCCTTACGCCATGCGTTCTTTACAGAACCCTCAGCCGGTGTAAGTTCATGGAGCTTCATTGGAGTTCCTCCTTATTAGTATAGAATCAGCCCTGCTTCTCAACCTTAACAAGGTGAGAAATTACCTTGACCTTACCGGCGAGAACTGCGTCGTCAGCGTGTACGATGCTGTCACCGATCTTTTCAAGTCCGAGCGATTTAGCGGTAGCCTTCTGATTGGGCTTCGCGCCGATTGTGCTCTTTACGAGCGTTACCTTTACGTTTTCCATTTTTAACCTCCCGTTTATCAGAGATCTGCAACGTCGATGCCGCGGGCCTTAGCGACCTCTTCAGCAGTACGAAGCGCCTTAAGGCCCTCGAAGGTTGCCTTAACTACGTTTACGGGGTTGTTGGAACGAAGGCACTTAGCTCTGACATCGCGGACACCCGCCATCTCAAGAACCTTTCTTGCAGTGCCGCCGGCGATAAGTCCGGTACCCTCTGAAGCGGGCTTAAGAAGAACCTTACCTGCGCCGTATACACCGAGAACCTCGTGGGGAATGGTAGTACCCTTAAGAGATACGGTGATCATATTTTTCTTTGCATCTTCGATGCCCTTGCGGATAGCTTCCGGAACCTCTGCTGCTTTGCCGAGGCCGTAGCCTACGTGACCGTTTCCGTCACCTACTACCATAAGAGCGGCAAAACGTGCGATACGTCCGCCCTTTACAGTCTTAGATACACGGTTTACGACAACGAGCTTTTCCTGAAGGTCACCGGTATTCGGATTGAATTTCTTTTCCATAATAAACCTCCGTTATCCTCAGAACTTGAGGCCGCCCTCGCGGGCGCCTTCAGCGAGCTCAAGCACGCGTCCGTGATAGATGTATCCGCCACGGTCGAATACTACGTTTTCGATGCCCTTGGAAAGAGCGATCTCTGCGATCTTCTTGCCGACTTCTCTTGCTGCTGCCTTGTTGCCGCCGTTGCCTTCGAAGCTCTTACCGAGAGTCGAAGCGGAGCAAAGGGTCACGCCGTTAACGTCGTCAATGATCTGTGCCTGAATGTTCTTAAGAGAACGGTAGACACAGAGGCGAGGACACTCGGGAGTTCCGGAGATCTTCGCACGAATGCGCTTATGTCTCTTCTGGCGCTGAATGTTTGCGTCTTTTCTGCTAACCATTTATGTCTACTCCCTTCTTTATTTACCGGTCTTACCGGCCTTGCGGCGGATATATTCACCGGAGTACTTGATACCCTTGCCGAGGTAGGGCTCGGGGGGTCTCTTCTCACGGATCTGTGCCGCGATCTGTCCAACGGACTGCTTCGAAATACCCTTAACGATTACGTTGGTCTGATCCGGAACCTCAAAGGTGATTCCGTTCTCTTCGGTAAACTCAACGGTATGCGAGTAGCCGAGGTTCATAACGAGCTTGTTGCCCTGCTTCTGAGCACGGTAACCAACGCCGATGATCTCGAGCTTCTTGCTGTAACCCTCGGTTACACCTACAACCATGTTGTAGATAAGGGTACGGCTGAGGCCGTGAAGTGCTCTACATTCCTTCTCGTCGTTTGCACGAGTAACGAGGACTTCGTTGCCTTCAACCTTTACTGTGATAGAAGGGCGGATCTTCTCGGAGAGCTCTCCGAGCTTGCCCTTTACGGTTACGAGATTGTCTTCACCTACGGTAACAGTAACACCGGCGGGAAGAACGATGGGCTGTCTGCCTATTCTTGACATATTCTTTCCCTCCTGATATTACCATACGAAGGCGAGAACTTCGCCGCCGATGTTGTTCTTACGAGCTTCCTTGTCGGTCATGATACCCTTAGAGGTAGACACGATAGCGACTCCGAGGCCGTTCATTACGCGGGGCATATCCTCGCAGCTTGCGTAGATACGGAGACCGGGCTTGGAGACTCTGCGGAGACCCTTGATAGCCTTGTCCTTACCGTTATACTTAAGCGTTACACGGATAATTCCCTGCTTTCCGTCCTCAACGATGTTGTAGCCCTTTACGTAACCCTCTTTTACGAGGATGTCAGCAATAGACTTCTTCATGTTGGAGGCAGGAATATCAACTGTTTCATGCTTTGCATTACTTGCGTTGCGGATTCTTGTGAGCATATCCGCAATTACGTCTGACATCTGCATTTAATATTTCCTCCTTTGTAAACCAGCTTTGCTTGTGACTTGTCAGTATTTGTCACAGACAGTTCTGCTTACCACGATGCCTTTCTTACTCCGGGGATCTCGCCCTTGTAAGCGAGCTCTCTGAAGCAGATACGGCAAATTCCGAACTTACGAAGATAAGCGTGCGGGCGACCGCAGATCTTACAACGGTTATACTCGCGGGTGGAGTACTTCTGGGGTGCCTGCTGCTTGAGTACCATAGCTTTTCTTGCCATCTCGTTATCTCCTTCTCTTACTTAGCGAAGGGAGCGCCCATAAGGGAGAGCAGCTCTCTTGCTTCTTCGTCGGTCTTAGCGGTAGTTACGAAAACGATGTCCATACCGCGGATCTTCTCTACCTTATCGTACTCGATCTCGGGGAATATAAGCTGTTCCTTAAGTCCGAGAGAGTAGTTACCGCGTCCATCGAAGCCGTTGGGGTTAATACCCTTGAAGTCACGGACACGGGGGAGAGAGAGATTGAAGAGACGGTCGATGAACTCATACATTCTTTCGCCGCGAAGAGTAACCTTTGCGCCGATCTTCTGTCCTGCACGAAGCTTGAAGTTCGCAACGGACTTCTTAGCGTAGGTGGGGACTGCCTTCTGACCGGTGATAAGAGTGAGGTCAGCGATGATGGTATCGATAACCTTTGCATTTTCCTTAGCGTCACCTGCGCCGATGTTAAGAACGATCTTATCGAGGCGCGGAATCTGCATGGGGCTCTTATACTCAAACTTCTTCATGAGTGCAGGAGCAACCTCGGAATTATAAACTGTTTTAAGTCTTGCCATTACCGTGTTTCCTCCTTACTCGAATTCATGTCCGCACTTGCAAACGCGGACCTTGGTCTTGATTCCGTCTTTATCTACCTTGTAGATTGCGCCGGGACGGATACCCTTGTCGCACTTGGGGCAGTAAAGCTGAACCTTGCAGGCGTACATAGCGCCTTCAACCTTGATGATACCGCCCTGTTCACCCTGCTTGCGGGGCTTAACGTGGCGGGTTACGAAATTAACACCCTTAACGATAACCTTGCCTTCCTTGGGAGAGGTTTCAAGAACTTCGCCCTTGAGGCCCTTATCGTCACCGGATACTACGACGACTGTATCGCCTTTTTTAACATGAAGCTTTTCCATTTTAACGATACCTCCGCCTTAAAGTACTTCGGGAGCGAGGGAGAGGATCTTGAGGTAAGATTTCTCACGAAGCTCTCTTGCTACCGGCCCGAATATACGGGTTCCTACGGGGTTCTTATCTTCCTTGATAATAACCGCTGCGTTCTCATCGAACTTGATATACGATCCGTCGTTTCTCTTGAGGCCCTTGACAGAACGAACGATAACCGCCTTAACGACGTCACCCTTCTTTACCTGTCCGCCGGGAGCTGCCTTTTTAACTGCTGCTACTACGACGTCGCCGATATTTGCATAACGGCGTCCGGAACCGCCAAGCACGCGGATACACATAATCTCTTTGGCGCCGGTGTTATCGGCAACCTTCATAAATGACTGCTGCTGTATCAATGTGCAAATCCTCCTTTGAGTCGAACCTTGGCTTGCACGGGAATTTTCCCGCTCTGCTGTTTCCGACTGTTATTTTGCTTTCTCGATAATGTTAACAAGGCGCCATCTCTTGGTCTTGGAAAGGGGACGGGTCTCCATTACCTCAACCTTATCGCCAACACCGCACTCATTGTTTTCGTCGTGAGCGTGGATCTTGACGGTATGCTTGATGACCTTGCCATACTTGGGGTGCTTAACGTTGTCGGCGATAGCAACTACGATGGTCTTGTCCATCTTGGTGCTTACGACCATGCCGACTCTGGTTTTTCTGAGATTTCTTTCTTCCATGAGTTTTACTCCTCTCGCTTACTCATTATGCGTTCTTCTCATTGAGAACGGTCATAACGCGTGCGATGTCCTTCTTGACCTCACCGATGCGGTGGGGATTATCAAGCTGGTTGATCGCATTCTGGAAACGGAGGTTAAAAAGCTCGTTCTTGAGCTCCTTGAGCTTGTTTTCGAGCTCTTCGGAAGACATATTTCTGATATCGTATGCTTTCACGGCTTATTCCTCCTCGGAAATAGTGTCGTTCTTGGAGATGAACTTGCACTTGATGGGAAGCTTGTGAGATGCAAGACGCATAGCTTCCTTTGCAACATCTTCAGATACACCGCTCATCTCGAACATGATTCTGCCCGGCTTAACAACTGCTACCCAGTACTCAGGCGAACCCTTACCGGAACCCATTCGGGTCTCAGCAGGCTTCTCGGTTACGGGCTTGTCGGGGAATATTTTGATCCAAACCTGTCCGGAACGCTTGGTGAAACGAGTCATCGCGATACGGGCAGCTTCTATCTGGTTGGAGGTGATCCATGCGGGCTGTGTTGCCACAAGGCCGTAGTCACCGTATGCCAGAGTGTTACCGCGGTGGGCCTTACCCTTCATTCTGCCGCGCTGAACACGTCTGAACTTTACTCTCTTAGGCATTAACATTATTTGTCGCCTCCCTCTTTTTGAGCGGGTGCGCTCTGACGGTTGTTGTTTCTGAAGCCGCCCTGACGGTTGCCCTGATTCTTATTGAAACCGGGCTTACGGTCGCCCTTGAAGCCGGGCTTGCGGTCGCGGCGGTCGCCGCGTCTTTCCTGCTTGGGAGCCTCGATCTTTGCTTCTGCAAAGCGCGTCTTCTTTCCTGTGTCGCGGAGAACCTCACCCTTGTAGACCCACGTCTTTACGCCGATCTTACCATAGGTGGTGTTTGCTTCTGCGAAACCGTAGTCGATGTCTGCACGGAGAGTCTGAAGCGGAATAGAACCTTCATGATAGTGCTCGGTTCTTGCGATCTCGGCGCCTGCAAGACGGCCGGAGCAAGTAACCTTGATACCCTTTGCACCCATACGCATAGTACGCTGAATAGACATCTTCATTGCGCGGCGGAAGGATGCACGTCCTTCGAGCTGCTTTGCGATGCTTTCAGCAACGAGCTGAGCGTTTACGTCGGGGTTCTTGACCTCGACAACGTTTACGAGGACAGGCATGCCGACCATAGCCTCGAGCTCGAGCTTGAGCTTATCGATCTCGGCACCGCCGCGACCGATAACAAGTCCGGGCTTAGCGCAGTGAAGAAAGACTCTTACGCGCTTGTTGTCGCGCTCGATCTCGATCTTCGGTACGCCGGATTCCTTATACTTTTCTTTAAGGAAATTTCTTACCTTGTAGTCTGAAACGAGAGTATCGCCGAAGGACTCGTCCTTGGTGAACCATCTCGAGTTCCAGTCTTTAATAACACCTACACGGAAACCGTGAGGATTAACTTTCTGACCCACTTGCTCTGCCTCCTTTACTTAACTTCTTTTTCCTTCACGACAAGCGTGATGTGGCTCGTTCTCTTGAGTATTCTGTCGCCGCTTCCCTTAGCTCTCGGCATCATGCGCTTGAGCGTGGGACCGGGGCAAACGTAGCACTCAGAAACATAGAGCTTTTCGGGATCCATGCCGAAGTTGTTCTCGGCATTTGCAGCTGCGCTCTTAACGAGCTTGTATACGTACTCCGAAGCTGCCTTAGGAGTATGCTTAAGGATCGCCGCAGCGTTAGCAACGTCCTTGCCTCTTATGAGGTCGAGAACGATCTTCACCTTGCGGGGGGAGATCCTTACAAATTGAACCTTAGCTTTTGCTTCCATTATTGTTACCCCCATTATTTACCGTTATTGGACGTCTTGGATCCGGCGTGGCCCTTGAAGGTTCTCGTGGGAGCGAACTCCCCGAGCTTGTGACCTACCATATCCTCGGTGATATATACCGGGACGTGCTTTTTACCGTCGTGAACTGCGATAGTGTGTCCAACGAATTCGGGAAATATTGTGGAAGCTCTTGACCATGTCTTGATTACCTTCTTGTCGTTAGCAGCATTCATCGCTTCGATGCGACTATAGAGCTTTTCTTCGACAAAAGGTCCCTTTTTCAGGCTTCTGCTCATTTATGTTGCCTCCTTATTTACCGTTTCTGCGTTTTACGATGAACTTATTGGTCTTGGCCTTCTTGTTACGGGTCTTGTAACCGAGAGCAGGCTTGCCCCAAGGAGTTACAGGTCCCGGTCTACCGATGGGCGCACGGCCCTCACCACCACCGTGAGGGTGGTCGCAGGGGTTCATGACAGAACCGCGAACGGTAGGACGAATGCCCATGTGACGCTTTTTACCGGCCTTACCGATCTTGATGGTCTCATGCTCGATGTTACCGATCTGACCGATAGTTGCCTTGCAGTCAAGACGAACAAGTCTTACCTCACCGGAAGGAAGACGAACCTGAGCCATTCCGTTTTCCTTAGCCATCAGCTGTGCAGCTGCGCCTGCGGTACGGACGAGCTGGCCGCCCTTGCCGGGGTAAAGCTCGATATTGTGGATAAGAGTACCAACGGGAATGTTGGCAATCGGAAGAGTGTTACCGGGCTTGATATCGGAATCAGCGCCGGAGTAGATCTTGTCGCCGTCGGTTACACCTGCGGGAGCGAGGATGTAGCTCTTGTGACCGTCTGCGTGCTGGAGAAGTGCGATGTACGCGGTTCTGTTAGGGTCGTACTCGACGCCGATAACAGTTGCGGGCTCGTTTGTCTCAGCTCTCTTGAAATCGATGATTCTGTACTTAAGCTTGTTACCGCCGCCCTGGTGACGAACGGTGATTCTGCCGTAGCTGTTACGTCCGGCATGCTTCTTCTTGGTAACTATAAGGCTCTTTTCGGGGGTGCTCTTGGTCACCTCATCGAAAGAGGGTACAGACATGTTTCTTCTCGACGGAGTAGTCGGCTTAAATGTTTTTACTGCCATTTATATCACTCCTTCTTAATACATGCCATCGAAGAACTCGATAGTCTTGGAGTCTTCGGTCAAGGTTACGATTGCCTTCTTCCATTCGGAAGTGTAACCGAAGTGGACTCCGAGTCTCTTGGGCTTCTTCTTCATATTGATAGTGTTTACGGAAGCGACCTTAACGCCTTCGAAAACGGTTTCGACCGCGTTTGCGATCTCGGGCTTCGTTGCGCTCTTCATTACCTCGAAGACGTACTTCTTCTCGGATGCGAGAGTCATAGATTCCTCGGTGATGACGGGGCGACGGATAATATCGTATACGTTCTTCATTATGCGTACACCTCCTCGATCTTTTCAACAGCACCCTTTGCGATTACGAGCGTATCAGCATTGAGAATGTCGTAAACGTTAATGGTGTTGGTCTGAGCGGTCTTAGCGCCCTCGATGTTAGCGAAGGAGCCGATGACCTTTGCGTCATTGTCAGCAAGAACGACGAGGACCTTCTTCTTTGCGCCGACTGCGGTAAGCATCTCTGCCATTACCTTAGTCTTGTACTCTTCAGCTACGATAGCGTCAACGACTACGAGATCGTTACCTGCAACCTTAGCGGAGAGAGCGCTCATAAGAGCCTGCTGTCTAACCTTCTTGTTGATGGTGACTCTGTAGGAACGGGGCTTGGGAGCGAAGACTACGCCGCCGTGTGTCCACTGGGGAGCACGGGTCGAGCCCTGTCTTGCGCGGCCGGTTCCCTTCTGTCTCCAGGGCTTCTTTCCGCCGCCCGAAACCTCGGTGCGAGTGAGAGCGGACTGAGTACCCTGTCTCTGATTCATAAGGTAAGCACGAACTGCAGTGTGAAGCACTGCGCCGTTTACTTCTGCGCCAAATACCTTTTCGGAAAGATCAATGGTTCCGACTTCGGCGCCCTTCATATTAACAACCTTTACATTCGGCATCGTTAATTTCCTCCTTCCGATTAGGCCTTGACGGCGTTGCGGATGAAGACGATACCGCCGCGAGCTCCGGGAACTGCGCCCTTAACTGCGATGATGTTCTTTTCCGCATCGATCTTGGCGATGCTGAGATTGAGAACGGTTACCTGCTCGTTACCGTACTGACCTGCCATCTTCTTGTTCTTGAAGATGTGTGCGGGGTCGATAACGCCCATAGAACCGGGCTGACGGTGGATAGGGCCGGTACCGTGAGTCATTCTGAGGTGGTGGTGGTTCCAACGCTTGATAACACCGGTGTATCCGTGTCCCTTGGTGATGCCGGTAACGTCGACCTTTTCACCTGCTGCAAAAATGTCAGCGGTGACGGTATCGCCCGTGTTAAATCCGGAAATGTCATCAAGACGGAATTCCTTTAAGTGCTTCTTGCAGGAAACGCCAGCTTTTGCAAAGTGACCTGCTTCGGGTTTTGTGAGTTTCTTTTCGGCTACGTCGATAAATCCGAGCTGGATTGCATCGTAACCATCAGTCTCCACGGTCTTCTTCTGAGTAACCGTGCAGGGGCCGGCTTCGATCACCGTAACGGGGATCACATTGCCGTTTGCATCGAAGATCTGGGTCATACCGATCTTCTTGCCGATAATGCCTTTTTTCATTGTGTTTTCCTCCTGATTTTAGTTATTGGTTGAAGCACGCAAGGCACGGTGCCTCAACTTGACATAAAACCTCGGGGCTTTCCCTCGGGTTCGATCTATCCTTATTTATTAAGGATTACTTGATGTCGATCTGAACGCCTGCGGGGAGCTCCAGACTCATAAGCGCTTCTACGGTCTTCGCAGAGGGCTTGATTATGTCAATGAGTCTCTTGTGAGTTCTGAGTTCAAACTGCTCGCGGCTGTCCTTATACTTATGAACTGCGCGAAGAATGGTAATGATCTCCTTTTCGGTAGGAAGCGGAATAGGTCCCGAAACTGCCGCGCCGTTGCGCTTTGCGGTCTCTACGATCTTCTCTGCTGCCTGATCGATGAGGAAGTGATCATAGCTCTTGAGTCTGACTCTGAGTTTCTCCTGTACTGCCATCGTTTTTGCCTCCTTTTTAATATTGCTGCTGATGCAACTAAAATGGGGCGAAAATCTGAACACTCAGCCGGGTGTTTCTTCACTCGGCATAAATTAAACCCGAAGTTTTTTTACGCATGCAATCCTGCATAAAACCCTTCGGAACACGCGCCGTGAGCAGCACGCGGGACCCTTAGGTCCATCACAGTCCGATTTCCATCCGCCCGTTTGTAGTCCTCGGCAAACCGCCGCCAAGATATCTCAGCCTGTCCGATATTACCCGGATAGACCGGTTTCCTTGACGAAAAGCTGACTTGGACACGGACATACTCCACGGAAATTACCTCCTCCGACTGAACTGTAGGTGTCTTTGGAGCAACCTTCCGCTTCAACGCACATCAAGCTTTTCAATTATATACTATAAATTAGTGAATTGCAATAGGAAAATGCAGGAAATTTTGAATTTCGAAATAATTTACAATTTATTCACACATTTTTTCTGTAAAACTCATTTTTTGCTCGCTTTTTCTTGACATTTGCTTTTCACGGTGATATTATATTGTTATTCTAAATCCCGAAAGGAAGCGACTCCATTGAAAAAAGCAAAATCCCTTACAAACGTAAAAAACTTAACACTCCTCGCCCTGATGACGGCGCTTGTAGCAGTTTTCCAGTGCATAGGACTCATAATACCGATTGGCTTTAACGTAGGCGCGTTCGCCCTCGTTCCGATAGTTATCGGTGCCGCGATGCTCGGACCGATCGCAGGCCTCTGGCTCGGATTCATATTCGGCCTCGTCGTTATCGTGACGGGACAGGCATCGGCGTTCTACGCATTCGGCGTAGTTCAGACCGTGATCGTTGTTCTTCTAAAGGGCGCGCTTGCAGGTTGGGTAAGCGGACTCGTATTCAAGCTGATCGAAAAGAAAAACTCTCTCGCCGCAATCATCACATCGTCTGTTCTCTGCCCCGTTGTAAATACCGCAGTCTTCACGCTTGCATCATTTACAATATTCTTCCCCGGAATCAAGGACTGGGCAACAGGCGCAGGCAAGGATATGATCTCCTTCGTATTCCTGACACTCATCGGAGCTAACTTCTTCGTCGAGCTTGGCATCTGTCTTATCTTCTCGACAGTCGCTCACAGGATCATTCTGATCGGCAAAAAAATGCGCAGCGATAAGTCCTATATATAATAAGGAAGAATTTGATCAAAAAGCAAGACCTCCGCAGACGCGGAGGTCTATTTTTGTATATGCAATGTTTCTTAACGGTTAGACGGGCGACCAATGGTCGCCCCTACAAGCACGTCTTAATTCTTCGCGCGATATTGTACCTTCTCCAGCGGGAGAAGGGGGACCGCGGCGCTGGGGTTCCCCGAAGCGAGCTTGTCGAGCTTTGGGGGTTCCGGCGAAGCGGTGGATGAGGTGTCTCAAAGCGATGTAACATCATAACCGAACACCTCATCCGACTTCGTTCGGCTTCGCCTCTCTCAGCCACCTTCTCCCGCTGGAGAAGGTATAACGCCGTCTACGACGGCTAACCTCATCCGTCATTTGCTTCGCAAATGCCACCCTCCCCTGAGGGGAAGGCAAGAGAGCGTTCCGCGGCATCTTTACAAGCGCACCGCCCGAAACAAAGTTTCGGGCTTACAAAAGTTTTTGAAAAGGGGCGCGGGGAGAAACTTTTTTCAAAAAGTTTCTCCCCGCAAGTCTCACGTATTAATCGTTCAGAATCAGCGCAGCCGCGCCAACGATACCGGCGTCGCCGCGGAGAGTTGCCGCCACGATCTTCGTGCGCGGTGTGGTCTCGTCAAAGTAGGAATTGGCATATGCCACTTCGCGCAGGGGTGCCAGCAGGGTTTCGCCCTCGCGGGAGATACCGCCGCCGATGGCGAGAATTTCCGGCTGAAGCAGAACCATGATATTGGATACGCCCAGCGCCAGATTGTAAATGTATGTATCCACAACGGATTTGCCTGTGGCATCGCCCTCACGCATGGCGTCAAAGGCAGTCTTGCCGTTGATCTTCTCCGGATCACCCTCGCAGAGTCTTGCAATAGCACTCTCGGGATGTGCCGCCATGGCGTCCTTTGTATCCTGGATCAGTCCGCTGGCGGAGCAGTATGCCTCAAAACAGCCCTTCTTGCCGCAGCCGCACTGCCGTCCGCCGGGATAGAGCAGGAAGTGACCGATCCCGGCGCCGGCGCCGTTGAAGCCTTCCACGATCTTGCCGCCCTCGATGATGCCGCCGCCTACGCCGGTGCCCAGGGT
>JAZSHF010000006.1:0-9142 GCA_045533115.1 Eubacteriales bacterium
CCCTTTCCCCTACGGTATTATGTTAATATTTTTGTAGGGGCGTTTCGGCTTCCGTTCGTTTACGACAAAGGAGCGGGTTTCCGTGAGGAAAGCCGCTCCAAAGTTTTGTTTTATTGGACTCAAATTAAGCCAGTTCAGCGAAATACTTGATGGTGCGAACCATCTGAGAGGTGTAGGAGTTCTCGTTGTCGTACCAAGAAACAACCTGTACCTGATAGGTATCGTCGTCGATCTTTGCAACCATAGTCTGGGTTGCATCGAAGAGAGAGCCGTAACGCATACCGATAACGTCGCTCGATACGATCTGGTCTTCGTTGTAACCGAAGGACTCGTTAGCAGCAGCCTTCATAGCAGCGTTGATGCCTTCCTTGGTGATGTCCTTGCCCTTAACAACTGCAACGAGGATCGTGGTAGAACCGGTGCAGGTAGGAACTCTCTGAGCAGAGCCGATGAGCTTGCCGTTGAGCTCGGGGATAACGAGACCGATTGCCTTTGCAGCGCCGGTAGAGTTAGGAACGATGTTCTGTGCGCCTGCGCGAGCTCTTCTGAGGTCGCCCTTTCTGTGAGGACCGTCGAGGATCATCTGGTCGCCGGTGTAAGCGTGAACGGTGGTCATGATACCGCTCTGGATAGGAGCGTACTCGTTGAGTGCCTTAGCCATAGGAGCGAGGCAGTTGGTGGTGCAGGATGCTGCGGAGATGATCTGGTCATCTGCGGAAAGAGTGTCGTTGTTTACGTTGAAAACGATGGTCTTGAGATCGTTTCCTGCGGGAGCAGAGATAACTACCTTCTTTGCACCTGCATTGATATGAGCCATGGACTTGTCCTTGGAGCAGTAGAAGCCGGTGCACTCAAGAACTACGTCAACGCCGAGCTGACCCCAAGGGCAGTTGTTAGCGTCCTTTTCAGCGTAGATCATGATTTCCTTACCGTCAACGATAATGGAGTTATCGGTGGACTCTACGGTGTGCTTGCCCTCACCGATGGTTCCGCAGTATGCGCCCTGAGCGGTGTCATACTTGAGAAGGTGAGCAAGCATTGCGGGAGCGGTAAGGTCGTTGATAGCGACAACCTCGTAGCCCTCAGCTCCGAACATCTGGCGGAAAGCCAAACGGCCTATACGGCCGAATCCGTTAATAGCAACTTTTACAGACATAGTGAATTCTCCTTATATAAATAAATATTATTTTATCTTACCAAAATAGTATTTTACTATAAAATACGAAATATTACAAGAGTATGAATGTTTTATTTTCAATTTTGTTACAATATTTGTGTTTATTGTAGTTAATCCGTCTCGCCTAAAGCGATTTTTTTGTTCTCTTCGTGCTGTTTTTCAGTTTGTGCGAAAAGGTTATAGCCGTCCTTTTTTGCAACGAAGTAATAGTATTTCGTTGATTCGGGATAAAGGGCGTAGTTAATGGCAAGGAAGGTTGGGTTTGAGATCGGTCCGGGGGGCAGACCCTTGTACTTACGGGTATTATACGGATCGTCCATATTGAGTATATCAGCCGTAAGCTTTTCCGGCGGATCGTCCTGAAGGATATAGTAGAACGTCGCGTCGGAGCCGAGGAAGCCGCCGGTTTCTCTGCCGGGGTTATTCAAGCGGTTATTAAATACCGATGATATCTTTCCGTATTCAACGTCGTGGTACGCCTCCATCATTACGAGCGACGCGAGATTTACGATCTCGTCGAAGGTCTTTCCGCGCGCGGCACACAGATTGTTGATCTTCTCAATGTAGTCGTCTCCCTTTGCCGTACAGTTTTTGAAGGTCTGCTTCATCTTGACGTCAAAGTTTTTGAGCATCTTGTTAATGATGGTGACTGCGCTCGCGTTACTGTAATAATAATAGGTATCGGGGTAGAGGTAGCCTTCAAGACGGTATTTGCGGAGCGGGCTGATGTTTTCGTCGAGCTGCTTTATGAACCAATAGTTGAACTCATAGTTCTCAATTACGTCGTAAAGCTCTTCTCTTGATGAAAGATGGTACTTATCAACGAGGGTATCGACAATATCCTTTACCGTATATCCCTCGGGGATAGTAACTATGACCGTTTGCGTCTTGGTGTTGTTCTTTTTTGCAAAAACTCTTATCAGTTGGTCGTAGTTCATTGAGGGCGTAACGGTGTATTCACCTGCGACGAGAGCGGGGTTTTTATCCCTCAGCTTTGCATACAGATCGAAAATGCCCGCATATTCGATTACTCCGTTTTCCTCGAGTATTTTTCCGAGCTCCTTTATAGTCGTTCCTTCGCCGATCGTAACAGTTATCTCCTCGTCGCTCTTGACGAATGCGAAAACGTCGTTTCCGACGACGATGGTAAAGTAGGAAAGGAAACCCGATACGACGAGTATTGAAACGATGTAGATTACCGCCTTTACAAGACTCGATATGGCAGTGGAGCCGCCTCCGTTGAGATCGTCATCATCGTCATCGTCATGCTTCATTGACGCCGACAGCTTTGACGCGCTTGAGGGACGGTGTGACGAGGGATAATGCGGTTCCTTTCTTTTGGCGGGATGAGAGGCTTTTGCGCTCTGTCCCGACGGCTTTTGCGACGGAGATCTACGCGCAACGGGTGCTTGGCGCTTTTCTGAACCCGCACTCGTCGGTCGGCGTCTGCCTGCATTGTTTTGTTCTGTGTTCATACTATGATTACCTCATTTTTTGCCGTTACAGATCGCTGAGAAGTGCGACTGCGAATATGATTATGCAAACGATAAAGGACGGAGAGAAAAACGCCTCGATCGCAAGCTTGGTTTTGTCACTTACGACTTTTTTAGACGAACCGTCTTCCTCGGAAGCTTCGGTTGCCGCTATGTCGGGAGTTTTTCCGTCGTCGGATCTTTTGAGTAGGTAGGAGGGGGAGGGAGCGCCGCTCTTTCCCATTTGTCGTATAATATGCTCGAATTCGCTGAACATTATCACGGTAAGAACGAGGAACAAAAGAGCAAACGTGAAAACGCTTATGATCTTGTTCGACGGGTCGGATAACGTTTTTATAATATATTTTTCGCCGAAAACGGTGTAAATATTAAATACGAGATGTGCCATAAACGCTGAAAGCGACGAGCCTGTTGCATACGTCAGCATACAAAGGACTATCGCGCTGAACAGCCGTATCGGAAAGCTCTCGAGCGTAAAGAAGAGCATCGAAGAGAGAAGCGACGTAATCACGGTGGCGTTCACGGCACCGTAGCCGCCTTCGCTGTACTCCGTGAGCATAATCGAACGGAAAACGAATTCGTCGGTCAGCGCAGGAATTATGGCAAATGCCGCGGCAGCGAAAAGGAAATTGTACTCGGTCGCGCCCGTAATATAGCTTTCAAAGGGCGAAATCGAGAATTTGGTCATCTCAAACAGATAGATCTGCGCAAATCTTATTAGCACCGATCCGAAAATAAGTACGAGCGAGGCGACTATGACGCTTCCGAATTTTGACGGCGAAATAAGCCGAATATTCATTTTCGAGGTGTAACCGATGCCTTTAAGACGGCAGAAAATAATTGCGGGAATGACAAATATAAGAAGCTGTACGATAATTACCGAAAGGTACTCGTTTCCGCCTGCCCCCATGAGCTTTTCGCGGAGAAAGTCGGTTCCGAGGAACAGGATATAAAGAATTGACGCAAAAAGCGGAGTTGAGAATGAGGGTTTCATTTTCATAACGGTGTAATCGCCCCCTTTTCGGTTACGATAAGGGAAACGTGCTTGTCAAATCGTCCGCGCGGGACCGACTGACGAAGCAATTTATCAAAGGTGACGCCGACGGCAGTGCCGCCGAAGTCGTTAAGATATCTGTCGTAATAGCCCTTGCCGTAGCCGATGCGGTAACCTTGACGGTCAAAGCAGACGGCAGGGATTATGATGAGGTCGTTTTTGTCCTTCGAGGGAAGATAAAGCGGGAGCTCATTGCTCGGCTCGGGGATACCGTAGCTGCCCGTCTTAAGGTCGCTCAGGTCAGACACTATGTGATAGGTCATAGTCGAGCTTTCGGTATCGCAAAGCGGGAATGCGACCTGTTTGCCCGCCCTGATCGCCGCCTCTGCGATAGGAAGGACGTTAATTTCCCCCTTTATGGGATGATACAAAAGGACGGTTTCCGCAAATCGAAAGGATGCAAGCGAAAGCAGCTTTGAAACGACAGCGTCTTCGGCTTTTTTTCGTTCTTCGCCGATGATTTCGCTGCGAAGTGCCAAAAGCTCTTTACGAAGCTTCTTTTTTTCTTCTTTAAGTGTTGTCAAAGCACCGTTCTCCTTTCGTTGATTTTGCATTTAAGGTGCGGTTTGTTTTATCTTGTAGGTTCCTTTTACGCAATTATCGCCTTCAATATTTCCTCTGCCTTATCCTTACCATAGAGGAATGAAACCAGCTCGGACGAAAATACAAGAGCCGCGCCCATACCTGCGGCGGTTATGATATTGCCGTCGCGGACGCAGTTTTTATCGGAAATTTTCGCGCCGATCAGCTTGTCTTCAAAGCCGGGATAGCAAATAGCTTCTTTATCCTTAAGAAGCCCAAGCTCGCCGAGAATATAGGGCGCAGCACAAATTGCCGCGATCGGAATTTCTCTTACCGCGCACACGGTCACAAGCTCGCAGACCTTTTTGCAAGCTCGCAGGTTTGATGAGCCGGGCATACCGCCGGGCAGAATTATCATATCGGGGAGAATATCGGGAAGGTCGGAGAGGGTGGCGTCTGCAATAACGGTAACGCCGTTTGACGCCGCGACCGACTTACTTTCGGTTATAGAGACGGTCTTGATATCAGCACCCGCGCGGCGGAGCATATCAATAGGCGTCATTGCCTCGACGAGCTCAAAGCCGTCAGCCAAAAATTCGTATATCATATTTACCTCAGTAGCCGAGCGACGAGAGCACCTGCTCGGAAATTTCCTCAATAGTGAGAGGATCATCGCCCTCATAACAGCAGATTCTCGTCCAATTCAGACGGTCGGAAGCATAAAGCGCCGCCTCGTAGCTCTTGTAGAGAAACTCGCCGTCGTTTTCGTGAATATCGGTTGCACGTCCCGTTTTTTCGGAACGGCTCTTTATAAGCTTATAGGAAATGTCGGGGTGCATCTCGAGATATATCACCGCATCGGGAACGGGAATACCGAGCTTGTAAAACTCATAGTCCCAAAGCCAGGAAAGAAATGAGTTCCACTGCTCCCTCGGAAGCTTTGAAAGCTGATGAACGGCGTTCGCGGTCGTGTATCTGTTTGCGATAACGACGGTGTCGGGGTCGTCAATATCCTTTTTCCAGTCTGTTCGGTAGGAAAGGTATCTGTCGGCGGCAAAGAAGCTCGATGCCGCGTAAGCGTTCGTGTCCTCGGGACGCGAGCCGAGCTCGCCGTTAAGATACTTCTTTACGAAAAGCGAGCTGTCGTTTTCGTAGCAGGGAAAGGAGATATATCTGACCTTAACGCCCATATCCTCAAGATGCTTTTTGAGGATTAAGCTCTGCGTTTCCTTGCCGGAGCCGTCAAGCCCGTCAATAACTATAAATCTTCCCATATCAGTTCTTCTTAAAACGTTCTATTAGCGCCGCGAGCGCGAGATGGTAGCTGAACGAACCGAAGCCGGCGATGCTTCCGATGCAAACGGGAGCGATGACCGAGGTATGGCGGAACTCTTCGCGCGCGTGTACGTTCGACATGTGTACCTCAACGGCCGGAACGCTTACCGCCGCGATGGCATCGCGAATAGCGTATGAATAGTGCGTGAAGGCACCTGCGTTGAGTATAATGCCGTCGAAATTATCCATTGCATTGTGAATATAGTCGATTATATCACCCTCGTGGTTCGACTGGAAGAATACAGTCTCGATTCCGAGCGACGCTGCCGCCTCGGAAAGAGCGGAGTTTATTTCGTCAAGGGTTGCACTGCCGTAATGAGCCGGCTCACGCATACCGGTAAGATTAAGATTCGGGCCGTTAAGCACGAGGATCTTGTAGGAGAAGCTCATAATAATACTTCCTTTATTACATATAATTACTCAAAATACATTATACACCATAGCCCTCGAAAAGTCAATAGAGAGGGAATGAATGGAAAATGTATATTATTTGTAAATAAACCCACGCCCCCTTTTCAAAAAGCTGAGAATATGGTAAAATATGTATATAAAACGGTCGGGAGGACAAAATGAAAAAGAAACTGCTTGTAATTATAATGTGCTTATTTACCGTCTTTTCGTTTTCCTGCTCGAATATCGGCTGGAAAGGTCTTTACGACGAGGACCTGAGCGAATATCTGACGCTTGCCGACTATACGAAATTCACCTACGAAAAGCCAAGCGTCACCGTGACCGAATCCGAGGTCGACGCGCGGATAAACACTCTCCTTGAAGCCGCAACGACTTGGGCGGAGGTTGATAAAAAGCTCGCGTCCGGAATGGCTGTCGCGTTTGACCGCTTCTGCTTTGTAAGCGGACAGGCGAAGCCCGAGCTTTCGCTCGAGGGCGGATTTTATACGCTTGACGGAACGGAGTACGAAAATGAGGCGGTCAACCTGCTTCTTCCGAAGCTCCTCGGAATGAAAAAGGGCGATACCGCGACGATCGAAATAACCCTATCTGACAATACGAAAGCGACCTATAACGTAACTGTTCTCGCAGTTTACGAAAGGAAAACTATGGCGCTTACAGACGCAATCGCGTCAAAGCTTATTCCCGGCTGTAACACCGTCGCCGAGCTTAAGGCAGAGGTAACGCGCCGTCTTACGAGCGAAAAGACGAATGAAGCCGAAAAACAGCTAATTATTGATCTTCGTAACGAGCTTGTGGGTAAATCGACGCTCCTTAAAACGCCGTACAGCCTCTACCGCGATTATTACGAGGACAGAATGTACCTCTACGAAAAGCTCGCCGAAGCCGCGTCGATGTCGCTCGAGGAATATCTTGAAAAGTGTACCGATATGACTTACGAGGAGCTCGAGCAGCTCGTAGGCGAAGCGGCATCAGCCGACGTCAAGGAAGCGCTTGTTCTCTATTCCGTCGTTAAAAAGGAAAACATATCCTCGACAAAGTCGGAAATAACTGCGTTTGCAGACAAAATGGCAAGTCAGTCGGAGGGTGTTTTCGAAAGCGGCGAGGAGTATCTTTCCTATTACGGAGAGAACGCCGTAAAGGACGAATACCTCTGGTCAAAAGTAATGGAGATCGTGCTTTCGGCGGCAAAGGCTGCCGAGTAAATCCTACATTATATATAAGGGAAAAATATGAGCAAGAAAAAAGCGTTCGCGGTGACCTTCAAGACTGTTAAAATACTTGCGATAGTTGCCATCTGTATCGGCGTTCTGGTGGGCGGCGCATTTGCGGTGACGAATGGGATCGTCGTTGTCCAAGGGAAGTGCAGGATAATATCTCCCGAGAGGGCGGCGAAGCTTGAGGACGTTGACTGCATACTGATCCTCGGCTGCGGTGTTTACTCAAACGAGCCGAGCGTGATGCTCCGCGACAGAGTTATGCAGGGCGTTGAGCTATACGATCTCGGTGCTTCGGGGACGCTGTTTATGACAGGCGACAGCCGCGACCGCTACTATGACGAAACGGGAACAATGTCGCGCTTGGCGGTCGAAAACGAAGTGCCGACGGAGAATATTGTAACCGACAGATACGGCCTCAGCACCTACGACAGCATATACCGTGCCGCAAAGGTCTACGGATATAAGAAAATAATCATAGTTACGCAGAAATATCATCTCTACCGCGCGCTCTATATCGCAAAGCAATTCGGCATCGAGGCGTACGGCGTCGCGTCCGACACGCGCGAGTATAAAAATCAGATATTCCGTGATATCCGCGAGATCGCGGCAAGAAGCAAGGACTTCGCGTACTGCATATTTAAGCCCGAGCCGGAGTACGGATTGGAAAAATGAATGAAAACACCGAAAAAGAAACTATCAAAGACCTGCGCCCTGCATTACGTTAAGCTCGTATTGCGCTCAATACTTTTCATCTCCGTTCTTGTGACGTACATTCTGAACAAGACGGAAATCCTGACGCATCACGCGATCCTTCCGATGATCGTTTGGGTAATTTTTGTCGTCGAAATGCTTTTGCGGTTTTTCCCGTCGTCGCTTGAAAGTATGGGATGCCAAAAGCAGTTCAAAAGGAATTTTGAGCCGATTGAGGGCGTAACGACCCCGAAAAATCAGTCTTGGAAAAGAACCGCGCTCGTCACCGCCGTGTGGCTCGCGCTCAACGCCGTGATCGGCGTGTTGCACCTCGCAGGAGTGTTCGATCAAGGTGTCTTGATACTTATAGCTATCGGTTACTCGGTGTGCGATATAATCTGCATCCTTTTCTTCTGTCCGTTCCAAACGTGGTTTATGAAAAATCGGTGTTGTGCGACCTGCCGTATCTATAACTGGGATTTTGCTATGATGTTTACTCCCCTTGTTTTTATTCCGAGCTGGTATACATACAGCTTGCTCGGTTGTGCGATCGGGCTCTTACTGCGGTGGGAAATAACCTACCGCCTGCATCCCGAACGCTTTTCGACCGAAACGAATAAATGCCTCGACTGCTCGCAGTGCAAGGAAAAGTTGTGCAGCCACAAAAAACAGCTTCAAGGATTTCTGAAAAAGTACAAAACGAGATTCTTCCCGCCAAAGGAATAAAGAAAACCGCTTGACGAAAGTCAGGCGGGTTTCTTTCTGGCACCCGCAACAGGAATCGAACCTGTAACTACCCCTTAGGAGGGGGCTATTATATCCATTTAACTATGCAGGCATTTATCTGACGATTATTATAGCATCTTTTTGACTTAAAATCAATAGGGCGGTGCATTTTATTTGAAAACTAATCGTCAAATGGTGCAAAATTATGACATAAACGCCGCTTTTGTGATGACCGTTTGGGCAAAATGTGAAAACATTAAAAAAATCGAAAATTATGCTTGACTTTTGGTTTGGCGTTTGATATAATAGTCGAGCGCTTTGAGGAAAGCTCGAAGCGAAAAGCCGCATAGAAAAAGAAATTTGAAAAAATTTCAAAAACCTATTGACAAACGGTCTCAAACGTGGTATACTAAAAATCCGCCGCGAAAAGACAAGCGTGTTTTTGGGAGCGGTGAAGCGGTCCTTGAAAATTGAACAACAGAAGAGAAAGTACAAAGCACAAGAAATGTCAAGG
>JAZSHF010000020.1:0-10194 GCA_045533115.1 Eubacteriales bacterium
CTTTACCGTTCCCGAAGGAACGAAATGCCCTGTGATCGGAGTTACCAGCTCGATGCGAGGCGAGGGTAAGAGTACCACGGCGGTGAACCTATCCTATGTGCTTGCGGAAAAGGGAAGCCGCGTGCTCCTGGTTGACGGAGACCTGCGTATTCCTTCGGTTGCAAAGAAGATGGATATTCCCGGTTCCCCGGGACTGACCGACGTTCTGATGGGCAAGCACGATCGGATTGAGGAATACAAATCCGCGCTTCTTGATACGTGGTACATTATGCCGTCGGGCGATATTCCCCCGAACCCCTCCGAGCTTCTCGGCTCGAAGAGAATGGAAAACGTTCTTGCTGCCCTTCGTGAGCATTTCGATTATATAGTTATAGACCTTCCGCCCGTAAATATCGTCTCCGACGCTATGGCGATCTCCGGTTCCCTTACCGGTGCCATCATCGTCGTCCGCGAGGGATATACCTCAAAAAGAGACGTAGACCGCTGCATGAGACAGGTCGGACTTTCCGATATAAACGTTCTCGGCTTCGTTTTGAACGAAAGCAGCGACGGAAACGTATCCTATAAGAAATACGGAAAATATGAGAGATACAGATATTACCGTTACAATTCTTCTGTCAAGCCTGTTGAAAGGGCAGAATTCAATCTGTGATAGACTTCCATTCACACATTCTTCCTGCTCTTGACGACGGAAGCAAAAGCGTCGAGGAAAGCGTTGCTCTCCTCGATATGCTTGCCGAGCAGGGAATCAAAACGGTAGTTGCAACTCCTCATTTTGACGTTCAACGCGAATCCCCCACCGTTTTCAAAAAAAGACGGCAGGAAAGCTACGAAATGCTTCGCACGAAATTGAAGGGAAACCACCCCGAGATACTTCTCGGTGCCGAGGTCGGATATTATCCGGGAATTGAAAGGCGCGACGTGATACGCTCCCTTTGTATAGGGGACAGCCATCTGCTCCTTCTCGAGATGCCGATATCGGTGTGGACGGAATATACTGTAAGAGAAATAGTCGAGTTTGCGTCGGGCAGAGCGATAAATATCGCTCTCGCTCACGCGGAAAGATATATCGGTCTTCAAAGCGCAAGGACCGTTCAGCGCTTAAACGAGGCGGGAATACTGATGCAGTACAACGCCGAATTCTTTCTCCGCTTCGGACAGAAGAGAAGGGCGCTGAAAATGCTTGAGCGCGGCGAGATACATCTTATCGGCTCCGACTGTCATAATATTAACGTGCGTCCGCCGAGAATAGGCGAAGCGTACGCATTGATAAAGCATAAGCTTGGCGACGACTTTTATTCGTTCTTCTGCGAGTACGGATACTCGCTTTTGAATACAAAATCAAAAACTCCAACTTTTTGAAAGGAAGGTATATTAATTATGAAAAACATCTTTGTAGCAATTCTTTCGGTTATGATTGCAGTGAGCCTCGCTGTGACAGGCTTTGCGGCATCCTTCGTCTCCAGTCCCTCGGGAAATTCCGCTCCGACTGTGGACTCCTTCGAGTTTGAGGACGACAGCTGTGTTGCCGACATCGTAGTTACCCCTTACTCTCAGAGAAATACCATTTCCGATGAAGCAAAGACGGCTATTGAGGCTGCTTATAATGAGATCAAGGCAACGAACGACGTTTCTTCCCTTAACGCCGACCTCGCGGCTCTTGCGGCGAGCAAGGAGATCAAGGGCAAAAACCTCGCAGTAAGCGACCTTTTTGACGTGTCCAACACAGGTTGCGACGACCACGCTGATCACGACAAGGTAACCATCTCTCTTAAGGCTGAGACCCTTGATAATTTCGTCGGTCTCCTTCACCTCGTTGACGGTGAATGGGAGCTCGTTTCGAACGCGACCGTAAACGGTGACGTTCTTACCTTTACCGTAGATTCTCTTTCTCCCTTTGCGATCGTAGTTGACGCTACTCCCGATTCTCCCCCCACCGGCGATAACGGTAACGTATACCTTATCGTTGCGATTGCGGCTATTTCTCTTACTGCGGCTCTGATCTGCTTTAAGAAGGCACGCAAGGAAGAAAACTGATAAAAATAATTTATTGAAAGAGGAATGACATGAGAGCTTCAAGTGTGAGAAAAAGCAGGTATTATAAATATGCCGCTATAATTCTGCTTGTTGTTTTTCTCGTGTCATTTTCTCTTATTGCAATGGATCTCTACGAGAAAAAGCACGGAAATTTTTCCGAGAAAACGACGGCGGAAAAGTTTATCGAGCATAACGGCGTGAGGTATGAGATCAAGGACGGTATTGAGACATTTATCGTTATCGGACTTGACAAGACGAGCGATTACGACGGTGCGTCGGATTCGTACAACAACGATAAGCAGGCAGACTTTATAATGCTTTTCGTTATAGACGATAAGGCAAAGACCATCACGCCGATACACATAAACCGTGATACGATTGCTGAAATGAATATCCTCGGTCTTAACGGAAATCCCGTAGGAACCGTTAAGAAGCAGATCGCCCTTTCCTTTAACTACGGAAACGGCGAAAAGTTAAGCTGTCACAATACGATGAATTCCGTGTCGAAGCTTCTTCTCGGAATGAAGATCCATCACTATGCAGCGGTAACTATGGACGGAGTTCCTGCGTATAACGACCTCGTCGGCGGTGTTACCGTTGAGGTGCTCGATGACTTTACGGGCATCGACGAAACGCTCGTAAAGGGCGAAACGGTTACCCTTTCGGGACAGCAGGCACTGACCTACGTCCGCTCGAGAGAGGGACTTGAAGATAATACGAATACAGCGCGAATGGTCCGTCAAAGACAGTATCTGACGGCGCTTCGCGAGAAAACGGTAGAAAAGATTGAGAGTGACGCGGAATTCGCCGCGAAGCTTATCGTCAAAATGTCGGATCACTTTATCTCCGACCGATCCGTTAATCAGATGCAGGAGCTTCTTAACAAGTTCTCATCGTACACCTTCAACGAAACGCTTCAGCTTGAGGGTGAAAACAAGGTTGGAGAGCAGTTTATGGAGTTTCATCCGGACGTCTCCTCAGTAGAGGAAGTCGTCATTAAGGCGTTCTATCGTAAATCCGAGCAGAAATAAGAAAAAACGGTCAATGCTATTGACCGTTTTCCGCCGTATATAAACTAATTTGAACAGGATCGATATGGCGTGGTTTGACGGCTTTTGGCGCGAAGACGCGAGTGCGGTCCTGTTTTTTCGCATTGATTCCCCGTTTATACTGGGCGTCGGTGTAAAGCGTTAGGTAAGATAATTCAATATTGAGGAGCTGCTCTTCAGAAAGATGATAATAATTAACAACGAAAAAACCACAGGAGAGATAATGAGTGTATAAGAAGGTTATAAAACGATTTCTTGATATTGTGTTGTCTACCCTTGCCATCGTCGTGTTCGCGATACCGATGCTGATAATAGCGCTCATAATCAAGATCACCGATCCCGGACCTGCGATCTTTGTGCAAAAAAGAGTGGGAAAAAACAAAGTATGCTTCGAGATGTATAAGTTCAGAAGCATGAAGATGAATGCCCCGAAAGATGTTCCGACGCGTCTGCTTAAAGATTCCGATCAGTACATAACGCGTATAGGCAGATTCCTACGTAAGAGCTCTCTCGACGAGCTTCCGCAGATTTTTAATATCTGGACGGGTAAAATGTCGATCATCGGCCCGCGTCCGGTAATTGAGAATGAGGATGATCTCATTGCAGAACGCGACAAATACGGCGCAAACGACGTGCGCCCCGGACTTACCGGATGGGCGCAGATTAACGGCAGAGACGAAATAGACGTCTGCCTCAAGGCAAAGCTCGACGGTGAATACGTTGAAAAAATGAGCTTTGCGTTTGACTGCAAGTGCTTCTTTGGAACGATTATCAGCGTCCTTAGATCCGACGGAGTGGTCGAGGGTGGCGAAGAAAAGCCGGAAAAACAAGAGGAAAAAGAAGAAGCCGCGACAAAGTGAGTATTATTTTGTCGGTATAACAATAGATGCGTTTAGCAGCTTAACCCCTGGCAATAGTTGAAAAAACAATAATATAACCCCCCCTGTGGGTTTTATTCGGGAGACAAACAATGATAGACGCAACCGCAATTATAATGACAAAAAATGAAGAAAAGAATATCGTTGACTGTCTGAAATCCATGAACGGCTTTGCAAAGCGCTGCGTGGTGATAGACTGCGGCAGCACCGATAGAACAGTGGAGCTGGCAAAGGAAAACGGTGCCGACGTCTATTTTCACGAGTTTGAATATTACGCTAAGCAGTTTAACTGGGGCATCGACAACTGCGATATAGATACCGAATGGATCATTCGCTTGGATGCAGACGAACGCTTCCCCGATGAACTGAATGCAGAAATCGAAGAGCTGATTGAGAAGAATAAGGACAAGCCGATGAACGGCATTACAACCGAAGCAGACTTCTTCTTTCTCGGCAGATGTATGAAGCACGGTCTTCGAAATAAGCGAAAGATGATGCTTTTTAAGAGGTCTTGCGGACGAATTGAGGATCGCAGACGCGACGCGCACAGCGTCATATCCGAAGGATATTCGGTCAGCACGAAGCGTCGTTTCCTGCACTACGATTTCAAGAATTTGGACAATTACATAAGACGCTATAATTGGTATGCGACGCGCGAAATGCAGGATTATATCGATTATACTCACGGCGCATCTGCGGAGATCAAGGGCGATAAAAAGATCGTAAAGCAACGCAAGAAGAAGTTTGGATTTTATTATAAAATGCCGAAGTATGTGCGCGCTTGGGCGTGGTTTATCTATAACTACATCTTCCGCTTCGGCTTTTTGGACGGCAAGGAGGGGCTTGTGTACTGCTTCCTCGAATGCTATTGGTACCGTCTGCTCGTAGATGCAAAAATCTTCGAGTACGAAAAAAACGGCGGCGAATTTGAAAAGCTGAAGGCGATTGATTGAGGGTGAGGGTATGAAAGCGGCGCTTAAAAGATTATTGAGGTTTCTTCCCGACAAACAATATTTAAGACTGTATTATTTTGCAAAGTTCAAGAAAAGCTTGCGTCTTCGCAATCCTAAAACCTTTAACGAAAAACTACAATGGCTTAAATTATACGATCGTAGAAAAATCTATACCACTATGGTCGATAAATATGAGGCGAAAAAATTTGTTAGTCAGCGAATCGGCGACTCTTATATCATACCAACGCTTGGCGTGTGGGAAAGGGCCGATGAGATTGATTTTGACAATTTGCCCGAAAAGTTCGTTTTGAAATGTACTCACGACTCAGGCGGCTTGGTTGTTTGCCGTGATAAATCCAAACTTGATATTGAAGCTGCTAAAAGGACTTTGGAAAAGAGCTTGAAGCAGCGGTATTTTTACGCGGCACGCGAATGGCCTTATAAACACGTAAGGCCGCGCATTATTGCAGAAAGCTATATGGAAGACGAAGAACAGAAAGAAGGCCTAATCGACTATAAATTTTATTGTTTCGATGGTGTGCCCAAATTTCTGTACGTATCAAAAGGACTTGAGGATCATGCTACGGCGAGCATTAGCTTTTTGAATTTGGATTGGACGTTTGCGCCGTTTCAAAGAGAAGATTACAAAGGTTTTGAAAATCTTCCACAAAAGCCGAAGGGTTACGATACCATGCTCCGGCTTGCTGCAGAGCTGTCCAAGGGAATCCCGTTCTTGAGAGTAGACTTGTATGAGATAAATAACTACATATATTTTTCGGAGCTTACGTTTACCCCGTGCGGAGGTATGATGACGTTTAATCCGAAAGAGTGGGACGCAACGATAGGTGAATGGATACAGTTGCCCCAAAAAAGAAAAGAGGAGCTATAAGTTGAAGAAAATCAGCGTGATTATCCCTTGCTATAACTGTGAAGCACTAATAGGTGAGACGTTGGAATGCTTGCTCAATCAAACCTATCGCGATTTTGAAGTTATATGCGTAAATGACGGCTCCACCGACGGGACGAGATCCGTTTTGGAGGCATGGCGGGATAAGGATGTTCTGTCCATGCAAATCATAAATAAGGAAAACGGCGGAGTCAGCAGCGCAAGAAACGCAGGAATCGAAGCTGCCGAAGGAAATTACCTTTTGTTTTTGGATTCGGACGACCTATATCATCCCGAGTACATAGAGCGGCTTGTTTCCGCAATGGAACAAAGCGGCGCGGACGTTTCTTATTGCCGTTTGAGTCGAAATCGCGATATTATGGACGATCAGATTGAGAATGCTCACGTCATTTCTCAAACGCAAGCCGAGGCAATGTATAATTTGCTGTATAGTATGCCGGAGTTTGGCTTCTATTGTTATCTCTATAAAAAAGAGGTTCTTGAGCGAGTTAACTTGACGTTTGACGTTCACACACGTCATTTTGAAGATCGGGAATTCAACTGGAAATATTTGTGTCACTGTCAAACTGCCGTTTTGGTGGATGCCCCGCTGTATTATTATCGCGTGAACGAAAATTCCGTGACGCAAAACAGAAAAATTCAATGGAGAACCGACGGGCTTGATGCAGTAAAAAGAATTGAAAACTACGTTGAACAACAGGCAAGAGCTTTTTTGCCTGAGTTGAAATCGTATTTGTTTCCTCGCGTGATTTGGACAATGGCGAAGAACTATTCTCTCGGAGGAGAACGTGCGTTGCTTAAACGGCTGGGACAGGAGTACGACGTTAAAACTTGTATGAAGCGAACGGCTAAAGATAACAACAAGCTGGTAGCTTTGGCTTCTCGGTTGTACCTGATTCACCCAATGCTTTTTTATCATATTGTGAGGTTAAAGAAATAAGCGCAATAGTTTGTGGAGAAATTAAATGATCAGTGTTTTGATGAGTGTTTATAATGAGAATTTGGATGAAATACGGCAATCTGTAGATTCGATTCTCTCCCAAACCTATACGAATTTTGAATTGATCGTAGTTTTGGATCAGCCGAATTATGCGGAGGGGTTAGCCCTTTTGAGCGAATATGCTGACAAGGATTCTCGCGTGAGAGTGTTGGTTAACGAAAGAAATATCGGTCTTGCATTATCCATGAATTATGCGGCGGAAAACGCAAAGGGCGAGTATCTGCTTCGAATGGACGCCGACGATATTTGTTTTCCTAACCGTTTTCAGCTTCAATACGATGCAATCAGCACAGGAGAGTATGACTTGATCTGCGGAAACTACGATTTTATTGATGAGAACGGAAGCCTATTGCCGCAGAAGCCGACGCTCTATACGGATAAACAGCTTAGTGCGTTGCTTCCGCATCGGAATATCATACACCACCCCACGGTTATTATGACCGCCAAGGCGTTCCACGCGGTCGGCGGTTATCGAAATTACCCTTGCGCGCAGGATTATGATTTGTGGCTTCGCATGAAGTGCGCGGGCTGCAGAATGCATATGATGAAGGAAAAAATGATCCGGTATCGTGTCAGACAAGCAAGCACCACGGTGCAAAAACGCTATAAACAGTCTTGCACCGGTGAATATATACGTTCGCTCTACAATAGAAAAAACAGAATGAGCGGATATTCCTATGACGGCTATTTGGCGTATATTGAAAAACGTCACGCCAATGACCCTTCCGCCAACAAGGATTTCATTCTTAATTCCGAGCGATATCTTCAGGCAAAGCAGAAGATAAAGAGGGGGAATGTTGTTAAAGGAACCGCGGATCTGTGCCGAGTAATATTTTGCTCGAAGTATTACAGACCACACATTTTTCGGAGCATAAAAATAGCTTTGATCTCGAGATTTATTAAATAAACAGGTGAACGGTATATGCGAAACTTAAAAATACGATTTCAATTACATGACTTGTTGTTTTTTCTGCTGCTGGTGTTTTCGTTTTATTTTACACGAAATATGCTGTGCCGATTGATGATGGTTTTATTCTTTGGATATACCGTTTTCAGGCAGATGGCCTCTAACCGAAAAATGCCCATTCCCTTTTTCTACGTGGGCTTTTTCGTATTTATCTTATATGGCGCGATGAATATTTTTCTCGGCAACGTCATAAACGCAGACGTTGCCCGGACAATGGTTATATCATTGTTCCTAAATCTTCTTATGATTTATGCCATCGTTCAGTATATTCATATGCAGAATGACATTCAAAAAACGCTGACCATTACCGAGCTCGGAATATTTACGACCGCGTTTGTTGTTGTGTTGCTTTCGCTTAAAACGATAACATCCGGAAGACTCGGGGGCGGTACTGAGATCAATGCTAACGTTTTGTCCATACTATGTGTATATGGCTTCATTCTGTGTCTGTATTTGCGTAAGATAGGAAAGCTCACGCGGCAGTCGTATTTGTTCCGTTTGGCATTTTATTTTATCTCGGTCTTGTTGACCGGTTCCCGCAAGGGCTTGATTATGATTTTCTTGGCAAGTATGATTGTCGCTTTCTTTAATAACAAGAAAAAAGCCTTAAGAATTGCAGTTGTCGGGTTGGTTTCCGTTGTGGTTACATACGTTGCCATTATGAATATTGGGTTTCTCTATAACATTATTGGCGTTCGTATAGAGAACATGCTGGTATATCTTGTAAAAGGAACGGCAACCGAAGGATCTTTGCTCAGCCGATTGGAGCTCGTCGATATTGCAAGACCGTATATTGAACGAAAGCCGTGGACGGGATACGGATTTGACTGCTTCAAAACTATTTCGGGCGTAGGCGGAGACGGCAAGGTTAGTGCCGGCGAGTTTGGTTATTATGCTCATAATAACTATATTGAGTTGTTGTTCGGCGGCGGTATCATTGGATTAGTTCTATATTATATTCCGATGGTATACCTGTTGAAAAAGCTTTTTAAGAAAAGAACGGTTGATAAGTGTGTCCCGTATTTGCTCGCGCTTTTCATTTCAAAGTTAGCAGTTGAGTATGCGTATGTATCATATTACGAGCGCGTGGACGCGTATATCGTTGCGGTAATCTTGGGCTGTGTTTTGATCTGCAAGAAGAGCACGGACGCGGCCGCGGAACTTAAATAGTTTCATAAAAAACAGAAAAGAGAACGAAAATGGCTTCCATACTAAAACTGATAAAAAATCCGGCGAAAGTCGTATATATTCTGGATAAGCTCGGCGTTAGTCGGATGATTCCTGATAAGCCATATTTGAAACTTAAATATAGGGCTTGCTTCGGCAAGAAGCTCAAGCTAAAAAATCCGACGACTTTTAACGAAAAGCTCCAGTGGCTCAAGCTGTACGACCGCAAGCCGGAATACACGGCAATGGTTGATAAATATGAAGCCAAAAAATATGCGGCAGAGCGTATAGGTGATGAATACATCATACCCACTCTTGGAGTATGGGATAGGGTGGAGGACATAGACTTTGATTCGCTTCCCGAGCAATTTGTTCTGAAATGTACGCACGATAGCGGGGGTCTCGTTATCTGTAGGGATAAGTCTCAATTAAATATAGAAGAAGCAAAAGAGAAGCTGCAAAAGGCATTGAAAAACAACTTCTATTATTCTTACAGAGAATGGCCCTATAAGAACGTGAAGCCGAGAATTATAGCGGAAGAATATATGGAAGATGCCTCGACGAGTGAGCTTCGCGACTATAAGTTTTTCTGTTTTGACGGTGTTGCAAAGGCGTTGTTTATTGCAACGGAGCGCCAAAAAGCGGGCGAAGAAGTAAAGTTTGATTTTTATGATATAAATTTCAAACACCTTGATTTCCGCCAGGGACACCCCAACTCGTCCGCGGAAATAAAAAGGCCCGAAACGTTCCAAAAAATGCGGGAGCTTGCCGAAAATTTGTCGAAAAGCATACCGCAGCTGAGAGTGGATTTTTACGAAGTGAACGGTCGGGCATATTTTGGAGAATTGACGTTCTTCCATCATGCAGGACTTATGCCGTTTGACCCCGAGGAATGGGACTATACGTTTGGTAGTTGGATTCAGCTGCCAGAAAAATAACTAATAAGCAAAAAGGCAAGCGTATGAAGTGTGGAATCATAACCGTATATAACAGCGAAAACAGCGGAAGCTTTTTACAGGCTTACGCTATGTCGCGCGCAATAAAAAACCTCGGACATAATGCGGCGTTTGTTCGGCAGGGGTTTAAGGGACACTCCTCCACTCTTCCGATACATTTGAAAAACGTTCTTAAGTCATTGATGAAAAGAGATTTTTTAGGAGCAAAGCTTGTGAAAACCCGGCGCGCCCCGGTTTCAGAAGCCTGCACAAAGAAACATTGCAATAAAAGCGCTTCCCG
>JAZSHF010000031.1:0-4471 GCA_045533115.1 Eubacteriales bacterium
GAAACCGTTGTGGTTTCTGGGTTTTCCGAACCGATATCTTTTTCGGTTCGCAATGTTGGTTGCGGGGAGGGGACTTGAACCTCCTGACCTCCGGGTTATGAGCCCGACGAGCTACCAACTGCTCTACCCCGCGATATATAATGTTGAAAGAGAATTGGTGCCGGAAACCGGGCTCGAACCGGTACGATACTTTCGTATCACAGGATTTTAAGTCCCGGGCGTCTGCCAATTCCGCCACTCCGGCGTTTATCTTGCAACACTTTGTATTATATCACCATTATATGCTTTTGTCAATAGATTTTTTAATTTTTCATTCAATTCTTTTCGACAAGATTTTTGAGCGGACTCCAAAATCCGCCGCTTGTGACCTTTCTGTAAAGACCGCACGAACGGAACTTATCCTTTGTTACAGCGGCAAAGCCGATATTTTTATACTCGCCCTTGATAAGCATATACTGCTTCAGATATCCCTCAAAGGTCATTCCGCACTTTTCCATCACGCGCAGACTCGCGTTATTCCCCTCGATAAAATGCGCCTCGACCCTGTTTGCGCCAAGCTCGTTGAACGCGAACTCGATGACTGCGCTCACCGCCTCGGTCGCTATTCCCTGCCCCCAGAAATCAGGGTTCAGAACGTATCCGACCTCGGCTCTTCCGTGCTCGAAATCGAAGGAAGTAAAGCCGCAGGTTCCTATCATTTTCCCGCTGTCCGTCAGCGTCACCGCCCAGTCGAAATATTCTCCGCGCTTATACCATTCCGAAACGCCGCAAAGATAGTTATAGCTTCGGCTTTCGCTTTCGTGCTCCGTCCAGAGCAGGTATTTCGTCACTATGCTCTTCTTCGAATACTCGTACATATCGGTACTGTCCGAGACCGACAGCTTTCGCAGCGTCAGCCGCTCGGTACAGATAATCGGCATTTTTTTGAAAGTTTTAAGGACTTTACGCTTGTTCATCTTCGTTTCCTTTGGCTTTGTTCTTACCGTCATTTTACATCGAAGGCTTCCCTTTTGTCAAGACGCCCGAAAATACATATAGTGATTATAGCAGCAAAAACGAAAGGACTGATTAAATATGCTTACTCCAATGTCGAAGCTTGCGCGTGGCGAAAGCGGAATAATAAAGAGCATTGACCACAAGGGAAATATGCGTCGGCGGCTTATAGATATCGGATTCAATATCGGAGAGAGCGTGACGCTTTTAAGCCGCGCTCCTCTCGGTGAGCCGAGCGCATTTTATATAAAGGGATCGGTCATCGCGCTTCGCCGCGCCGATACCGAGCGAATAACGGTGATAACGGAGGAAAAAGATGGGACTGACTTTTAACAGCGTCGGTAAGAGGATCATTAACGCGAGAACGGCTGATACCGACGGTATGACCGTTCTCATGAGCGGCAACCCAAACGTCGGCAAAAGCACTCTGTTCAATGCTCTTACCGGAATGCATCAGCACACGGGCAACTGGACGGGAAAAACAGTTTCGCTCGCTTCGGGCAAGGTCAGATACGGCGACAAAAGAATCACCCTTATTGACCTGCCCGGATGCTTTTCCCTGAACAGCCGTTCCGAGGAAGAACGTGTTGCGCGCGACTGCATTTATTTTGAAAGCTACGACGGTATCGTCGTCGTTTGCGACGCGTCGTGCCTTTCTCGCCACTTGTATCTCGCACTTCAGATATGTCAGGTATGTTCGAAAACGGTAATATGCGTCAACCTCGCCGACGAAGCGGAAAAGCGAGGAATAAAAGTGGACGTCGAGGCGCTCTCGCGATACCTTAACGTGCCTTGTATTCTCACGAGCGCAAAGAAAAAGAGCGACTGCAAAAAGCTTCTTTCGGTCCTTGGCGAGCCCTCAGAGCTGATGCAGATCAATTACGGAGAACGGCTCGAAAATTACATAGAGGACGTTTCGTCTCTCGTTATAGGAAGCGGGATTTCGCGTTTTGACGCGCGGGTATTTGCCCTTCGCATACTCGACAGTGATGATGATTTTTGCCTTAAATTAAAAGTCAAGCTATCGCTTTCTGACGATATATATAACGATGCAAAGAACTTTGCTTCAAGCTTTTTGGAAACCCACTACGGAGGGAATGCCGACCTTGTTTCAGACGAAATTTCAAACGCTATAATAAGGGAAGCCGACCGCATTTCATCAAGCTGTGTTACGGAAGCTCCGAAAAATAAAACGCGGCTTTCGTTTGTCGATCGACTGCTGACCGGGAAATTAACTGCATTTCCTATAATGCTTTTACTGCTGTTTTTTATTCTGTGGCTGACCGTCAAGGGCGCGAATTATCCGTCCGATATGCTCCGCGCTTTCTTCAACGAGCTTGAAGCTATTGCACGTACGGGATTCAACAATATCGGTCTGCCGTCATTCATTTCAGCGCCCATCTGCGAGGGCATCATACGCGTGACGGGCTGGGTGGTTTCTGTAATGCTTCCGCCTATGGCGATATTTTTCCCGATGTTTACGCTCCTTGAAGATATCGGATACCTGCCGAGGATCGCCTTCAACCTCGACCGTTGTTTTTCTTGCTCTCACGCCTGCGGAAAACAGGCTCTTACGATGTGTATGGGGCTCGGCTGCAACGCGGCGGGCGTCGTCGGTTGCCGAATAATCGACTCTCCCCGCGAGCGCGATATTGCGCTCCTGACAAACTCATTTATGCCCTGCAACGGCAGATTTCCGATGCTTATTGCGATAATCGGCATATTCTTTGCGTCAAGCGGACTTGCGACGGCTTCGGTTCTGGTCGGGGTGCTTACGATGTCGGTCGCCGTGACGCTTGCCGTATCCTATTTGCTTTCCAAAACTGCGCTTCGCGGTACACCATCGTCCTTTACGCTTGAGCTTCCGCCTTTCCGCATGCCAAACGTCGGTCAGGTCATCGTCCGTTCTGTTTTTGACCGCACTCTTTTCGTTCTCGGGAGAGCTGTTTCTGTTGCAGCACCAACCGGGCTTTTAATCTGGCTTATTGCCAATATAAATATCGGAAACGCGTCTATCCTTTCCCACGCAACGGAGCTTCTCGACCCTATCGGCAGATTTATAGGTCTTGACGGCGTTATTCTTCTCGGATTTCTTCTCGGACTTCCTGCAAACGAGATCGTCGTTCCCGTCATAATTATGGCGTACACGTCGGGAAGCTCGCTTACCGATTTCTCTTCCCTCTCCGAGCTGAGGGGCATTTTCGCAGATAACGGCTGGACGGCGCTTACTGCCTTGAATTTTATAATATTCACCGTCTTTCACTGGCCATGCTCGACCACGCTCCTAACGGTGAAAAAGGAAACGTCGAGCATAAAAAAGACCGCCGCGGCATTTCTTTTGCCGACGGCAATCGGAGTGCTTTTATGTCTCATCACAAAATTGTTCTTTTCCCTTACATAAACGAAAAAGAAGCCCCGCGGGGCTTCTTTTTTTGTTTAGGAGTACATTCCGTTCGCCTTCATATAGGCGTAGATCTTTTCGCCGTGCTGCTGCTCCTCCGCCTGAATGTGATTGAGCATCTTTCTCGCCTTTGGATCGTTAAATTCAAATATTCCCGTGTTATAAACCGACGAAACGTGCTTCTCCGACGCAAGCATATCCTTGCATAAGAATTCGTCACACTTCTTGCTCGTGTCGTCGCAGTAGTTCGCACATCCGCAGAAGCAGTTGTCGGCACTCAACCCCGACTGTACGCTCGAAACCGTACCGCCCATCATTTCGTTTATCGTCTTGAGGTGTGTTCTCTCGGCATCGGCAAGCGAATTAAAAAGGTTTTTAAGCTCGGTTGAGCAAGCGTTACATGAATACTTCTCGTACTTCTCAATGCAAAGCAGCTCCTGGTCGCGCATGTCTTTTAGTAGATCAGTCTCTTTTTGTGTCAAGGTCATTTTTTCGTTCTCCTTTTTCTGTTTTGATACTAATATTGTTGCCCCTACACCGCGCGATATTCATTTTTCGTTCCGCCAAAAGAAAATTTGAATTTACTATTGATTTTTTTGTTTTTATGTGTTATAATGATTGGGTCGTAACGTTGAGACGAGTGACGACCGAATTTAATACGGAGAGGTATCGAAGTGGTCATAACGGGGCTGACTCGAAATCAGTTTGTCTTAACGGACACGAGGGTTCGAATCCCTCCCTCTCCGCCAAATGCGGTTTTCACCGCGCACGAAAGGCGCAAAGTATGGATACTTTGCGGCTTTTTAATGCTATAAGATGAAATTTCATCAAATATAAGGAGAGAACAAGTGGTATATAAAATAAAAGTATGTACAAGCAGTTGTCCATATTGTGGAGCTACCATCAGTAAAGAATACTATGGTCCAGATGTGTGGGGACCAAAATTCGGTAGATGTCCAAGCTGCAAAAATGTTTTTCGCACTGGAAAAAAGCTGTATTCTGACATATCTCAAGCTGAGAGAGATAAGGACGGAAAAGAGTTTATACAAGCCATATCGATTACAATTCCTTTGTTTT
>JAZSHF010000013.1:0-16007 GCA_045533115.1 Eubacteriales bacterium
TATATCATCAGTGAAGCCGATACGCAGGTGGATGTTGCTATTTTTGACGAAAATCTTTTGCCGGATATAACAGGAAAATATATGCTCGTCTCTCCAAAACTTCCAAATACTATTCCCATAAAAGAATATTTTGAGTCTATAAAAAGGGAACTGTCTGAAAAAGGACCCTTCTACCGCGAAGCAATTGAAAATCGAGCAAGAAGTTTGATCGTTGATATTTTTCAGCATTGCCAAATTGCCGAACGCAATAAAAAGGCGAGTTTTCATAAAAATCTGATCGATAAAATCAACCGCGACTTTTCGTTCGTTACCTTTGAAGACGCCGTCAGCTACTCTGGATACAGTGCATCGCATTTTTCAAAATTTTTCAAAAAGCTTACCGGAATGAATTTTTCGGAATATTTAAATATTGTCAAGGTCGAAAACGCTATAATACTCCTTCGTCATAACAATACCACAATGACATCCATTTCTCGAAAATGCGGGTTTTCAACCATACGGAATTTTAACCGTGTATTTAAAAAGGTTACCGGATATACTCCGCTTACACTCCCGAAGGATTTTATTATAAATACAGGATTGCACATTTCAGGTGTAGATTATTTTGACCCGACAGACAAAAATTCAATACTCATATAACGACAAAAGCGAGGTGAAAATTCACCTCGCTTTTGCTATGTAAAAAACCGCCCAAAACCCTATTTTGACACCAATGCGTTCAATGGGGCAAACTGCTTGCAAACCGCATCAATACTAACTATTTTACGGTTTGCCCTAAAATAACGCATTCCTCTATTCTTCTCACAATACCTGTTGCTTTCATATATTTACTCCTTTTCTCTACTCTAAAAATGTGCCAAAAACCCAGTATTTATGCGGGTTTTCGAGATTTATTGATTTGCTTAAAATCAAATCTCGTTCCATCAAAAAGCACAACTCCGGCAAGGTCCTTATTCGGGACGAGTTGTTAATTTTTGTTCTTTGTTAGTATCACACTTTTTGTAGAAATTATGAGTAGAATTTCCAATTAATTTGAAAATTTCAAATCGAAATATAAAAAGGGCGATTGTTTTTCAAAGCGTTCTCTTTACGTTTATCAGTTACACCAATCATATTTCAGGGACAATATAATTTTTTTCGTTTAGCGCTGCTTCGATACAGTTTAGGGTATCTTCCGTATCTGCACAAACCGTGTGATAATGGTATCCACCGGTTATGTTCATAAGTTCGGATGACTTTCCGGTTCGCACACCCTCGATAAATTGCTTTATATGCGGTCTTGAGGAGATGTTTAGCTTAGCAACCACCTTTCCATACACCTTATGCCACACAAAAACATCCACGACCGTACCGCCGAGATCAATAATAAGATTTAATTCATCCTCGGTCTGCGCGGTGGTATGATATATCTTGAAAACGCGCTCTTTCAGTGGCGATTTCTGCATAATATAGCCGTTATGGGTAGAGAGAATGTCATAGCCGGAGCCCTTCAGAACGGTAATGTCCTGAACGATAATTTGTCTGGACACGCCAAAGCGGTCCGACAGTTCACTGCCGGATATAGCTTCCTGCTCAGATAATAGCAGGTTAACAATAGCTTTTCTTCTCTCTTGCGCCTTCATAAGGTCACCTCTTTTTATATAGCGTGCAAATTTTTAAGGGAAAGGTCGAGAATGGGGGAAGAGTGTGTAAGTGCGCCGCTGGAAATATAATCAACACCAATATCCACAAGTCTTGCAACGTTTTCCTTGGTTACATTACCGCTGCATTCGGTTTCGGCTCTGCCGGCAGTAAGTCTTACTGCTTCCTTCATATCCTCAATGGGCATATTATCGAGCATAATGATATCGGCACCGGCATCAAGTGCTTCTCTTAACATATCAAGATTTTCAACCTCGATCTCGATTTTGCGAACGAACGGTGCGTACTCCTTCGCCATCATAATAGCTTCCTTAACACCGCCTGCGGCGCCGATGTGGTTATCCTTTAGGAGAATACCATCGCTCAGATTATAGCGGTGGTTGTAGCCGCCGCCAACCTTTACTGCGTACTTTTCAAAGATACGCATATTCGGTGTAGTCTTACGGGTATCAAGAAGCTTTGTTTTACTGCCTTTGAGCAAATCGGCAATATTACGGGTATAGGTTGCAATACCACTCATACGCTGCAGGTAGTTAAGCGCCGTTCTTTCACCGGAAAGAAGGACACGGATGTCGCCGCGAACCAAGCCGAGCTTTTGGCCTTTCTTAACCTCGTCACCGTCCTTGCAGGTAAAGGTTACTTCTGTTTTATCATCAAGAAGTTCAAACACTCTCTTGAAAACGTCAAGGCCCGCAATAACGCCGTCTTCCTTACAGATCAGTTCTACCTCGCCAAGCTGATATTCTCTCATTACAGAATTGGTTGTAATGTCCTCGCTTGTGATATCCTCCCGCAAGGCAAGCATAATTAAGTTGTCTGCATTTAATTTCATCGAAATATTATTCATGGCTATGCTTCTCCCTTTCAATGGCTGTTAAAACCAGCTCTTTATATTTTTCTTGATAACCTTCGTATTGCGCTGCGTCAACAGTAAATTCATCAGACGAATTAGAAGGAACATAATTAGCAGTAATGTGCTTTGCGGCGCGTTTTGCAAATACAAGACTTTCCAGCAAGGAATTACTTGCCAATCTGTTACGACCGTGAACACCGTTACAAGCCGTCTCTCCCACAGCATACAAGTGTTCCATAGATGTTTTGCTGTTACGGTCAACGTCTATACCGCCCATAAAGTAATGCTGAGACGGAACAACCGGAATCGGTTCCTTGGTAACGTCATAGCCTTCTTCCAGACACTTCTGATAGATATTCGGGAAATGGCTCTTGATTTCTTCCACGGGGATAGGCGCAAGCGAGAGCCACACGTGCTCACTGCCTTCCTTTTTCATTTCTTCAAAGATAGCATTTGCCACAACGTCACGAGGAAGCAATTCATTAACAAATCTCTCACCCTTGGAGTTAAGCAGGATTGCACCTTCGCCACGAACCGACTCGGAGATAAGGAATTCTCGTCCGTGTTTCTTGGTATACAGCGTTGTTGGATGAATCTGTATGTAGTCAATGTGCTGTAATTTAATGTCGTATTTAAGAGCAAGCGCCAGAGCATCGCCCGTCAGGTGTCTGTAGTTGGTGGAATGCTTAAAGAGTCCACCGATGCCACCCGTGGCAAGCACGGTATAATCGGCTGCGATAGAAATGTAACTACCATTCTCATCATGACCGATTATGCCGTTACAATGATCATTATAGCAGATAAGGTCAACCATCGTAAAGTTTTCAATAAGGGTGATGTTCTTCCTGCCTTTTGCAGTTTCAAGCAGGTGCGAGGTTATCTCCTTGCCGGTCTCATCTTCGTGGAACAAAATTCTCGGTCTTGAGTGAGCACCCTCACGGGTATATATAAAGCGCTCGCCGTCCTTCTCAAAACGCACACCGAAGGAAACAAGATCAGCGATCACATCCTGCGAAGACTGAATCATAATTTCCACAGATTCAGGATTGTTTTCGTAATGTCCTGCCTTCATTGTATCCTCAAAGAAGGCCTCGTGATCTTCTTCATCACGCAGAACGCAAATGCCGCCTTGCGCTAAATAAGAGTCGCTCTTGCGGGCTATATTTTTGGTTACTACCGTTATGTTTTTGTCTTCGGGAAGGTTAAGTGCACAGTAAAGACCCGCCACCCCGCAACCAACAATTAAAACATCTGTTTTCATATCATTTGCCAAGCTCCAACATTCTCTCTAAAGGCTTCAAGGCATCTTCGCAAATATGCCTATTGGCGGTTATTTCTTTATCTTCTTTTTCCAAGACAGCCAAAACAGACTCAAGTGTATTCAGCTTCATATCTGCACAGCAAGGATGAGGATTCGGATAATAGAAACGCTTGTCCGGGTTATCTGTTACAAGCTTAAAATCCACACCGTCTTCGGTGCAAATGATAAATTCTTTACATTTGCTTGCCTTTGCAAAATCAATAATCTCTGCTGTGCTGCCTATAAAGTCGGACATTTCCACTACTTCCGCTTCACATTCGGGGTGAGTCAAAACAAGCGCATTGGGATGACCGTTTTTTTCGTCTTGCAACTGTGCTGCAGTAATCTTTGCGTGAATCGGACAACATCCGTCGTTGAGAATGATGTTCTTTTCAGGAACTTGCTTTGCAACAAAGCTGCCGAGATTTTTATCGGGAATAAAGAAGATGTTTTTATTTGGTAACGCTTTCACGATTTTAACTGCATTGGATGAGGTTACGCAAACGTCACTTTGACATTTCAGCTCTGCCGTAGAGTTAATATAGCAGACAACCGCCAGGTCATCGTAGGTATTTCTCATTTCTTCAATAATGCCGTCGGCCACCATGTGTGCCATTGGGCAATCGGCGGCGGGATCGGGCATTAAAACCTTCTTGTCGGGATTGAGTATCTTCGCACTCTCACCCATAAACTGAACGCCGCAGAATACGATGATATCAGCGTCACTTTGCTTTGCAACCTTGGCAAGATAGAAGGAGTCACCAACATAATCGGCAATCTCCTGCACCTCAGCAGGGACATAATAATGTGCGAGAATGATCGCATTCTTCTCTTTTTTTAATTGTTCGATTTGATTTTTCATTGTTCCATACCTCAGCATACGAACTTTTTTGTTAACGGCACTAAATTTTAACACAAATCTTTACATCTGTCAAGTTATCTGTAAACCTTATTGTGCAGAATTTTCAAATCCTGCAGCTGTGTTTTCGTGCAAAAGCAAGGTTGGCACCATCGCAGAAATTAAATCTCCTTTACAGCATCGTAGGGACGAACTGTGTCGCCCGCACAATTTGGGACACTCTTATTGACAAAGTGAGTAGTTCTTCCTATAATTATTATGTAGTATCTGATTTTGATGAAAAACCGTCAACAAGGGTATCACTCCAGCACGGTTTTCGAGCGCCTATCCGAAAACTCACATAAACACAAAACAGGTTTTCTTTGTAATTATCTGTCACTTGTGATATAATCTTGTCGTAACGTTAATTTTATTTTTTTGGGGAAGACAGTATGCCGATCGAAGAAAACCAAAAACACGCATATCTCATAATGGCGCATAACAAGTTCGACCAACTTGCCGTGCTTGTCGGCTTGCTTGACGACGAAAGAAACGATATCTATATCCATATCGACAAAAAGGCAAAGGGATTTGACAGAAGCTCGATAAAAACGAAGTATTCAAACGTATTTTTCGTTAAGCCCCTCTCCGTAACGTGGGGCGGACACAGCCAGATAAAATGCGAAATGCGTCTTTTTGAAAGCGCGGGCAAGAAGCACTATGCGTATTATCACGTTCTCTCGGGTGTTGACCTTCCCTTAAAAACTCAGGACGAGATACACCTGTTTTTTAATAATCACGCAGGACAAAATTTCATTCCGCTTGACCAAAAGGCAATAGAGGACCGCTCCTTTGCCGAACGCGTACACTACTATCATTTTTTTCAGAACATTATTGGAAGAAGCGAGAATATCGTCATGTGCCGTCTTCGCGGACTTCAGGAGCGCCTTCTTAATCTTCAGAAGAAGACAGGGGCGAAGCGCAAGGAGATAATCCCCCTTTACAAGGGCGCGAACTGGATAAGCGTAACAGATAGTATGATACAGTACGTTATCAGCTGTAAGCGGATCATAAAAAAACAGTTTTACCACTCTCTATGCGCCGACGAGGTCTTTTTGCAGAGCATCGCGATGGCGTCGCCTTACCGTGATACCGTGACGGGATATTGCCTGCGCGAGATCGACTGGGAGCGCGGAGGGCCGTATACCTTCCGCAAAGAAGACGTACCTGCCCTTCTTTCCTCGGAAAATCTTTTTGCAAGAAAGCTCGATATTGACCTTGACCGCGAGGCGGTGGAAATGATAGCCGAAAAGCTCAAAAAATGAATACAATCACCTCCGTTTGAATACCTTATCAATACGGAGGTGATTTTTTGAAAATAGATTATAAGAAGCTAATAATCAATATCGCGATCCCGCTCGGCGTCGGCGCGTTATCCGCACTCATCTCGATGGGAGGAATGGAGACGTTTGCCGCCCTCAACAAGCCGCCGCTTTCACCGCCCGCGTGGCTTTTCCCCGTCGTATGGTCGATCCTTTACACGCTTATGGGAATATCGTCATACCTCATAACCGAATCGGATAAGCCGGCAAGATCAAAAACAGCCCTCACCGTTTACGGCGTACAGCTCTTTTTCAACTTTATGTGGTCGATAATCTTCTTCAATTTTGAAGCGTATCTTTTCGCGTTCATCTGGCTTGTCGCGCTCCTCGTGCTGATAATCATAAACGCCTATCTGTTCTACCAAATCGACCGCCGCGCAGGACTTCTCTTCATTCCCTACATCCTTTGGGTGCTCTTCGCAGGATACCTCAATTTCGGTATTTTCCTCTTGAATTGACGATTTCGCAGCACAAAAACGATGTTACATCACAAGAAACGGCGGGAGCCCGAGCTTGCCCCCGCCCTACGACAACGTGGCAAAGCTTCGCCACGCTGTAATACCTTCTCCAGTGGGAGAAGGTGTCGGCGTAGCCGACGGATGAGGTGTAGTGCAAAACAATGTTACTCTCCTCAATACAGAAAAAGGTCGAAGCTCCGCTTCGACCTTTTTCATTATTCAACCGTATAATCGTAAAGACGGACGATGCCCTCGCAGGCGGTGATTCCGATGTAGAATTCACTCGGAAGATCATCTGTGCGAAGCTTTGCCTGCTTGCCGTCGACGTCGTAGACGATATAATTTTCTTCGACGGTCACAGTCAGGGTATGTATATCGTTTTCGCTTACGTCAAAGGTGTCACCGAGGCGGAGATGCCAATGGCATCTGCCGTCGTCGCGGAAGTGGCGCCATACGTTTACTCCGTTCTTCCAGAGAACGACCTCGAAGCAAGCGCCGTAGCGCGTTTCGCCGTCGGGACAGCTTTCGGTCTCGGGAACTATAATTATTTCGGGGCAACCGAGATCCTCAAACGCACAGTGAAGCGTTGCCTTAACGCCCGCCGTGTGTTTTTCCTTCGAAAGCAGGCTGATATTATCGAAGCCCTCACGGTGCTCCTTATTCACTACGGTCGTAATATAACCGTCCTTTTGCGTAAACTTGGGGTTTTCGGTAAAACGGAAGGAGTACGCTGTCGTAAGCTCGTTATTCCATTCGGGTGTTGCAAAGCCGATCTTTCTCATAATGGCGTCCCTTCATCATTCGGCAAACGAGCAAATAATATCCATATCCTTTTCGCTGCCGTAATCGGTATTTTTACAATTTTCTTTAAGAGCTTCAAGCTTCTTACCGTCACGGAGAAGCTCGGATATTGCCCTTGCACAGCCCTCGGTATCGAGCGGGACGATAACACCGTCAAAGCCGTCGATGAGTTGCGAATGTGCAGTCGGAAAATTCGTTATCACAACGGGCTTGCCGAGGATCTGCGCCTCGATGACAGAGACCGCCTTTCCCTCCCGCAAGCTCGGGTGAACGAACAGGTCACATTCCGCAAAATACGGATACGGATTATCCTTCTTTCCGAGAAGAATTACCCTGCCGCCGACGCCCTCGTCGGATATCCTCTTTTCTATCTCGGCGCGGTCGGGACCGTCACCGATAATGTACCATTTAATATCGAAGCCCTCGGAAATAAGCATCGAGACCATTTTCGGAATGCTTCGAAAGTTTTTACCGATGGCAAGAGTTCCGCAGGAAAGTATCCTAATACCGTCCTTTGCCATCTCGCTCTGACCCTCATCGGCAGAACGGCGAATGAGCGACGGCGATATCGGATTGTCTATTCTGACGATCTTATCCTTTAGTGACGGCATTTTCGAGCAAAACGCCTCTCCGACCGAGTCGGAAATCGACGCAATACCGTCGTATCTGCCCCATACCTTTTCCTCGCTTTTAGTATCAATATCAATAAGCGAATAATCGGTGTGTATCCATGATAGGCGCTTTTTCGCCTTGCACTTATAAACGCCGAAATAGTGAGGCGCAACGAAGCTGATAACAAGATCGTATTCCTCTTTTGAGATCATCGGCAAAAACGGAAGCTGGTATTTGTGAGTACGGTCGAGTGCGATGGCGGAAAGCTGAACGCCGTTCTTTTTTGCGTAACGCTTTGCCTTGAACATTCCGTACGCCTTACCGAACGCCTGCAAAATGCGTCCCTGCCTCAAGGTCGCCTTCGTCGTAATATCGACGTATTTGTACGCCTTGACCTCGGGAAGAAGCGTCACTCCCTCGGGAATGAATTTCATAAAATCTCCCTCGTGATTTCGCAAAAAGAGATCGACCTTGTATTTCTCCTTATCAAAGGAATGAAGAAGCCCAAGCTGTGCTCTCGACACGCCGCTTATGCACATATCCTGACCGACAACAAGAATCTTTTTCATTTCTTTTCTTCCCCGTCGTTCTTGCTGGCAGTCGTCTGTCCCTTTTTGACACCCTCAGTGCTTTCCTTCTGGAAGACCGTCTGCATCGTCTGAAGCAGAAGCTTTATATCTGTTGCAACCGACATATCGTTAATATATATAAGGTCCATTTGGAGCTTATCGTATGGGGTGGTATTATATTTACCGTGTATCTGCGCGTAGCCTGTAAGTCCCGCCTTAACACGCAAGCGGAGATGGAACTCCGGAAGCTCCTTTTCGTACTGCTCTGCGATCTCGGGACGCTCGGGACGCGGTCCGACGAGGGACATATCGCCCTTCAAAATATTCAAAAGCTGGGGAAGCTCGTCGATACGCGTTGCGCGAATGAAATTACCGACCTTCGTTATGCGGTCGTCGCTTTCCGACGCAAGGCGTGCGATGCCGTCCTTCTCCGCATCAATTCTCATCGAACGGAACTTCATTATTCTGAATACCTTTCCGCCCTTGGTAAGACGGTCCTGCTTATAAAGCACGGGGCCGCCGTCCTCTGCCTTTATGGCAATAGCGGTTATCAGCATTATCGGAAGCGTGATTATTGCGAGCGGAAGCGAAACGAGAATATCAAGAAGGCGCTTAGATGCAAGAACGAATACCGAATGCTTCTTGCTGTCGTACGACATCATCGGAATATGGAACATATACCGTCTTTGCGCGGTATTTAGGAAAATGTCGCTTATCTTCGGACGGATATAGACAGTCACGTTTTTCTTTATAAACATACTCATAAGGTCGTTACGCAGCTTCGTCGGCAGACCGCAAAGAAAAACGCCCTCGACCTTCGGAAGCTCGGAAACGATATCGCCGCAATCCTTTTCGGTATCGGTGAGGTCAACGGTCGTAACGACGCGGTAGCGTTTCTTGTCGAGGTGCAATTCACCCATAGACTCGTACGCCTTTTCGTCGGAATAGAGGACCGCAACTCGCTTTGCGGGAACCCACGCACGGAACATTCCCGTAGCACTTAATGAAAAGAAGATGCAAATAATTCCCTGACAAAGAAGCGTAAGCGCCGAAATTCCCATGTGAGGAAGCGTTTTAAGAACGAGCGACGCGCTGAGAAGCGACGCGGCGTCACTGATAATTACGCTGAGAAGCTGACCGATAACAAGGTCAAGAGGACGCTTCTTTCCTACGTCAAGAGCGTGATAAGTAAGCAGAAGCGTGCCGAGCGTCAGAGCGTGAATCGCGGTAAGAACGATAGTCGTCTTACCGTCAACGAGATACCTCTCCTGCATCACAAGCCACGATCCGACTACCGTCGCAACGAGAAGTAGGAAGAACACGAGCTTATATATTTGTATCAACGTTTTTCCGAGCGGAAAGGAACGTCTGCGCTTTTTACTGTTTTTCATAAAAGCCTCATAAATATCGGTATTTTTATATTAGTACATAATCGCTCATTATATTCTACCACAAAAAGAATATTTTGTAAAGAGCTGGATTTTCATGTCGAAATTGGGTAGAATGCTCACACTACCGAAACATTTAACCGTTTCGCCACGTCTTTATAGTGGGGGCTTGCTCGCCCCCAAAAAAACTCGCATTCGCTCGTTTCGGGGAAGCCCACGCGCTCCGGCAGTATTACCTTCTCCGGCGGGAGAAGGTGGCTGAGCGCAGCGAAGTAAAATGAGATGTTACAGCGTTATTACGCGGCGGTGGACAACCCCCCGCCCTACGATCATACGGCTGCTCCTAATCGTTTGCGGCAGAACGGAACGTATAAAAAACACCGCAGAAGCGGTGTTTTTACGTTATCATTTCTTCTTGATCTTTTCCCAATACGCTTTTGCGGCTTGCTCGGTTTTATTATCGCCGTAGGTGTAATACGAGGCGTTTTTGAGATCGTCGGGCAGGTACTGCTGATCTACGTAGTGATCGGGATAATCGTGCGGATATTTATATCCGTCAAAATTGTTCGACGGGCGCATATAGGGCGGTATCGTCTGTCCCTTGCCCTTTGATATATCCTCTGCCGCCATTGCATAAGCCATATACGCGCTGTTCGACTTCGGCGCAGTCGCAAGCAGTATCGCCGCCTCGGATAGCGGAATTCTCGCCTCGGGAAGTCCGAGGTTGTTCGCCATCTGCACGCAGGAAAGAACTATCTGCGCCGCCTGCGGATAAGCAAGCCCTATGTCCTCACAGGCGATGACCTGAAGCCGGCGGCAAGCGCCGATAAGGTCGCCGCCCTCGAGAATTTTTGCGAGGTAGAATATCGCCGCGTCGGGATCGGAGCCGCGAATCGATTTCTGAAGCCCCGAAAGGAGATCGTAATGCACCGTTCCGCTCTTGTCAAAGTTGCCGATAACCGACGGCGTAAAATCCTTCGCCGCGTCAAGAGTCAATTCCTTGCCGCTCGTAAAATATGTGTTTTCAAGCAGGTTTATCGAGCGCCTTACGTCGCCCGCCGCCGCAGATGCGATGTAGGAAAGCACCTCGTCGGGCGCGCTCTTGCTTCTTCCCGTTTCCTCGTTGAGCAGATCGAGACCGCGGCGAAGCGCGGGAACGATGTCCCTCTCGCCAACCGCCTTGAATTCAAACACCGCAGAACGGGAAATAATAGCGTTGTAAACGTATAAATACGGGTTTTCCGTAGTCGACGCGATAAGCGTTATGCGTCCGTCCTCAATGTACTCGAGAAGCGACTGCTGCTGCTTCTTGTTGAAATACTGTATCTCGTCAAGATAGAGAAGTATGCCCTCGCTTCCGAGAAGCGAAGATGTCTCGGCAACTACGTCCTTAACGTCGGAAAGCGAAGCAGAGGTCGCGTTGAGGCAACGCAGCTCCATTCCCGATCCCTCGGCAATTATGCGTGCGGCGGTCGTTTTTCCCGTACCGGGCGGGCCGTAAAATATCATATTGGGAAGGTAATTTTCGGCGCATATCTTGCGTATCGTGCCGTTTTTGCCGAAAAGATGGCTCTGACCGACGATCTCGTCAAAGTTCTTCGGTCTTATTCTGTCTGCAAGCGGACTGCTCTTCATACCGTCCCTCCTTTTGTCTTCGTTATACGTCATTATACCGCGAAAAACGCCGAATGTCAATAAAACCCGCCGCCTCGCGCTACTTGTTCACATAAATTTAATAATTATACTATTGCCAACCGCGTTTTTTTGTGATATAATACCCCTTGTAGCAAATTGGAGAAGTACCCAAGTTGGTGAAGGGGCTCCCCTGCTAAGGGAGTAGGTCGGGAAACCGGCGCGAGAGTTCGAATCTCTCTTTCTCCGCCAAAATCAAAAAGGCACCCAAAAGGGTGCTTTTTCATTTTGCGGCGAGAGATTCGAACCTCTCGTGTAGAGTGACATCGCTGCAAAACACCTCATCCGACCTCGCTACGCTCGGCCACCTTCTCCCGCTGGAGAAGGTATAACGCCGTCTGCGACGTCTACACCTCATCCGACCATCGTAGGTTGCGCAAAGCGCAAACTACCGCACCATTCCCCTGAGGGGAAGGCAAGACAACGTGGCGAAGATTTGTAAAATAGCAAACAGAGTGAACGCGGGAACGACGGGCGACCAATGGTCGCCCCTACAAGAGAGTTTCAAGCGTTTGCGTAAAAACGAAAGGGGTTTCCAAAGGGGAAAACGTACAAAATTCGCTTCGCGGAATTTTGTCGGTTTGCCCCTTGGCACGTTTCTTTGCGAGCGTTTCTTTTCGTGCGAAAAGAAATGCGAAAAAAACCTCACACCTATTTACAAACTCAATAAAATGTATTATAATAATATACTGAATAACTATTTCTACACATAAGGAACTATCACTATGGACAAAATAGTAAAACACTGCCTCAAAATATATAAAGAAATGCAGTCCGAGCTTACCTCGATCCGCGAGCGCGACCCCGCGGCTGATTCAAACGCCGAGATCGCACTCCTCTACTCCGGCTACCACGCAGTGCTCGCATACCGCATCGCGCATATCCTGCACAAAAGAGGCTATAAGGTCGCCGCACGTCTCATCAGCCAAACTGCAAAATTCTTCACGGGAATTGAGATACACCCCGGCGCAACTATCGGTAAAGGTCTTTTTATCGACCACGGCACAGGCGTGGTAATCGGTGAAACAGCCGAGATCGGCGACAACTGCACCCTTTACCAAGGCGTCACCCTCGGCGGTACCGGTAAGGACGTCGGCAAGCGCCACCCAACCCTCGGAAACAACGTAATGGTCGGCGCGGGCGCAAAAATACTCGGCCCCTTCAAGGTCGGCGACAACTCGAAGATCGCGGCAAACGCCGTCGTTCTCTCCGAGGTTCCCTCCGACTCGACGGCAGTCGGCATCCCCGCACGGATCGTAAAGAGAAACAATATCAAATGCGACCTCGACCAGGTTCATATCCCCGACCCCGTTTCGCAGGAGCTTTGCCGTCTTAACCACAAGATCGAGCTTCTCGAAAAGCAGATTTCTAAAATGGAAAACAAAGGCAACTGACCGAAAGGACATTAAAAATGAAGCTTTATAACAGTCTTACAAGAACGAAGGACGAATTTATACCGAACGAAGAGGGCAAGGTAACAATGTACACCTGCGGCCCGACCGTCTACCACTTCGCTCACATCGGAAACCTACGCACATACATAATGGAGGACGCGCTCGTGCGCTCGCTCGAATACCTCGGCTACGATGTGAACCGCATTATGAACATACCCGACGTCGGACACCTGACGGGCGACTCCGACGACGGCGAGGACAAGATGCTAAAGGGCGCAAAGCGCGAAAAGAAGAGCGTTATGGAGATAGCGAAGTTCTATACCGACGCATTCTTCAAGGACTGCGAGCAGCTTAATATCAAAATGCCGACGCACGTTCAGCCTGCGACCGGCTGCATTCCCGAATTCATCAGTATGATCGAAAAGCTCCTTGAGGGCGATTACACTTACGAAGCGGGCGGAAACGTATATTTCGACATTTCGAAGCTCGATAAGTACTACGTTTTCGGCGAGCACAATGCAGACGACCTTGAGGTCGGCGTCCGCGAGGGCGTCGAGGGCGACGATAACAAGAGAAACCCCGCCGACTTCGCTCTTTGGTTCACGAAGAGTAAATTCGACGATCAGGAGCTCAAGTGGGATTCACCTTGGGGCGTCGGTTACCCCGGCTGGCACATCGAATGCTCCGCCATCTCCCTCAAATACGGCGGCGAATACCTCGATATCCACTGCGGCGGTATCGACAACGCCTTCCCGCATCACACTAACGAAATAGCACAGTCCGAGGCGTTCCTCGGTCATAAGTGGTGTAACTTCTGGTTCCACGTTCTCCACCTCAACACCGCAAGCGGTAAAATGTCTAAGAGCAAGGGCGAATTTCTCATTCTCGACCTGCTTAAGAGCAAGGGCTACGATCCCCTCGCGTACCGCTTCTTCTGTCTGCTTTCTCATTACAGAAAACCCCTCGTATTCTCCTACGAGGCGCTTGATAACGCCTCGACCGCATATAAAAAGCTCCGCAACCGCTGTGCTTCCATCAAGGACGAGGGCGAGGTTGATAGCAAGGCATTCGCTAAGGCAAGAGCGGCGTTCTCCGATGCGGTCGGAAACGATATAAACACTTCCCTTGCAATCACCGCGGTTTACGACGTCCTCAAGCTCGACGTCAGCGGCGCAACCAAGCGCGCAATAATAGCCGATTATGACAAGGTCCTTGCACTCGACCTTCTCACTCCATTCGCAGCAGAAGAAAAGAAGGAAGAAAATACCGAGGCGGGCGACCCCGAGATCCTCGCGCAGATCGCGCTCCGTGCCGAGGCGAAGAAGGCGAAGAACTTTGCCGAAGCCGACCGCATCCGCAACGAGCTTGCCGCAAAGGGCATAACCCTTATCGACACTCCGAACGGAACGACCTATAAGATAGGATAATAATATCGCCACAACGTCGTAGGGCGGGGGCTTGCTCCCGCCGTACAGCAAGCTCTCTATCCACCCCAACCAAGGAGAAAAAATGAAAGCAATAAAATTACTTTCGCTTCTTCTTGTCATATCGCTTCTTTCGTCCTGCGGACTCATCATCATAAACGACGGGAAGGAGGGTGCGGTAACGACCGTAGAAGAAATAACCTACAAGCCGAACGATTACGATATCAAACCCCTCCCGAATTACGAGGACGAGGCAAAGGTGCTTCTTAACGAGCTTCCCGATATGGATCTGAACGGACACACCGTGATAATCGCTACCGATGAAGGAAATTCGGCAATATGGGACGACGTTGAGGGTCCGTACGTTTCCGCTGTATTAAAACGGAACTCTCTTATCGCCGACAAGTATAACGCCGTCGTTTCGAGCAACAAAACGACGACGTCCGACCTCTTCAACAAGGTCAAAAGCTCATACCTGAGCGGCTCGTATTACGCCGACTTCGCATCGATCAAGAGCAGTGAGCTCGGCGCTTATTATGCAAGCGGAAGCATTCAGAACTATAAGGTTTTGACCTACGGCGACTTTTCCGCCCCGTACTTCAACGGCGAAGCGATAGACCAGCTTACCCTGAACGGCGTAATATACGGCGTCGTCGGCTCAATGACCGAGGCGCCTGAAAGCTATGCCTGCCTGTATTTCAACAAAACGCTCGGTAACGAGCTCGGAATAAGCATCGATTACTCCTCCGTATATAATCACGAGTTCACCTGGGACAAGCTCCTATCGCAGATGGCGTCGGCAAAGACCGATAACGCGATACTGAGCGCAAGCTACGATAATCAGACCATCTCGCAAATGGCTCTTTTGAGCGCAGGGCAAAGATATCTTTCCCGAAATAGTAAAGGCGATCTCGTATCAAGCTTCAACACCGATATTTCCAATACCGTAATTTCAAATCTCAAAAAGCTCCTTCCCTACCGAACCGATAAATTAACGGTGACAACCACGGTAACGGGCGACGACGGTACCGAAAAGGTCGAAAAAACCACGCTTACGGGGCTTGATATATTTATAAAAGGAAGGTCGCTCTACGCCATCGGACGCGTTTCCGACATGCAAAAGATCGCAAACTGCGGCTTTGAATGGGAGATATTGCCGATTCCAAAGCTCATCGAGGGCGGAGAATATATCGCCGCGGCAACCGACAGCGCCCCCGTGCTGGTGCTTCTCAGATCGAGCAAAAGCATAGAGCAGAACGGCTACGTCCTGCAAGCGCTCGGCGCGGCATCGTATAAGCACATTCAAGTATCGTATATAAAATACGCTATGGATCACTACTTTTCGAGCTACTATTCCTTCGATGTGCTCGAGCTTCTTATCGAAAGCCCGATCTACGACCACGCAACAATGTTCGGAAAAAACTATAAGCAGCTCCGAAACGGTACCTATATCACCTTTTACAACGCCGTAACGGGTAAAAATTCGCTTTCCAATTATATAAATAAAACGAAAAACGACCTGCAAAAGTATCTGAACACCGCAAACTAATTGTTAAATTTGTGTAAACAATGAAATAACTGTTTACAAAAACGATTTTAAGTGTTATAATGTCAAGGTATTGTCGGTACCTCGGCTTTCGGGGAAAGGACCTGTA
>JAZSHF010000072.1:0-60737 GCA_045533115.1 Eubacteriales bacterium
CCTCGACTGTCCGCTCGCTCCCGCGTTCACGTTGTCCACCATTTTGCAAATCCCCGCCACTTCGTAGGGGCGACCATTGGTCGCCCGCAAAATAACATCACGACCAAACGGGCGAGCAATGCTCGCCCCTACAAGAAATCCCACGCGCTCCCGCCGTGCAAAAACGATGTTACTTTACCTTTGGCATACGGTTGCTTCGCAACCTACACCTCATCCGCCCCTTCGGGGCACCTTCTCCCGCTGGAGAAGGTATAACGCCGCTACGCGGCTACACCTCATCCGTCAACCTTCGGTTGCCACCTTCCCCAAGGGGAAGGCAAGACGGGCGAACACAGTTCGCCCCTACGGTGCGTCGAGGTAAGGGGTTCCCCGAAGCGAATGCAATGAGCTTTGGGGGTTCACGTGGATGTCGCACCCTATAACGCCGCTTCGCGGCTACACCTCATCCGTCAACCTTCGGTTGCCACCTTCCCCTGAGGGGCAGGCAAGAGGACGCCCCGATGCTTCGTCGCGTACAAAAAACCGCGAGCGGAAATCCGCTCGCGGGTTTGTTTGTTTATGTTATTCTGAAATCGTCTTCTTTTCCGATTCATTGGCGAAGGTATCAACGACCTCTGCGCTCTTATCGAAATGAGTAAGGCATCCTGCGCCGCTGACGCATCCGCCGACGCACGCCATTCCCTCTATAAGGTTGCCATTTAGCACGCCCTTTTTGAGCATCAGAAGCGCCTTACGGCATTCCTCGATGCCGTTGCAGATAACCGGCTTAAACTCGAAGCTTTCGTTTCCACTCTCCTTCAGCGCCTGCGCGACGGCCTCGGATAGACCGCCCGTGCGCCCGAAGCTTCTGCCGTAGGGCGACGCAACGCTGTCAAGCTCGCTTTCCTCAAGCTCCGCAATACTGATATCACGGCTTCTGAACAGCGCGTAAAGCTCCTCAAAGGTTATCACCGCGTCGATCACGCACTTATTGTCACCGAGATTAAGCTCGTCCTTTTTCGCGGTACATGGACCAACGAAAATGATCTTCGCATCGGGATCGTTCTTCCTTATAAGCTCGCCCGTCGCTATCATCGGCGAGGGATTATGCGATATGTACTTTACAAGCTCGGGGAACTCCTGCTTTATAAATGAAACGAACGCAGGACAGCAGGACGAGGTAAGAACGCCCTTTTCGACAAGCTCCTTCGCCTCTTTCATCGCGACTATATCTGCACCGACTGCCGCCTCGATAACGTGAGTAAATCCGAGCTTTCTGATACCCGAAATGAGCTGACCGCGCTTAGCATAGTTGAACTGACTTGCAAACGCCGGCGCAACGACGGCATAAACGTTATTCTTCTTGCCGAAATCGCTCTTTTTGATTATATCAATAGCGTCGAGTATAAACGACTTCTCCGATATCGCACCGAACGGGCAGATATACGAGCAGGCACCACAGGCGGTACACTTATTATTATCAATCGACGCCGCTTTCGTTTCGGACATCGATATCGCATCGACCTTACAGGCAAGCTCACAAGGGCGCTTGAAGTCCAGTATCGCCTGGAACTGACAAGCCTGAGCACATTTTCCGCACTCGATACACTTGTTCTTGTCGATAAACGCCTTCTGGCTTCGATCAAAGGAGATTGCACCCTTCGGGCAGACGTTCTCGCAACGGTGCGCAAGACATCCGCGGCAGGCGTTCGTAACCTCGTAACCGCCTACGGGACATTCGTCACACGCTATATCAATGACCTCGATAATATTCGGGTTCGCCTTGTGACCGCCGATAGCAAGCTTGACTCTCTGACCGAGAATCGCCCTCTCCTTATAAACACAGCAACGCGTCGTCGGCGTGTTTCCGGGAACTATCTGCATCGGTATTTCCGTTATATTCTCAACGAGAGTCGCGTTCCAAGCATTCTTGGCGACCTCACGAAGCGCCTGAAATTTTAGATGCTGTACCTTTGTATCAAATTTTCTCGTATTCACTGTAACTCGGCTGACAGCCGCCTCCGTACTTATCATTTTATCACATTATACATTAAACTTTGGATTTCGTCAAGAAATAAAATAATGTGTATGTTAATTTATCGAAATTTGCTCTTGAAAAAAATAAAAATTGATAGTATAATGGTGATATCATAAAAATAAACACCAAGGAGACAATACTATGTTCTGTGAAAAATGTGGTGCGCAGCTTCCCGACGACGCGAAATTTTGCGAAAAGTGCGGAAGCTCGACCACTCCAGGCGCAGCCCCCGCAGCCGCAACAGTAGCCGCAGCAGCCGCTGTTGCCCCTGCCGCTCCCTCTGCATTCTCTTTAGCACTCAAAAAATTCTTCTCGAATAAGAGAAACGTTATTATCACGGCAGTCGCGCTTCTTCTTGTTATCGCGGTCATCGTAGTTGCGGTAATTATAGCTTCTCAGCCCGAGAAGATCTATATCGACGATTACTTCCACGTTGAGTTCGAGGGCGTCGACGGAAGCGGTTACGCGTATCTCAGCTCAAACGAAAAGGAAAACAAGGCGTTTGTCAAGCTAAACGAAAAGCTCTTCGGCGACGACTACAAGGAAGGCAAGGAATCTATCCAGAAGTATATATCTATCTCGATAGATATGACCGAAGAGGAGCGTCATTCGCTCAAGAACGGCGATAAGATCAAGATCAAGCTTGAGATAAAGGACGAGCTTTACGAAAAGATCGGCGACTACAAGCTCGTTCTCAGAAGCAAGACCGTCAAGGTAAAGGGTCTTTACAAGTCGACTCAGCTTAACGTTCTCGACTACATAACACCCGCCTTCAGCGGTTATAGCGGCTTCGGTGTGGCTCGCAGCAACGGCACGCTCGTCTTCCCGCTTATAAACGGTGTTGAGGCGCGCGTTGAGCATGACGGTTCAAGTGCCCGCATCGAATTCTACGATGCTAAGAACGACAGTTATATTTCAAGCGCATACGCTTATTTTGACAAGTATGACCGTCTTTCGAACGGCGACAAGGTGACTTTGTCCTTCAACGCAAGCGACTACGACACCTCCGGCCTTTTCAACGGATACGGAATCATTCTTTCTAACCAGTCCAGAACCTACACGGTATCTGGTCTTTCCGAGCCGCTCACCTGCGACATTACTGAGCATGTCAAGTTCAGCTTCGCGGGACTCAGCAGCGTAGGAAGAATGACTATCACTCTTCCCGAGGATCCCGTAAAGGCAGGCAACATTTCGGTAATCTTCAGAGAGCCCTATAACGGCTCCGAAATGACAAACGAGTTCGTACTCGCTATCATCGACGAAAACGGCAATAACGTCGAGACCTTCAGCTATTACGCCGATATGTATTACGATCTCAAAAACGGCGATAAGGTCAAGTTCAATGCCTACGGAGACGTAGAGGATATTCTCACCGATTACGGCGTTGCCTTCCCCTACTCCTTTGAAGTTGAGGTAAAGGGACTCGAAGAGCCCTTTAACGCCGACCCCGTAAGCCGCGGAACCTACTCCTTTGGCGGATACGAGAACTACGGAACGTTTAATTTCGATCTTCCCGAGGCTAACCGTGTATACAAGTCCGATGACGGAAAATACACCATCAAGCTCTCCTTTGTGAAGAATAACTACTATATGATCACAGTAGTCGTAGCAGATGAAAACGGCAGAAACTTCCTTTCGTTTAATTACGAATGCTATCCCGGCACGTATTTGAAAAACGGAGACACCGTTGAATTCTACTGCACCGAATGGGACAGCAATCTCAAGGGCTACGTTACGAGCTACGGTCTCTATTTCCCCGACAGGATCACGTACACCGTTGAAGGCCTGAAGGAGATTACTACGGTAAATCCTCTTGAAAACAACATTACCTTCTCATTCGCACAAGATGGTGACTATATTAAGATGACTCTCGGTCTTAAGGAAAAGACCGTAACCGTCGGTGAAAACACCCTTCACTATTCTCTCGAAACCTACACGTCTTGGGGCTACAAATATACCAAGGTCAAGATCACGGTAAAGGATAAGGACGGAAAGCAGGTCGCATCCGGTTACTATCAGTTCCAGTCCGACCATCTCTACGCGGGCAACTGGATCTATCCCAGCACCTATATCGATACCGATCCTATCGTAAGAGGAACGGGACTTCTTTTCAACACTGACAATTTCTACGTAATCGTCAGCGCACAGTAAATATATGCCGATCCCTCTCCCGCTCGGGAGAGGGATTTCGTTTTTGCTATTGACAAAAGACGAAACATCTGATATACTACTCCTATCAACATAAAAACGGAGGATTTTTCAAACCATCATGGACAGTGACAGTGATAATTGTAACTGCGACCGAAGTATTATGATAAAAGGCGGCATATCCATTCCGAGAGGCGGTATGGGTATGCTTTTTTGCGCTTATTTTTCGGTTAATAAAAATAGTGCGGAGGTGAATTTCTGATGGAAACGATACACTATATATACATCGGAATAATGCTCTTCTGCGTTATGATGTCGGCATATTTTTCCGCTACCGAAACGGCATTTTCATCTCTTAACAGAACGAAGATAAGAACCCTTGCCGAAAAGGGCAACAAGAAGGCGAAGCTTGTCAACAAGCTTCTCGACAATTACGATTCGCTTATCTCAACCATACTTATCGGAAACAACATCGTAAATATCGCCTGCGCTTCGCTTGGTACTATGCTGTTTGTTGACCTGATAAAGGATCAGGACCTCGGAGCAACGGTCTCAACGGCAGTCGTTACGGTTGTCGTGCTTATCTTCGGTGAAATAACCCCGAAAAGCGTCGCAAAGGACAATCCCGAGAGATTCTCAATGTTCGCGGCCCCCCTTATACGCATACTTATCTTCCTTTTCACTCCGTTAAACCTTATTTTCTCGGGCTGGAAAAAGCTCGTTTCGAAGATATTTAAGGTCGAAAGCGACACGAAAATGTCGCAGGAGGAGCTTCTGATGCTCGTTGAAGAGGTTGAAGAGGACGGATCTATCGACGAGGACGAGAGCAGCTTGCTTAAAAACGCGATCGAGTTTTCCGAGCTTAAAGCAGAGGATATCCTGACTCACCGCGTTGATATCGAAGCTGTCAGCACCGAGGACACGAAGGAGGATATCGCAAAGGTATTCACCGAAACGAAGTTCTCGCGCCTGCCCGTTTACGAGGAGACGATCGACCATATCGTCGGTATCATTCACCAAAAGGACTTTTACCACGGCCCCGGTCTTACCGATAAGCCGATAAGCGAGATAATGACCTCGCCCATATTCGTTCTTAAAAGCGAACCGCTGAGCGAGCTTCTCCGACTTCTTCAGGAAAATAAGTCACACGTTGCCATTGTTCTCGACGAATACGGCGGAACGCTCGGCATCGTAACTCTCGAGGATATCCTTGAGGAGCTCGTCGGTGAAATTTGGGACGAGCACGACGAGGTGACCGAGGAGTATACAAGCATAGGCGAAAACCTTTGGCTCATCGACTGTCTTGAAAATCTCGACGATTTTGCAAAGCAGTACGACCTCAATATCGAATCGGAAAGTATCTCGGTCGGAGGTTGGGTAATGGAGCAGATGGGCAAGATCCCCGACGTTGGCGACAGCTTCGAATACGATAACGTATCCGTCACTGTAACCGAGCTCGACGGTCAGCGAGTTTCGCAGATAAAAATGCAGATCACTCCCAAGCCCGATACGGACGAGGAAGAATAATGTAAACGCCCTCGCGGGACTGCACAAGTCCGTTAAAAACGGACAATAGAAAAACTCCCCTTATGGTAGAATAGAACTACTATAAGGGGGGATTTTGTATGCCAAGAGAATACAAGAAAATCAAACAAAGAAAATGTCGAAAAATATCCGTGATACGATATGCCAACGTATTGACAAAACGGCAAAACGTGATATTATAATGTAAATAGATAATAAAGGAACCCGCTGACTGCAGAGTACGTTGATTCCTTTATGCGTTTTTAGAGGAAAACTTTATGGTTAGAAAAAAGAAATTCACACTCTCAACCACGCAGATTATATTGCTCAGCTTCCTCGCGACCATTCTCGTAGGAAGCGTGCTTTTGGCATTGCCTATCAGTTCCGCCGACGGCAAAGCCGTGCCGTATCTTGACGCACTTTTCACTGCAACCACTTCTACCTGTGTAACAGGTCTTGTTACGCTTCCAACTGTGTCTACATGGAGCGTCTTTGGTCAGATCGTCATATTGCTTTTGATACAGATCGGCGGTCTTGGTATCATCACCATTATGTCGGGGTTAATGCTTCTGTTGAACAGAAAAATAGGCATCAGCGACCGTTTGCTTATTCAGGATGCCTTCAACCTCAATACTATGTCGGGGCTTGTCAAGTTTGTCAAGAACGTGCTGTTCGGAACGCTGATCATTGAAGGAATAGGCGCGGTTCTATACATGTTCGTGTTTGTCCCCGAGTTCGGTGCAAAGGGAATCTGGATATCGGTATTCAATTCGGTTTCAGCATTCTGTAATGCCGGTATTGACATTATTGCTGAAAACAGCCTTCGCAATTACGCCACAAATCCCTTGATAAACATCGTTACCTCGGCACTCATTATTCTCGGCGGTCTCGGCTATATCGTATGGTGGGATGTGCTTCGTGTCGTCAAGAGCCGTTCAACTAAAAATCGAAAGATATTCAGGCATCTGACCTTTCACAGCAAAATTGCTATTACCGTTACCGCAGGACTCATTTTTGTCGGTGCGATTCTCATATTTGTTTTTGAATACGCTAATACGTTGACCATCGGAGAGATGTGCCTGTTCGATAAAATTCAGGTATCATTCTTCCAATCGGTCACCACGAGAACCGCGGGCTTTGCCTCGGTTCCGCAAGAGAATCTGACAAACGCCTCTGCCGCGCTATCCATTATCCTGATGCTCATTGGCGGTTCACCGGTGGGAACGGCAGGCGGTATAAAAACCGCAACTATCGCAGTCCTCGTTTGCTCGGCATTTGCTACGATTCGAAACAAGAATAACGCGACCCTTTTCGGTCGAAGCATTTCCGAGGACTCGCTGAAAAAGGCGGATGCCGTGGCGGTAACATTTCTTACGATTTGCACTGCATCCGCCGTACTATTGATGGCAACGAGTAACGCATCTGCCATTGATGCGGTCTATGAAACTGTCAGCGCAACAGCAACCGTAGGTCTTTCGAGAAATCTTACGGCAACACTTAACACGTTCGGGAAACTTATTATCATAGTAACGATGTATTTCGGCAGAGTCGGTCCCATCTCACTTGCGGTGGCACTTGGCAGTAAGAACGAAAGTCAGAACGTAATTTCCGAGCCGACGGAAGATATCATTATAGGATAAGGAGAAAATTATGAAAGCAAAGAAAACGTACGCAGTCTTTGGACTTGGAAGATACGGCATAGCCGTTGCACGTGAGCTTGTAGAGAACGGTATGGAGGTCATTGCCGTCGATACCGAGGAAAGAATCGTCAACGATGCGGCGGCATATCTGCCCGTCTGCAAATGTGCCGACGTAACCGACGCGGAAGTCATTTCACGCCTTGGCATCGGCAATATTGATACCGCCATCGTTTGCATGGCGAGCAATCTTGAAGCGAGCGTAATGGCGGTCACGCTTTGCAAGGAGGCGGGCGTTAAGACCGTTATCGCAAAATGTGCCAACGAGATGCAGCGAAAGATATTGCTTCGCGTGGGTGCGGATCAGGTGGTTTTTCCCGAAAATGAGTCGGGTATACGCCTTGCCAAGAACCTACTCAGCTCGGGCTTTATTGATATGATCTCCCTGTCGCGTGACGTGTCGATAGTAGAGATTGATGTGAAGAACGAGTGGAGTGGTAAAAACTTGATCGAATTGAATCTACGAAAAAAATACGGATTCAACATAGTTGCCATTAAGAAAGGCGACCAAGTCAACGTAAATATCAATCCGGAGCAAGCACTGGATGCAGAAAGCTCGCTGATCGTTATTGCAAATACGGCAAAGCTTGGAAAATTGAATCAATAATCCTATTCGAAACAGCGGCGAGAAAGGGCTACCATCGCGGTAGCCCTTCCTTATACCCTCACCCCGGCGCTTTACTCATCGCGGCGCCGGTTTCACTTTTGCTTACGGCATCGAGGCGGCTGTAGATGTTAGCCCATAGTAAGCGGCGAGCAGAATCGGGATATATATGTAAATCCCAAAACACTCTAAAATTTAATATAACCAAATTCCGTTTTACATCTTATGTTTAACTTGATAATTTAAGCGCAAAATAATAGTAAAATAAAGATATGAAATGGAGGTTTTGGTATGAAAAAAAGAATTATTACCAATCAAACAATAAGCTCGTTTAAGGAGTATTTAATCGAGAACGAAAAAGCAACCGCTACCATCGAAAAGTATATGCGAGATATACGCCTATTTACTGAATACGCTACAGACAAGCCCTTGGATAAAGCTCTTGTGTTGGAATACAAGACGTCATTGGAACAGACCTATGCCATCAGAAGTGCAAACTCTATGTTGGCGGCTCTCAATGCCTTTTTTCGCTTCATCGGGTGGCACGAACTTTGTGTAAAGCAATTTAAGGTGCAAAAAGAGGTGTACTGTTCCGAGGAAAAGGAACTTACCAAAGCGGAATACACCGCTCTTGTGAGAGTGGCTGAGCAAAAGGAAAATGAACGCTTATCCCTCGTGGTGCAAACGATCTGCGGAACAGGCATTCGTGTCAGTGAATTACAAAGTATTACGGTGGAGGCTGTACGCAAAGGAGAGGCAATTGTATCCTGCAAGGGAAAAACAAGAAAAATATTTATTGTAAGCGCCCTTCGGAAGAAACTGCTTCGATATGCATTAGAACACAAAATAAACTTCGGGATTATTTTCGTGACCAAAAACGGTAAACCTCTTGTCCGCAGTAATATATGGAGAGAAATGAAGAGTTTGTGTGAACAGGCAGGTGTTTCTCCCCAAAAGGTGTTTCCGCACAACCTACGCCATTTATTTGCGAGAACTTTCTATGGCATCGAAAAGGATATTGCAAAACTAGCGGATATTCTCGGTCACTCCAACATTAATACCACGCGAATTTATATCATCACAACCGGTGCCGAACATCAGCGACGTATGGAGAATATGCGGCTAATTATCTAAAAAATAAAACCGCTACACTTTCGCAGCGGTTAAATATCACATAATGGTTATTATGTTGTAATAAACAATAAAAATAAACAGTATACCTCGATTAAATGCTCAAGGGTAATCAAAAATGGGTACAACAAATAAGACCTTTTGAAAAAATAACCAAAAGGTCTTGTTTCTCACGCCCAAAATCCGTTATTTTATGTAAATCTCAATTTTTTTGGTAAATCACTTGATTTTTCGTTTGTATTATGCTATACTTTATTGTACTAAAAAGTAACGTGATATGTTTGTTCGGCTTTATGAACAACATAATAACCATTATGTTGCCACTATCGTTATTCATTAAGCAAACACATAGTCTTTAGTCCACACGTAAAACGCAAAAAACCGCGCCTGAGCCTTAGAGCCTGTGCCATTTAATCGTTGTATACGATTATGGTACAGGCTTTTCTTTTTTGAAGTTATTTGACGCAACCGAGCACAAAACGAGGTGATTCCATTTGAAAAACGAGTTACAGAACAAACCGACAGACACTGATGTAAAAACAGAAAGACGACGACTCCTGTGTCCTTTATGCGGCAAGCACACGGTACTGTGGTTGCTTCCCGACACTGTGATTAAGAATTTACCGATTAAATGTAAACGATGCGGAAAAGAATGTATGGTAAATGTCGAACCGCTTGACCAAGCTTAATACGACGCATCATCATAAACTCTAAACGATTTTACTGATACTTGCTCCCTTCGCAGAAGACTATGTGTAAACCTGACACAAACGTTTAGCGTTTGTAATTTTTTGTTGAAATTTGTAGTAAACACTTACAAAGGGGAACTTAAAATGAAACAGGATGACTTAAGCCAGGCATTGATTGATGGCACTATCCACGTCATTGCCCGGAACGGACTTGATAAAGCCACAACAAAAGCAATAAGCAAAGCAACAGGTATTAACGAGGTATACATATACCGCCTCTTTGAAAATAAAGAGAGGTTATTTGAAAAAGCTTTCGAATACCTGGATAATCAACTGTTAGAGAAATGCTTGCTCCACATTGACGTGATGTATATGAGTGAAATAGATTACGAGACAAGATGCAGAATTTATTTTTTGGCAATGTGGCGCTTTTTTATCGGTAACAAAGATGAAATTTCTATGTATGTCCATTATTATTACTCGCCGTATTTCAAGAAGTATTCTGCCGAGGCGCACAAAAAAAGATTTCTGCCGCTTGTAAATAAGTTCAGAGATGCCTTTAAGGAGGAAGCGGCTGTATGGCTGATACTTAACCATATATTAAACGTAATGCTTGATTTTGCTCTAATGGTACATAACGATGAGATGCCCAAAGAAGATAATTACAGTGAGCATGTGTTTCGAGTTATTTATCAGTCGGTAAAGCAGTATTTCAAAGCGGCTTCGGCTTGAAGGCGAGTGTGAGTGGATAGACCTATGAATAAAAAATTGAAAAAAGCATTGAAAATTACGTCTAACTCGCTGTTGGTTTTGGTTGTTATCCTTGTCATTCTCCTTGTTGGTGTCAGAGCAGTAGGGCTTGACATTCTGACTGTGCTGTCCCCGTCGATGGAGCCGAAGTATCCTGTAGGATCACTAATCTACCTTGTGGACGTTGATCCGGCAAAATTAGAGGTCGATGACGTTATCACCTATCGGATATCCGAAAAGACCACGGCGACACACCGCATCAAGGAGATTATTCCCGACGAGGACGATCCGAGCATTGTCCGGTTCCGTACCAAAGGCGATAACAACGATGATTATGACGGCAGTCTCGTGGAATTTGAGCAAGTCGAAGGTAAAGTCATCTTCTGTATCCCGCTTCTCGGCTATTTGGCGGTGTATATCCAAAGTCCGCCCGGGCTCTACGTTGCCATCGGCACGGCGCTTGCAATTATTTTCTTCGTGATGATCGTGGATACGGTCACCGATGATAAAAAAGTAAAAAATAAAAATGAACATAAAGGAGAACACGAAAATGAAAAAAACTAAACCGCTTGTTTTGGCACTGTGTGCAGTCCTACTCGTGGCAGGCGCCATCCTCGGAACCGTTGCTTACTTGCAGGATACTGCCGAGGTAGTCAACACATTCACCGTGGGAAACGTACACTTAAAGCTCGATGAAGCTGTGGTGAACGAAAAGGGCGAACCTACCGGCGGCAGAACCGAAACCGGCAATGCGTACCACCTCATTCCAGGACAAACTTATACCAAGGATCCCACCGTTACCGTTCTGAAGGGCAGCGAGGAATCCTACGTTCGTATGATGCTCACCCTTAACTGCGCGAGTGAGCTGGATGCCATCTTTGCCCCCAACGGTGCTGTTCTTACCGAAATCTTCAAAGGCTACGACGCCAATAACTGGAATTACGTTGGTGTGACGAGAGGAAACGATAATACGATCACCTATGAGTTCCGCTATAAGGAAAAGGTTACGCCCGAAAAGGATGCCGACCTCGTTCTCGATGCACTCTTTGACAGCGTGACAGTTCCCAACACCATGACCGGCGCACAGCTCGAAACCATCGCCGATCTGGAAATTTCCGTAGAAGCTCACGCAATTCAGGCAGCCGGCTTTAACACTGCCGATGAAGCTTGGGCGGCATTCTCTAAATAAACTATGGTTTCAAACAAACGGACGAATTCGTGTTCCTCCGCTTGTTGAAATATAAAATCTGAAGAAAGGAGGAACACGAAATATGTATCGCGGAAAATACTCTACACCGAAGCACAGTCACCGCCGCAGAAGCTCTGCATTGAAGGTAGCTCTTATGTCTTTTGTGGCGTGTCTCATGATCTTCTCCGTGATAGGCGGCTCTCTTGCGTGGCTGATGACTTCAACCGACCCCATCGTTAACGTGTTCACTTACGGCGATATCCGCATAACCCTTACCGAAACAAAGGGTGAAGAACTGGGCGACGGACGCTACTTCAAGATGACCCCCGGCAAGGTGATCGAAAAGGATCCGAAGATCTCCGTACTTGCCGACAGTGAAGATTGCTGGCTGTTCGTAAAAATCGTCGAGTCCAGCGACAAGGCGCTCAGCGATTACATCGAGTACGCCATTGCCGACGGTTGGACTGCTCTGCAGGAAGCTCCCGGCGTTTACTTCCGTACAGTCGACAACAGCGCAGAAGCGCAGACCTTCTCCGTACTGAAAGACGATAAGATTACCGTCAAGGGCAGCGTAACGTCGGAAATGCTCCAGGTACTCAACAGCACCAACTATCCCAAGATGACCTTCACCGGTTACGCCGTACAGCGTGATATGAGCATCGACGCAATCGACTCCGCCGCAGAAGCATGGGCACTCATCTGCGAAAGCGGCAACTGATCCCGCAGACGAATGTCTGCACGAATCTATGATGTAAAGGGGCAACCCATACATAAATTAAATCTTATTTTGAAAGGAAAGATGACAAATGAAACTTAAAAACATTCTTCTGCATGGTCTCAGCCTTGTCCTCGTTGCGGCTCTCGCAATCGGCGGCACTGTGGCTTACCTGCAAGACGATGACAGCGATGTCAACGTAATGACCCTCGGCAACGTAAAGATTGAGCAGCACGAGTATGAGCGTGTTGTAGAAAACGGCGAGTACAAGAAAGAAACCATCAATGGCGCAGATAGCTATGTTCTGAAGGACTTCACTCAGGGCAAGCCCCTACTTCCTGCTACTGAAATTGATGCCAATGGCCAGCCCTACAACTATGGTGCAGGCGATTATGATGGCACCCGCGTTAAAATGTCTCAGGTTGGCTCCCACGGCTCTATGGACGTTTTCGTTAACGAGAACGCTGTCGACAAGTTCGTAACCGTGGAAAACACCGGTAAGACTGATGCTTACGTTCGTACGATTATCGCTTATGAGCTTGGTTCTGTATCCGAAGATAAGTTTGAAGACGTAATCATGACGAGCTGCTTCATGACTGCTCAGGGAGTTTGGAAGGTTACCGATATAGGTGCTGTTGAAATTGACGGCAATAACTACTTTGTTTCCGAGTATATCTACAATGGCGCAAAGGCTCTTGGCGGCGTTCATGAAAACGGAGTTCTCCCTGCTGGCGACACTACTTACCCCAGCCTTGCTCAGGTTTACATGAAGGCTACCGCAACCAACGAGGATGTTGAGAAGATCGACGGCAACAAGAATGGCACTTACGATATCCTTGTCGTTTCCCAGGCTGTTCAGGTTGCGGGCTTTGCTGATGCTGAAACCGCTCTGAACGCTGGCTTCGGTGACATCACCACCACCAATCATCCTTGGGCTGATGGCGTAAATATCCCCGCCGTTGTTGAAGACGCTGACGGACTCGTTGAAGCGCTTGAAAGCGGTAAGGACGTGGTCCTCAACGATGACGTTAAGATCGACCCCGCCGGTATGAGTAATGCTTACGGTACCACCGGTATCAACGTTAAGAACGGCCAGACCATCGACGGCAACGGCAACACCCTGGACATCAAGGGCGCAGGCGGCACTTGGGACTCCGGTATCAACACCACCGGCGGCCTGATCAAGAACCTCACCGTTACCGGCTCCTTCCGCGGTATCTTCATCAACCACAACAGCTCCTACTCCGAGACTGTTGTTCTTGAGAATGTTATCATTGACGGAACTACTTATACCATCTCCTGCGATCAGGGTATGAACCAGAATTTTGAAGCATACAACTCCACCTTCAACGGCTGGACTTCCTATGCTGCAACTCTCGGTAATGCCAAGTTCGAAAATTGCAAATTTGGCGAAGGCAACGGCTATGCATTCTTCCGTCCCTACGCTCCTACCACCTTCGTGGGCTGCGAGTTCGAGGCTGGCTATACTCTCGACCCGAGAGCTGACGTGACCTTCGAAAACTGCACCTTGAACGGCGTTGCTTTGACCGACGCTAACATTGCAGAGTTGGTTACAGACACTGCAAAGGTAACAGTAAAGTAATTATTTAAGTCCGTCCTATCCCTCCCCGTGAGGGATAGGCGGCAATCAAAGCACATAAGCGATGGTTTGTGTGTTTTGATTGCCGAAAGGCATAAAGCTTTCTTCGATATAAGACCTGCAGGATCGAAGAAAAGTTAAGTCTTGAATGCAGGCAAATATCAAAAGGAGGCATACATATATGTCAAAACTCAAAAAGGTGCTCTTAATGTGCACCACTTATGTGTTGGTTGCAGCTCTCGCAATCGGCGGCACTGTTGCGTATCTTCAGGATGAAGATAGCGCAGTTAACGTTATGACACTTGGTAACGTTAAAATCGAGCAGATCGAGCTTCAGCGTGCTGAAGGCGTTGCTCACAACGCAGGTGAAGCAGGAAATGGAAACGGCGTTAAGAACGGCGATCTTGTAGATTTCGTTCAGGATCAGCCGCTTTATCCTGCAGTTCCCAAGAACAATGCGGCGACAGACTATACCGCAGAAGCAACCGACTTGTTCTTCTGGGGCGACTACGTTTATTCAGGAACCGCAGGTAACGGTCTTTGGAACGATAGCAAGCTTTCCAACGTAATGGATAAGTTCGTGTTCGTAAAGAATACCGGTAAGACGGAAGCTTACTTCCGTACCCTCATCGCTTTTGAGTGTCCCGAGGGAATGGAGTTCAGCGAAGGTCCTGACAAGGAACTTATGATGAACATCAATGGTTCTGAAACCCTCTATGAGTGGGAAGAAATCGGCTATATTACCGTAGACGAAACTCGTTATCTTGTGATGGAAGCAACCTATCTCAACCCCCTCGCTCCCGGCAACACAGCTCATCCTTCGCTTCTTCAGGTTGTTCTTACTCACAATGCAACCAATGAAGATATGGAGCTTCTCGGTGGTACTTACGAAATACTCGTTCTCTCTCAGGCTGTTCAGGCTGCTGGTTTTGATAACGCCGCTATCGCTCTTAATACTGCTTTTGGTGAATCCGAAGTATACGCTCCCGAGTGGTTCGGCGGCGTACTCGCAGATCACGCCGGTGACACTTGGGACGGTACTGTCGATACCTCTTGGTATGACCCGGCTTCCCCTGCTACCGAATATAATATCACCACAGCGGAACAGCTTGCAGGTCTTGCTGAGCTTGTTTCCGGTGATACTACATTTAAGGGTGTTACCTTCACATTGATGAACGACCTTGATCTTTATTGTGAAGATACCACTGCAAGTGCTGACGGCGATCCTTTGACGTTTAGACCGATCGGTGATCATTCAAAGAATGGTACTTTTGAAGGAACTTTTGATGGTAATGGAAAGGTTATTTACAATCTTTATCAAAATGGTTGGGATCTCGGTTATCAGTGGGGAGTATATGGTTCTTACGGTCTGTTCGGCAATCTGAACGATGCTACCGTAAAGAACTTGACCCTCTCCGGTGGCGAAAGCTATATCGAAGGTGGCGACGTATCCTTTGTTGCCGGTAGTGCTACCGGTACTTGCGTATTTGAGAACATTACGATAGAAGACAGCGTTGCAGCGACCTACAACAACGGTTGCGGCGGTATTATCGGTTGGTCCGGTGCCGGCAATTATACTTTCAAAAACATTACCATCGCTGAGGATGCGGTTCTTGGCGGTCTTTGGGGCTCCTTCGATAGTTCTATCGGTGGTATTGTCGGACAGGGCGAGCCCGGTGCGACCTATAACTTCGAGAATGTAGACATCAAGTGTCGTCTTGACGTTTACAATGACGTTACCGCTGCATATAAGTATTACATTTATCGTATGTCCGGTATGCTGATTGGACGTCTTGAAGAAACGACAACGATCGATGGCACCAATTATCCGGATATGAGCAAGTACAACATCACCTGTGCTGATGTAACAGTTACCTACAACGACTGGGCAAATTATCACTACTGTGTTGTAGCCGGTAAGACTGCATGGCGCGTAGAACCCGGATATGCTTATGGCGGAATTCCTGCAGATCACGATCATAGCACGTGTGCAATTTGTTGTAATGAGCTTCTCGTATTTGATTCACTCTTCGGTGGAGATCAGTACGGCGTTAGAGGTATTACAACTTACGACGGCGTAACTGTTGTTTACAACAACAAGTAATTTCACAAAAAACAAGCTGCCCCAACCCTTCGGGGTTGGGCGGCAATCAAAGGGTATAAGCAAGCCTTGTGCCTTTTGATTGCTGATATTAAATGATTTCTCGGCAATAGTTATCGAAAAGCGAGGTATTCACAGATGTTATTATTCATTATAGGTCTCATTGCGGGCAGCGTATTTGGATTTGGCGTTTGCGCTATCTGCAGCATGGCTGGTAACAATCACCGCACAAAAGCATCCAAAGATACCGAAGATAGCGATGCTGCAAGTAAATAACCCCAACACCATACTTTATGCGTTCATTGGCTTCGTTGCCGTATTCCCGGCGATTTTGTGGTTATGAGGATATTATGGTTATTATTAATTCCGTTTGTAAAGTATCAATTTACTTACAACAGAGATTTTCTCTGTAGTGAGCGTGGTAATAAAATGTGTCTTGTCTTCAACTTTTTTACCTCGCGCCGCCCATCACTCTCTGATGGGCGGCAATCAAAGGGTACAAGCGTGGTTCTTGTGCCTTTTGATTGCTGATGATTCTTTTTCCATTTTGCAGGGAGGCAAATAAATTGTTAAAAAACAAAATATTCAGCCTATTAGTATTGCTCGTTTCATTGGTAGCAATTCTGACATCTACGGTAAACTTCACCTTTGGTTTTATTGTGACAAAAACGAGTAGTTTAACAAATACCTTTGTTCCGGATATTATCAATTCCGATGATATTACTGTAAGCGTCAGAGTAAATAAGACGGTGAAAAATACCGGTGTTTCGTCAATTAGCCCCGCCGGATTTGAGTTTGTTTTGGAAAACACCGCAAGCGGCGAAAAGCTGGCACTAAAATCGGATGAAAACGGCAACGCTATCTTTACACTTCCATTCACCGAGGCTGATGCCGGAAAGACCTATACATACAAATTGTACGAAACCAATGACGGCATGTCCGGCGTTACCTATGATACCAAGGTGTATCATATTTCTATTGCCATTACCTCTAACAACGATAATAAGCTTGTTTCAGCAATCACATTGGATGGCAAGAGTGTGAATGATGTCATTGCAAGATTTGAAAACACCTATTATACAGATCACACCATTTCACCGCCCACCGCAGATAACAACGATATCATATTCTGGCTGATTGTTATGATTAGTACGGCGAGTATAGTTCTCGTTCTTCTCGAAAAAAGATATGAACATTCACAATTCATCACCAAAGAAGAGATGATAGAACGAAATGATGAATAAAATATTTGATAGTATCTTGAATGTTTTTAGAAATTCCGCCACTCGTAAACAGACGTATGACTGCCAATGCAAACGAAGCAAGAATATGCTGCCATTCAAAAAATCCATCGTAATTACGATGGATTTTTTTGTCCATTGCGAAAGCAACTGCCCGCAAGCGAAATCACTCTCGCTTGCGAACGCTTACCTTGATTTGTTTACAAAAGTGTGATATAATTAACCCGCCGATAAACAATAATTTGTCGGAGATAACTATTGCAAGCAGCGAAGAATAAAACGGGAAAGAGGTATTATTACAATGAGCAAATTATTCGATACCCACGCCCACTATTTTGCCGAGAAATTTAACGAGCTTGAGGGTGGCGCTGATGCAATTTTATCGTCGGAAAAATTCCGAGAGAAGGTCGGAAAGGTAATATGCGTTGGCTCGGACCCGATAAACGTGCACATTTCGACAGATATCGCAAGGAAATACGATTTTATGTATGCAGCCGTCGGAATTCATCCCGAGGATGCACAGAATATGTGCAAAAAGACCTCTGACGAGGAAATATACGATTGCGTTGAGTCGCTTATTGAGAATGAAAAGGCGAGAAAAGAAAACAAGATCGTCGCAGTCGGCGAGATAGGGTTCGATTACTTTTGTCAACCCGTCAATAAGCAGTTACAGTACGAATACTTTTCAAAGCAGATGGAAATCGCGAAAAAATACGGGCTTCCCGTCATCGTTCACGACCGCAACGCGCACGGCGACACGTTCGATATGATATGCCGTTATCCCGAGGTCACAGGCGTGCTTCACAGCTGTTCAATGAGCGCGGAAATGGTCAAGGAGATCGTCAAAAGGGGCTGGTATATCTCCTTTTCGGGAAGTGTGACCTTTGAAAATGCCGAAAGAGTCCGTGCGGCTTGCCGCGCGGTGCCTCTCGACAGACTTCTGATTGAGACCGACGCGCCATATCTCGCCCCCGTGCCATATCGCGGTAAGATAAATCATTCGCTTTTCTTGCATAATATCTGCGCCGCCGTCGCTCAATGCCACGGCATCTCTACCGACGAAATGGGAGAAATAACCTACGCAAACGCTTGCAGACTCTTTAAGATGCAGTAGTTGGTTATTGGCTATAAATACTCATAAAAACGGGGCTACCTCATTGTAGCCCTGTTTTTATGTTTTTTCGTGTTTTGGTAGCCTCGTAGCTTGCGTTCAGTAGAAGCTGTACTACGTCGTCGGGCGCGTCGGGAAGGAGCACCGATATCCAATGCAGCTTATTCATATGATAAGCGGGATATACACCGTCCGACTTACCGAACGAGCCGTACATTTCAAGCGGAAGCTTGAGATTGACAACGTCAACCGTATCGTCGCTGTCAAAGCCAAATTTTCGGCGCGACACCTTCATCGCGATCGCGTACCACTTATTATTATCCTCGTGTCTCATTATTGCCGATTCGTTCCAATCGTCAAACGGGTAGTCGGGCGACGTACCGTATGTGTTCAGGCAATAATCAAGAAATCCAAGTTTTGTCATTATTCATCAAGACGCAGATACTGTTACGATACTTACAGCATCGCCGATTACTTCAATATAGTATTTAGCGTTTCTGCTTGCTCTGAACGTAAGCGTTTGACTGCCCTGCGCGCCTGCACGGACACTGACGAGCTTCATTGAAGAATCGTAGACCTTAACGGTTGCCGAATCTCCGTCTTGAACTGTCAGCTTAACATCGGTCTGAGCCGTTTTTGTTATCGTATAATATACCGGCGTGTGTTCGTCATCTGCGCTGACCTGCAAGCTCATGCCCGTATTTGCATATATTGCGTTACTCGTCGACGTACCGAGCTCTCCTGCTCGCCAATTATCGGTATCAAAGGCAGGGTCGATAGCGAGACCGATAATAGGATTTGAATAATACTTACTCGGAGCATAACCTATCTCCGTAACGACCGCTTCCCACTTCCCTGTTTCGGAATTGAGCTTCAAGGTCGTTCTGAATATCGGATAGATATTGGTTCCTATCGGGACAGTCGGTGCTCGGCGTGCACCAAGATCAACGCCCGTCGTATACAGATAATAAGTATCATCCGAGCCGTCGGGGAAAACGAGCATAAAAGCAAGCTCGTTCGTCGCCTCGTTCAGCGCAAAATAGTTTGAAATGCTGTCATCTTCCCAAAGGTCCATGCTTCCGAGCTGGTCTGCGTCACGCCAGAAAATACCTTTTCGCTCTCTGATTCTTTTATTTATATAAGAATCGTTGCCTTTATTCAGTCCGAGGTTTACCTTCTGACCGTCCGAAACGTACTCACCGTTAAGTATCGCATCGATAAGTGCAATATGGTTTTTACCGTGAGTCGTATCGTTCGGAAGTGCCTCAGAGCCCTCCCAAGGCGCAACTGCGGTCAGAACATGGATCAAAATAGACTGCGGGGACGAGCCGTAATACTGCCAATATGCGAAAACGCCCGAATTCGCAAAGCCAAACGTCAGCGAGACCAAAAGGAAGAGCGCAATGGAAATGTAGCTTATCTTCTTCATTCCCCGTCACTTCCTTTTTGCCGCTTCGACAAACGGTAAACGGTAAGAGCGTCTTCGTCAAGCTCTCCGTTATCGACCATGATCTTAACGCGTTCGTATTCCTTCTTCATGAACAGGTTGTCGACTATCGGCATTGCGATAAGAGTGAATATGAGAAGAAGAATGCAAAGTATACCGGCAGGAGACTGCATAAAGAAGACTAAGCTTCCAATATTAGGCATTCTCTCATCGCGGTATATGCTCTTCATCTGACTGTATTTTACGGGATAAACGTCAGCAAATGCGTTGGCATCACCCTGCATAAGGAAATGTCTTTCGTTCGGATGCTCCTCGTTCGGCTCCTCGATTCGGACGACTCTGTGAACGTACATTGCGCCGTTAATATGCTCGTACACTATAATGTCATAGAGCTCTATCTCGTCCTCGGGCGGCAGTTCGTGCAGAACGATAAGGTCAAACATTTGCAGCTGATTATCAAGACCGTTATTAAACAGATACTTGTTGCCCTCGTATTTGACGCACATAGACGTACTGGCAACGACCTTCAAGGCAGGCATGCCCTTTACAACCTTATTGCTGTCAGTTGCGGTAATTATTGCAACGATACCCGCCGCGCACAAGACAAGGCATACCACGCCGGTAATAATTTTGTCAATTATTCCGTAAGCGGAACGCTTTTTCTTTTTATTCAGTTTTTTAAGCACGCTTGCTTTTATCGTTTCATCTTCAAGTCCGGACGTGATCAATCTTGCTTGCTGCTTTCCTATCACGGTTATAAGCCAGGAAAACGCCGCTGTTAGCAAAACAAAGACGAAAATGCAAACGAGAGTTATATAAAGATTATAATCCTTCATAATATTTCTCAAAATGCATAGGTGAACGAGCGTGTAGCATCCCGTTCACCTATTTTGATCCTTATTTAACTAATGAACTATTACGGGGTGTTATGCGATCTCGACGATGTTGATGTGGATCTGATAATCGCTCAGAATTCTTGCGAACTCGTCGTACTCTGCCTTGGTGTCAAGGATGAGATCCTCACCCTCGTAAAGAACGAGAGCGTCGATGATCTGATCATAAGAAATGGTAGTAGTCTTGCAAGCTGCGCCGCTGTTAAGGTCAAAGGTTGCCTTTGCGGGATCAACGGAAATTGCTTCTTTACCGTTGTACTTGCTTTCAGCGTTTACTTTGGTAATGCTGAGGGTTGCCTGCATCTTGATACCGTTATTTACAACGTCTGCGTCAGCACCTGCCTTAGGGGTAAAGGTGATAGCAATGTTTCCAACACCGGTAAGACCTGCCTTATGCTGGGTGTTGATGCCGCTTCCGCTTACGGTGCTCATATCGTCAACGAGAAGAGTAAGTGCGGTAGTATCAGCAGTGATAGTACCCTTTTCTCCGTTATAAGAAACGGTAGCCATACCGATTCTGGGCTGAGCGGTAGCTCCGGTCGCACCGCCCTGGAAGTAGTTCCAAGCTGCGTATACACCGCCGATAGTAAGAACCAAAGCGAGTGCAATGATAGTAGTTAATTTTTTCATGATAATTCCTCCATAAGAATTAATGTCTATGACGCCATTATAGACCTGTTAACTTGACTTGTCAAGACATTTTCTGATTTTTCTTGAAAAATATTTTATTTCAGTAAAGCGTTTATAATTCGGCTTATTCTTGAGTGGGCACAGCTTTGACCGCTTCACCGATTTTTTCTATTCTCTTAGCAAGCGGCGGATGGCTGTATTCGAGCACGACGAGGAGCGGCGAGGGAGAAAGATGAGCGAAATTCTCCTTAGCGAGAAGCTTAAGTCCCGTAACGAGCGATTCGCCGTAGCCCTCCTTTACCGCCTGATTATCGGCGCGGAATTCCGCACGGCGGCTGTATGCGTTCATAAAGATACCTATCAATGGCTGAACGGTACTCAAAGCAATTTCAATGAGCAGGAATGCAAAGCCATAGTTAACCGTATCGAAGCAGAATTCGGTATAAAACTGCGGAACGCTTACCGCGCACCACGCGAGGACCGCCATAAGCACGAGATTACCGAAATTCATTATCTGGCGCTTGAGCACGTCCTTATTAAGGCCGTGACCGAGCTCGTGAGCAAACACCGCACATATCTCGTCGGTCGTGAGAGCGTTTACGAGGTTATCGTAAAGGACTATAGTTTTCATCTTTCCAAAGCCGGTAAAATAGGCGTTGAGCTTCGTCGTGCGGCGCGAAGCGTCCATTACCTCGATCGCCTTTACCTTGTAGCCGTGCTTGGTAAGCAGTCCCATCAGCTTATCCTTAAGCTCACCTTCTTCAAGCGGAACGAACTTGTTTCCCATACGGCTGAAGAAAGGGTACAGAAAGGATATCAGGAGCGTGAATAGGAAAAGCGCAACCGCAAAGAGCAGTATCAGCCAATCCCCCATCGCCGTGTGAAGCGACGCGAGAAGCGAGGACAGACCTATTCCGATAAGAAGACCGAGGATAAGATCGCGGATCTTGTCGGCAACGAAGGTCTTTACGGACGAACGGTTGAAGCCGTATTTTTCCTCTATCACCATCGTTTCGTAATAGTCGAAGAATACGTTTACGACAGCACTTGCTACGGTATCGAGAAGCACGACTGCGATAAGCTGAAGATATATATCCGACGAAAAGAGTGTCGCAAAAGCCGAATAAGCGTTAGTCAGAAGCAGTATCAACCGACAAACAAACGTAACCGAGGTCGCTGCGACACCAAGCCGGCACTGATCGGCGCTGTATTTACGCCATTTAAGATAAGTATCCTCATCATAAACATCGCTGACTGACGCGGGCGTCGGATTTCTTGAAGAGCGCGACTGAACTATGTTGAGAACAAGACGGTATAAGCTTGAAAGAGCGAGTACCGCTATAACGATAAGCTTGAATTCCATCACTTTTCCTCCCTGTTAAATAGGAATTTATCCATCACTTCTAATCGTTGCGTTATTTAAGTCTTTTTGCGAAATCAGTCATCATCTCGGAAATTTTGATATTCTGCGGACAGACCTCCTCGCAGGCTCGGCAGGAAAGGCAGGCAGATGGCTTTTTATCATCGGGAAGCGCGCTGAGAGCCATTGGCGCGATAAAGCCGCCCTTTGAGTATCTGTGCTCGTTATAAAGCTCGATAAGCCACGGGATATCAAGTCCCTTCGGGCAGTACTCGGTGCAGTAGCGGCATGAAGTGCAGGGCAGACGGTCGGGCGCGACCATCTCCTCGGCAATCGCGAGAACCGTCTTCCATTCGGTGTCGGAAAGCGGATCGTCGGTAGAGTAAATATTGATGTTATCCTTTATCTGCTCGAGATTCGACATTCCCGAAAGGGTCATAGTGACCTCGGGTACACTCTGCAAAAATCTGAAGGCAAAGCCGTGATTGCTTTCCTCGGGGCGAAGAGCGCGTAGCATCTTCTCATACTTTTCGTCGAGCTTGACGAGCTTGCCGCCGCGTAGCGGCTCCATTACCCATACGGGAATCCCGTATTCCTTCATAAGCTCGATCTTCCCGACCGCGTTCTGAAAATGCCAGTCGATATAGTTTATCTGAAGCTGGCAGAACTCCATATCGCGTCCGTAAGCGGCAAGAAAACGCCTTAACGTATCCATATTTCCGTGAGCCGAGAAGCCGAGGTGACGGATTCTTCCGTTTTCCTTTTGCTTCATAAGGTAGGAATAAATACCGTACCTTTCGTCGTCTAGATAAGCGTCGATATTACGCTCGCTCACGTTATGGAAGAGGTAAAAATCGAAGTAATCTACTCGGCATTTTTCAAGCTGCTTTTCAAATATCTCTTCGACCTTGTCCCAGGTCTCAGCGGAAAAGCCCGAGAACTTGGTTGCCAAATAGAAGCTGTCGCGGGGGTAATTTTCAAGTATCTTGCCCATGACGCTTTCTGAATTTCCGCCGTGATATACCCAAGCGGTATCGAAATAATTAACTCCCTGCCCTATGGCGTAGGCGACCATTTCGGCAGTTGCCTCCTCGTCAACGCTTCCGTCCTCAAGGGTGGGAAGACGCATACAGCCCATGCCGAGAGCGGAAAGCCGAATGTCTTGAAATTTCTTATAGATCATACCTTTCTCCTTCTGTATTTCGAAGCAGTTGATTTCGCGGTAAATGTTAACATTATTATACTATCTATTCGGATAAAAGGCAATAGTTTTCTTGACAGGGAGGCGAATTTAATATATAATTATCGGGAAGAAGAGGTAACGGAGAAATAATGGGAAACTTTTTTGACGAATACAAATCGCTTGACCGTCTATGCAAGGACATCCTTGAAAGTGAAAACGGCGTAACCGAATACATAGAGCGAATGGAAAAAGAGGAACGCGGCAAAATGATAGTCGCGGATTGGGAGCGCGATTATAAGAAGCTTAAAAGCATGCGCTACCTACGCAACAGAATAGCACATGAGGACGGTGTGAAGGAATCCGACGTCTGCTCGCCGTCAGACACGAGCTGGGTAATGGAATTTCAGGACAGGATAATGGCAGAGGAAGACCCGCTGACCGTCCTTTATAACTACGACGCCTCGCTCAAAAAGGAAGAGCCCAAGCCGAAAAAGAAAAAGGTGACCGACAACTTCCCCGACTACCCCGATATAAACGAAAAGCCGAAAAAGCCAAAGCCGAATAAAAACGCGCCGACGGCAGAGGATTTCCCCGACTTCCCCGAGCCAACGCCGAAAAAGGCAAATAGGCCGAGAAAAAAGGCGGCAGAGGCCGAGCAGGTGCCCGAAGCACCGTCCTTCAAGCCGCGTGCCGACTTCATATCTATCATCGCCGCAGTCCTTCTCCTCATCGGTGTCGCCGCGGCAATAATCGCCAGTTGTATATAAAAAACAGCGACAAAAGTCGCTGTTTTTTTACTGTCCTATCTTCCCGTTCAGCTTCCTGCTGACCGCCTTGACGGTCAGGCAGACCGTTACCCAAACGACCGCGTAAACCAAAACGAACACCGCCGTAAATATGCCGAGTGCCTCGATTTGAAACGGGATCCAGCTGTTAACAAGATACGCGCCGACGTAGGTAACGTAAAGAAGAGAAAGATGCGCTCCCGTCATAAGGAGCGGATAGCGCGTGTCTATCTGATTCAGCACGCTCGCGCCCGCCTGAACGAATGCGATCATATAGGTCGATACTATCGCCAAAAGCACCTCACCGCCGTCAAGGGAAAAGCCGCTTTCCGTGTTTTGGAGTACCGCATATATGATGCCCATAATTATCGGCCCGAAGCCGCCGAACATCATTCCGCGAAGGAAAAATTCCTTTAGATACTTATTCATTTTTTAAGCCCCATCCTTTCCTTGACCTTTTTCAGATTTCGTCTCGAAACGTAGTCGCGGTAGCCGTTCTTGAATACTACCCCGAGCGTTCCCGAAAAAGAAGCGTCAAACCGTTCGATCATATTGATATTCGCAATACAGGACTGATTTATCCTAATAAACGACGGCGGAAGCGTCGGCTCGATATGTGAAAGACGGCTTTTTATGCGGAGTCTTCCATTTTTTGTATGTGCAAAAAGCAGGTCGTTTTCACTGACGAAGCACAAGACCTCGTGCTGACTGATCTTAAATATCCCGTCGTCCGAATACCCGACAAGATCGCCGTCCTCACACAGCGCTCTTACAGCTTTGACAAGCTCGTTTTCTTCCCTTGCGTAAACGATAACCTCGTCTTCCCTTTCACCGTCCAAAATCAAGCTGAATTTCATTTCATCACCTCAAAATAATTATACACTGTAAGAAAAGTCTTTGCAATAGAAAACGGTAAACGGCGTTATATCGTCAGAATTCGGCAGGTTCTTGCAAAACGGCGGGATTTGTGTTACTATATAATAACGAAAAGAGGTTATAATATGAGTATCGAAAAATGGCTTAAGAAAAATACCGCTTCCCTCTCGGGCAAAACCGTCGCGGTCACAGGCTCAACGGGCGGACTCGGTGCTCCGCTTTGCGCCTACCTATCCCGCCTCGGTGCATCACTTATCCTCGTTGACCGTAACAGAAGCCGATCCGAGGCACATGCAAATGAGCTTCGCGAAAAATACGGTGTGTCGGTCTCTCTCATACAGTGTGATCTTCAAAGCCTCGCATCCGTCGTTTCGGCAACGGGCGAGCTTATAAAAGCAGAGCCGGACATTCTTATACACAATGCGGGCGCATACAGTATTCCCCGTGAAATCTGTGACACCGGCTACGGCAACGTTTTTCAAATAAATTTCCTCTCGCCCTACTATATGACGAAGGAGCTTCTGCCTGTTCTTCGCAGAAAAAAAGGCAAGGTCGTCGCCGTCGGAAGCATCGCACACAATTATTCAAAGACCGACAAGGACGACATTGATTTCGTCACGCGAAAAGCTTCAAGCAAGCTCTACGGAAACGCAAAGCGCTTTCTTATGTTTTCGCTGTATTCCCTTTTTGAAAACGAAAATGATGCTTCCCTTTCGATCGTACATCCGGGAATCACCTTTACGAACATAACAGCACACTACCCAAAGCTCATTTTCGCAATTATCAAGCACCCGATGAAGATAATATTCATGAAGCCGAAAAAGGCGGTGCTTTCACTGCTCAGAGGCGTTTTTGACACAACCGAAAGTAACGAATGGATAGGACCTCGGCTCTTTAATATTTGGGGATATCCGTCAAAAAAGCTCCTTAAAACCTGCAAAAAGGCGGAAAGTCGGTTCATTTACGAGGAAGCTGAAAGAGCTTGTCAAAAAATGTATGAAGAAAAATTGACTTTTGACCGTGTTTATGATATAATTGTTTAGTATTTTTTCAAATTAGGATCAACGGAGATCAATATGTCAAACGAAAAGATAAAATTTAAGGAATGGGCAAAGAAAGCGATAACGTTCGTAAAAGAGCATCCTATCTTGCTTATAGTGGTTCTCGCGTACTGCGTTACCTTTACAAACGAGGTTCTGAACCGACACTCCGTCTGGGAAGCGCTCGTTTTTGAATTTACACAGCCGTTTATGTTCTTAACGAATATGTCAATAATAGCCCTTTGCGAATCTCTTGCGCTTTTCTCGAAGAAGAGAAGCTATTGGTTCTGGACTATATCGCTTATATGGTTCGGTCTCGGACTTACGAACTTTATCGTGCTGTTCAACCGTATAACCCCGTTCAACGCGATGGATCTGCTCCTCTTCCCGAGCATACTGCCCATTTTGCCGGTATATCTCGGCTGGGGCGGAGTTATCGCCTGTGCGGCGCTCCTTTTCGGAGCGATAATCGGCGTCATCGTCGCTTGGTTCAGAGTCAAGAAGATCAAGGTGAACTTTACGCAAGCGGTAACGACCCTTCTCGCAAACGCAATAATCACGACAGCATTCGTCGGCGGCGGCTCACTGACGGGAGCTATCCCCGATCACTTCTCCTCACTTCCCCGTGCTTACGAGGCACACGGATTTACGCTTTGCTTCTCCATCAGTGTCTTTGACCGTGGAGTGACGAAGCCGGAGAACTACAAGAAAACCATTGACCACGTAGTCGCCTTCGTAAAGGGCGACGATACCGATGGCTTTACACAGCCCGAAAAAACGCCGAATATCATATTCGTCCAGCTCGAATCCTTCTACGATCTCAAGCTTCTTTCCGGATTTGAGTTTTCCGAGGATCCGACCCCCGTCTTTACGGAGCTGAAAAATAATTTCCCGTCGGGAATTCTGACCGTTCCCTCCATCGGAGCGGGAACCGCAAACACCGAATTTGAGATACTGACGGGAATGTCAATGCAGTACTTAGGTTCTGCTGAATACCCCTATAAGACCTTCCTTCAGAACAAAACGACTGAAAGCTTGCCCTTTATTCTTAAAAACTATGGATACGTTTCTCACGCTATCCACAACTACAAGGGGAACTTCTACGACAGGCACAAGGCATTCTCCACGCTCGGCTTCGACACCTTCACCTCCAAGGAATATATGGATCTGCTCGGTGAAAACGTAGCAGGCTGGGAGCAGGACGCAGTCCTTCTCGGATGTGTTATTGATGCGCTGGATTCGACCGAAGGACCCGATTTCATTCAGTGTATAACGGTTCAAGGACACGGAAAATATCCTGTTGATGCTTACCCCGGAGAACGCGGCGAGAGAATTACAGTCGAAGCATTGCCCGACGGCGCAAACAAGCACGCCTATACCTACTTTGCAAATCAGCTTTACGACACCGATAAATTTATCGGCGATCTCGTCACCGCAATAGAGGAGTTTGGCGAGGAAACTGTCATTGTCTTCTACAGCGACCATATCCCAAATATAGGCTTTGAAGAAAGCTGGGTTCCCAAGGGAATGAACCTTTACAATACCGAGTACGTTATCTGGCACAACGGCGGTGTCTTTAGCGAGAACAAGGATATCGCATCATATCAGCTTTATTCCGACGTTCTTAATATGCTCGACATCGAGGGCGGAATCATCACAAAGCTTCACGAAAAGCGCGATCAGCTTTCAAATGAGGATTACAATCATTATCTGCACTGCCTGATGTATGACATAGTCGAGGACGACGCCAGACATTCCTACGATGGAAAGCTTCCCTTCAAGGCGACCGACCTTCAGATGGGCGTTCTTGAAATAACGGTTACCGATGTATACGTATTCGGAGATCATACCTACGTAAAGGGGACGGGCTTCACAAAGGCAAGCGAGATATTCGTCAACGGCTCACACGAGGATACCGAGTATATCGACGATAACACACTGATCCTTTCGGGCGTAAAGCTTGATGACGGCGACAAGATCAAGGTCTCGCAGATCGCAGACTTCTTAAGCCCCCCGCTAAGCTCAACAAGCAGCTTCACCTTCCGCGAAACACTAATTGAAGAATAAGCAATTACCTGTGCAAAAGTTTAGATGACGTTAAAAGGACGAAGAGTATTAAAGCTCTTCGTCCTTTAATTTTGTCACTGCTCTTATTCTTCAGTATTGATTTTCAAAAGCTCGCAGGGATCGACGTTGTCGTTATTCAGAATAACCTCAAAGTGAAGATGCGCCTCGTCTGCGATCTCTATGATCGCGCTTTCGCCTATGCTGCCGATAACGGTACCTTCAGTTATCTCCTTACCCGCCTTGATGCCCGAAGCAAGCTCGGAAGAGAGATTCTTGTAAACCGAAATGAGTCCGTCTCCGTGGTCGATCGTCACCGTCGTTCCCATAAAAGGATCGTTCCCGACCTCGGAAATGATGCCGTCGGCAATAGCAACGACCTCAGAACCAAGCTCTGCCTCAATGTCGATACCGCAGTGAACGCGGTAATCGTTCATTGTTACAGAATAAACGGCGTGAAGAAGATCGTGCTCCTTTATGACCGTACCGCTCACAGGCAGCGTGAGTGTTTCGTTATACCAATCCTTTTGAGGCTTGACGGTCGGCTTTTCGTCCGTCACGGGCGGATCGGTATTAACGGGCGGATCGGTCACTATCGGAGCGTTCGTTGACGGCGGAAGCGTCGGCGTACCCTCGGTAGTAAGCGGCAGCTTTGTCTTCCCCGCTTCCTTTGAGCTTCCGAAAAAGGTGTACATGGTAACGCATAGCACCGTTACCGCCATAAGGGTAAGTCCAATGTATACGACTCGCCCGATCAGGGTTCTTTTTTGACTGTAATTCACAATAAAATCTTCCTTTCAAGATATTTTTTGCCCTACCGATATTTTTACCGACTTCGGTCGTTTTATTCAAAAAGACAAAAATATGCAGAAAAGAAAAACCGACGGTTTCGTATCGCGTCCGAGGGACGCGATACAACTATGATCGCCTGCGGCGAGCTATGAATTATGATACGATTCGCGCAGTTATGAGTTGCCTGCGGCAACGTTTAAGTTTGAATGCGATCATATCATAACGCTTGCGCCGGGGTTCCCCGAAACGAACAACGTGAGTTTTGTGGGTTCGCGACAAAGCCAGGCTCATAACATTTTGCGGAGCAAAATTCATAACTGATAACTATACAAAAAAACCGACGGTTTCCCGTCGGTTCTGATAGTTCATTTTACTTTTCGTTTATATTGATAAGTTCGTAGATTTCCTTTATCTTTTGGGGCACGGGCGGATTCGTTCCCGGCTCAAGACAGCAAGCCGTTCCGTAAGCACACGCCATCTTGACGGTATGCTCAAGCGTCGGACTCTCGGAATATCCCGCAATAAATCCCGCAACGGTGCTGTCGCCCGCACCGACTGTCGAAAGGCTGGCAATTTTCGGAATCTCAACGATACATTTTCCAAGCTCACCGCAATAAACGGCTCCGCGATCTCCCATAGATATCATAACGTGCTTGATTCCGCCGCAGTAAAGCTCTTCCGCCGCCTTAAGCGCAACTTCCTTCTCATGACAGGAGTATCCTACAAGTTCCTCAACCTCTTTTTCGTTTGGCTTGATAAACCAAGGCGCGATCTTTAGAATATCCAAAAGACCTATCGATTTCGTATCAAGAACAACCTTATCGGTTATAGTCTTCAGTTCTTCGATGAATTTAACAGTATATTCGGTCGATATGCCCTCGGGGAAGCGTCCGCAACAGGCGATGATATCGTCCGGCGCAACCTCTTCCTTGAGAGAAGCGAGAATATAATCAAGTGTTTCGGAATTGGCAGAAAAATTATTCATAACGATGCGGGTTTCGTTTCCGTCGCCATCGGTAAGAGTAACGTTTTCTCTCATTCTGCCCTCGGTATAGAATAGACGAGTCGGTATCTGCGCCGCTGTCATTCCCTCAATAAAGGGCTGGCAGTTCTCGTGGCCGAGAAGAAGATAAGCTCTTGTATCAAATCCGCATCCGAGAAGCGCACGCGAAACGTTTACGCCCTTGCCGCCTGTAAAGACCGAAACGCCCGACGCCCGATTTTCCTCACGCAAAGTAAGATACGGCACGGAATAGAATATGTCGTAAACGGGATTCAGCGTTATGGTAAAAATCTTCATATAACGATCCTTTTCGTTAAATTACGGAATCGGTGATCTTCTGAACTACCGAAAGATTGTATAGTGACACGTTTGACGGGCAAGGCAGACCGATAGTGCTCTTTCCCGTTATTGTACGGAAAATAATGCACGCGGCAAGATAGCTTCCCGTGCTTGACGGATGATAACCGTCGTTTTCGTTGATGAGCTTTGTTATATATTCGGCTTTCTTTACGTGTGCAAACGTTTCTCCGACAGGGGCAACGGTCGCGCCGCTCTCAGAAGCGGCTCTGTCATAAGCCGATTTGAGCTTCGATGCCATCTCGCCGTAGGTCATACCCGTACTCATAAGCTTTTCGCTTCCGTCGGCATACGCCCAGGTCTGATAAAGAACAACCTTAGCGCCCACCTGAGAAATAATACGCGACAACGTCTTGACCGCGTTTACAAATGACTTCTCGTCATTACAGGGGAGCAGGCTCTGCTCCTGAAGAACGACGTAGTCCCACTCGTACGATACTATCTTGCTGATGACAAGACGCCCAACCTCGGTCGTTTCGTCGCAGTACTGCGAAAGAGTATATCCGCCGTAAGCGATCGACTCAATGCGCGACTCGGGTTCTAACGTCTTCGCCATATTGAGAAAGGTGTATGGCAAATCGTTAAAATACGTAAAGCTGTTGCCAATAAACAATACCTGCATAATCATACCTCATTGTGTCCAAAACCGCTTGTACAACTATGGAAATATAGTCCACATAATATAACATATTTTAACATAACGACACAAAAAAGTCAATAAGATTAGCTCTATTTTATGCAATTATTTGCTCTCCCTCAGAAAAAAGCATTATTTACACATTTTCTCCGAATCACAGACCTCATTTTGTCAATATCACAGTTGACAAAACCGCAGTTTTTCAATATAATAGTATATTATATGACAAATACTGTGTACAATCACACGCAAGGAGAAAATAAGTGAGCAATAACACCGTAAAGACAGTTAAATTCGGGGGCAGCTCGCTCGCAAGTGCTGAGCAGTTCCGCAAGGTTCGCGATATTATTTTTGCAGATAAAGACCGCCGCTACGTCGTTCCCTCCGCGCCCGGAAAGCGCTTCAAGGATGATACGAAGGTAACCGATATGCTCTACGCCTGCTATGAGGCGGCGTCGAAGGGCGAGGATATCAAGGACATTTTCGGAAAGATCAAGGAGCGCTATAACAGCATCATTTCCGAGCTCGGTCTTGACCTTTCTCTTGAAAACGAATACAACGAGATCGAGGGCGCGCTAATCCACCGTACAGGCCGTGACTATGCAGCGTCGAGAGGCGAGTACCTCAACGGTAAGATTCTCGCCGCTTACCTCGGCTTTGATTTCATCGACGCATCGGAGGTCATCTTCTTCCGTCAGAACGGAACCTTTGATGACGAAAAGACGAACGACGTCCTTTCCGCGGTCCTCAAGCGCCACGAATACGCCGTTATCCCCGGCTTCTACGGCGTAATGCCTAACGACACGATAAAGACCTTCTCGCGCGGCGGCTCGGATATTACCGGCTCGATCGTAGCGAGAGCGTCGCAGTCGAGCATATATGAAAACTGGACCGACGTTTCGGGCTTCCTTATGGCAGACCCGAGAATAGTTGACAACCCCAATCCTATCGAGCTCGTAACCTACCGCGAGCTTCGCGAGCTTTCCTATATGGGCGCAACGGTTCTTCACGAGGACGCTATCTTCCCCGTCCGCGTTGCGGGAATACCGATAAATATTAAGAACACCAATATCCCGAACGACAAAGGAACGATGATAGTTTCACACTGTCCCCCCGACGGTAACGGCTATATCACCGGAATTGCCGGCAAAAAGGGCTTCAGCGTTATCACGATCGAAAAGGATATGATGAACAGCGAAAAGGGCTTCGGACGCCGCGTTCTTCAGGTTCTTGAAAGCTGTGATCTCAGCTTCGAGCATCTGCCTTCGGGTATCGACACGATGTCGGTCGTCGTCAATACCGCAGAGCTTGAGTCGATGCGCGATCTCGTGATCAGCAATATCTGCACAGCAGTCGATCCCGACTCTATCTCGGTCGAGGATAACCTCGCGCTTATCGCCGTCGTCGGACGTAACATGGCGAAGGCAAAGGGAACGGCGGCAAGAGTATGTCACGCCGTTGCAAGAGCAGACATAAACATTCGTATGATCGACCAGGGATCCGACGAGATCAATATCGTCCTCGGCGTAAACGAGGAGGATTACGAGGAAGCTATCCGCGCGATCTACGCAAGATTCGTTCAGCAGTAAAAACTATGAAAAGTGCCGATAACGGCACTTTTCTTTTTTCCCCCGCTATTGACATAAAAGCCCTGAAAAGGTATAATTATAGGGTATATTACGCTAAAAGGAGCAATTTTATGAAAAAAACGGTTCTTAAAAAATATGCAAAGCTTATAGTCGAAAAAGGCGTTGCAGTTAAGCGCGGTCAGGAAGTCATAGTTGTTGCCGAGCTTGACCAGCCCGAATTCGTGACGATGGTTGTAGACGCCGCATATAAGGCAGGCGCATCGAAGGTAACGGTTGAATGGAACCATCAGCCGCTTACAAAGATTCATACCCGCGGCCGTTCGCTTAAAGTGATGAGCAAGGTCGAGGATTGGGAAAAGGCAAAGATGGAAAGACGCGCTGAAGTTCTTCCCTGCATGATCTACCTTATGTCTGAGGATCCCGACGGTCTTAACGGTATCAACTTCAAGAAGATGGCAAAGAGCGCGCAAGCGAGAATGAAGGTCATCAAGCCGATACGCGACAAAATGGAAAACAAGTATCAGTGGGTCATCGCCGCCGTTCCCGGCAAGGCGTGGGCTAAAAAGCTCTTCCCCGAGCTTCGTCCTGCGGCTGCTGTTGAAAAGCTTTGGGAGGTTATCCTCAAATGTGCAAGAGCCGATGGAGACGATCCCTGCGCCGATTGGGACGCTCACAATGCAAATCTCGCCGCAAAGTGCGAGTATATCAACGCTCTCGGCCTTACCGACGTTACTATCAAGTCCGGAAACGGAACAAACCTAACAGTAGGTCTCATTCCCGACGCGGTATTCATGGGCGGAAGCGAAGCGGCTCTCGGAAGCGGCATCGTATATAACCCCAATATGCCGAGCGAAGAGGTATTCGTAACTCCTAAAAAGGGTGCGGCAGACGGTATCGTTTATTCGACCAAGCCCTTCTCTTACAACGGTCAGGTAATTAACAGCTTCTACGTTAAGTTTGAAAACGGTAAGGCGGTTGAGATCAAGGCAGACAACGACCGTCAAACCGAGCTTCTTAACCAGATGATCTCGATGGACGAGGGTGCGGCATACCTCGGAGAAGTCGCGCTCGTTCCCTATTCCTCCCCCATCAATCAGTCGGGCGTGCTCTTCTTCAACACTCTCTTTGACGAGAACGCCGCTTGCCACCTTGCTCTCGGTCGCGGTTTCTCAAACTGCCTCAAGGACTACGAAAAGTATTCTCACGAGGAAGCGAAGGAAGCAGGCATAAACGACTCGATGATACACGAGGACTTTATGATCGGCGCTATCGATACCACAATCACGGGTACCGATAAGAACGGCAAGACCGTTACGATATTCGAAAACGGCGAGTGGGCGTTTTAATGAAAAAATTTGCGATCCTGACTCTCGGGTGTCGAGTTAATCACTACGAGAGTCAGGTGCTTTCCGAGGAGCTCTCTAAGCTCGGATATGAAAGCGCGCCGTTTAACGATAAATGCGACGTTTATATCGTAAATTCGTGTGCTGTCACCGAGGAATCGGTGCGAAAATCGAAGCAGATGGTGCGCCGCGCGGCGAAAAAGAATCCCAACGCGTTTATCGCGATCTGCGGATGCGCCTCACAGCTTCATCCAAACGAATTTGAGAAGATCAAGGAGATATCCTTCATCTACGGCACGCGAAACAAAGACGCGCTGATTTCGGCGTTAAAAGCCCGTATAAACGGCGAAAACGCGCCGCGAGTTATTGTTGACGAGCCGAATTCTCCCCTCACGCCGACCTCGATCACGCGCTTCGACAGAACGCGCGCTTACGTCAAGATACAGGACGGATGCGAGAATAAATGTGCATACTGCATCATTCCGAAGGTACGCGGAAACGTCGTTTTACGCGACGAAAACGAGATACTCTGCGAGATAAAGGCACTTGCCGACAACGGCTGTCACGAGGTCGTGCTTACGGGTATCGAGACCTCTGCATACGGCGAGCGCTTGCCGATACTTATTGAAAAAATTGCAGAGATCGAAGGCATTCACCGCATACGTCTCGGCTCCCTTGAGCCGTCGTTTATGAAAAAGCATTTCGTTGATGCTATTGCGAAGATCGACAAGGTCTGTCCGCATTTTCACATTTCGGTGCAGAACGGCTCCGATAACGTCCTCCGCGCGATGAGACGCAGATATAACGTAAAGATGCTCGAGGATAACGTGGCGTATCTGCGTTCCGTCATTCCGAACTGTAACCTTTCCGCCGACGTTATTGTTGGCTTCCCGGGTGAAAGCGAGGAAGATTTCCTTTCGACCTGCGAATTCGTGAAGCGCAACGCGTTTCTGCACCTGCACATATTCACCTATTCCCCACGCCCCGATACCGAGGCGGCGGCAATGGATAACCAGCTTCCGGAAGCGGTCAAGACCGAGCGTCTGCACCGTCTTTCGGCTATTGCCGACGAGGAAAAGCGGAAGATACTTACCGCAATGATCGAAAGCGGAACGCCTATCAAAGTGCTTTGCGAAACGTACAGTAAAGGTCATATTTCAGGACACACCGACGGCTTCGTTGAATGCCTTGTCAGATCCGACACCGTCCCCGAAAAAGGCGCGATTATATCGGTAATTCCCGATCACATTCAGGACGGAAAGTTAATATGCAAAAAACCGTGAGGATTTCCTCACGGTTTTATTTTAGTTCAATCTCTTTCGATTATATGAGTGAATGTCTTTTCGTCGTCGTTTTTCTCAATCACTAAATCTTCTACGGGCACAATGTAGTCCCAAAGCATCTCATTATATTCATATATGGCTACGGTTTTTCCGTTAATAATATCAATATATTTCTGCTTTTCTTCTTCATCCTCAATCGTATTGGCAAAGGCTTTGTTTATTTTTCTGATTTTATTTGCGTCCTTGCCTGTAATTTTAATAGTGACATACAATGGCAACCATGCCTTTTCTCCGTTTTGATTTTCCAATCCGTCTAAGTTAAAAACAATAAACGTTTTTCCTGGCTCATCACCTTTTTGCTGCGCAAGCCCATATCTAGTGGTAGTTATTTTAATAACGTAGGATTCTTCATCCTCTACTTGAACTATTTGAACTTTTGCGATCGAATCTTCAAACGATATTTTCACGGGAACATCGTATACCATTCCGGAATAGACATCTCCGTTCAAGTTGTGCGGATTCCACTCGTTCTTTTTTGCTTTATCGCACGAGCAAAAAAATAGTGTGCTGACAAGTATCATCGCCAATGTAAAAGTCAAAATTCGTTTCATTTTTTCCTCCAAAAATTAATCAAAAAATGCGCAGCCGAGGCTGCGCATCAAAAACACAGCCCCATTTGCTGCGACACAAACTTTCACTCCCTTAATAGGTATGCGAAACCGGGCATGTATTTTTACAATAATAAAAATACACACCTATAAAGAGAGTTATTCAGTTTGTGTCGCATTCTCATTTTATCACGGTAAAGAGCTTTTGTCAATAGCGGGATTTGCGTTTTACCTTCTCCTGAGGGAGACGGGGGACCGCGGTAGGTTTCGCGTAGCGAAAACTACTGAGTGGCTGGATGAGGAGTACGTTCCCAATATAGACACCTCAGGAACAACCAAAGCTCATTTCATTCGCTTTGAGACACCTCATCCGCCCCTTCGGGGCACCTTCTCCCGCTGGAGAAGGTATAACGGTTGCTTCGCATCCTACACCTCATCCGCCAAGTGCCCGAGATCCTTCGACTACGCGATGAGGGGTTCCCCGAAGCGAATGAAATGAGCTTTGGGGGTTCGCGATAAGGATGACAACGGGCACTTGCCACCTTCCCCTGAGGGGAAGGCAAGACAGCGTGGCGCTTTTTCTCTCACGCGCAAAAAAGACCGTTGATCTCTCAACGGTCTTAATTTATTTAATTATTCCGCTAAACAACAGATCATCGCCGTCGTAAAAAACTGCGCTTTGACCGGGGGTGACGGCACGCGTCATATTTTCAAATTCTACAAGTGCGTTATCGCCTTTGAAGGTTACCTTACAGGGTGACGGCTTTGCCGAATAACGGACGCGGCAGAATGCGTTAAGCGTTCCGTTTATCATCGGCGCAAGCTTCATAAAATTAAGCTCGCCGACTTCCGTCTTGCCCGAAAACTCCTCACCCGCAGGCACGAGAGTTACGGTATTGTTCTCGGGGTCAACCTTTGAAACAAACATCGGTCTGCCAAACGCGCCAAGCCCCTTTCTCTGCCCTACCGTATAGCGGATTATTCCGTTATGCTTGCCGATTACCTTTCCGTCTGCATCAATAAAGTCTCCCGTCGGAAAGGTCTCGCCCGTCGCTTTTTCTATATAAGAAACGTAATCACCGTCGGGTATAAAGCAGATGTCCTGGCTGTCCTTCGCGTCAGCCGCGCTGAAGCCGAGTTTTGCCGCTTCCTCGCGTATATCGTCCTTTTTCATACCCGAAAGAGGCAAATACAACATCGAAAGCTGCTCCTGCGTAAGACGCGAGAGCGCGTAGCTCTGATCCTTTCCGCCTACAGTATCCGCCTTGATGAAATATCTGCCGTTTTCGTTTCCGATAACGGCATAATGTCCCGTTGCGATCTTATCAAAGCCGTTTTCACGCGCGTAAGTCAAAAGCGCGTCAAACTTGACCGTCGGGTTACAAACGATACACGGATTCGGCGTTCTGCCGTTCTTATAGTCGTTTATAAACCGCTCGATGACGTTCTTACGAAACTGCTCTCGGTAATCAACGGTCACAAACGGAATACCAACCTGCTTTGCCGCCGTTTCCGCCGCCGAAATATCGGTATATTCGTGCATTATCGCCGCCGCGCCGACAACGTCGTGGCCCTGTTTTTTCAGAAGATAAGCGGCGTACGTGCTGTCAAGACCGCCGCTGAGTCCTATCAGTATCCTCATTGCGGAAGCACGCTTTCAAGAATGACGTAGGTTATATTTACCGTCGACTTTTTACCGTCAATCGGCGTCAGTATGATAACACATTCTCTTCCGCTTTCGTATTCGAAGCTCTTTTGAATAGTCGTTCTTCCCTTTACGGTCTCGCTATATATTGTAGCACCGTCACAGATGACGGTCACCTCAACGGATTTTGTCGCGTTTATCTCAATGAAAAGCTCAAAATCTCCCATTCCGTCAATTTTTAGCGGGATTTCCTCGGTTTGTTCACTTACTATCGCCTTTTCGGTGTCATAAGAAACGAAGCGGAACGAGAAAAGCGTAAAGGTCACAAATCCCGTAAAGCAAATTCCGACCGCAACCATAAGCGCAACGAAGCTCTTGAAAACGAACACCCGCTTGCCTGCGAACATTCTGTATCCGAATACGATGGGGAAAACGCCGAGACCGATATAAAGAATACTCATTCCAATGCTCTGCGGAAGCGTAAACGAGAGAAGATCTACCGCCTCACTCGCGCCCTGCTTCGCATTCACAAAGGAGAGCGCAACGGCAAGAGCGTTATTTCCGAAGTGAAGCAGCATCGGTATAATGAGCGATTTCGTCCTTAGTGCGATAAAGCATAAGAGTGCGCCCGAAAGCGCAGTCGGGACAAAGGTATAAAGGTCAAGATGCATCGCGCCGAAGACCGAGCCGACGAGCGCGATTAAAACCCACTCCTTTTTGATCCCCGAGAAGCACTTAACAAGGAAGCCTCGGCAGAAAAATTCCTCGCAAACGGCAGGAATGACCGCTACCAAGAATATCGCAAGTGCGGGATGCATTCCGAGAATAAGCGAATCAATTACGTCGTTACGCGCGTTAGCGTCAAATATCCTTCCCGTCAAGACGGAAATTCCCGAGCTTACCATAGTCACGCCGATATACATACAAAGCGCGCCAAAAAACTTCTTTATCGGCGGAGGCGTAATCGGAAACACCTCGCTCAGCTTCGTTTTCGTGCCAAGCGTGAAAATAAGAGCTATAATAGCAATAAGCACTCCTCCAAGGAACGCGCCGTTATTTCCGAAGATCGGTATCAAAATAAAGCCTCCGAAAAGAAGCGAGAGTATCGCAAGCACTATCGCGATTATACCGTGAATAGAATTTAGTCCTTTTTTCATAATGACCTCAAAAAGCAAAACGACAAATGAATCGAAGCGTCGCCTGACTCATTTGTCGTTCGTTTCTTATGATTTATCAGCCGAGCTTAGCGGAATTAACCTTTACGCCGGGGCCCATAGTAGAAGCTACGACGCAGCTCTTGATGTACTGACCCTTAGCAGCAGCGGGCTTAGCCTTGATGATCGCACCCATAAGAGCGTCAAAGTTCTCAGAAAGCTTTTCCTTACCGAAGGAAGCCTTGCCGATCGGGCAGTGGATGATGTTGTTTCTGTCAAGACGGTATTCGATCTTACCTGCCTTAGCCTCGGTAACAGCACGTGCAACGTCGGGGGTTACAGTACCTGCCTTGGGGTTAGGCATAAGACCCTTCGGTCCGAGAACTCGACCGAGACGGCCGATAACACCCATCATATCGGGAGTTGCGATAACAACGTCGAACTCGAACCAGTTTTCCTTCATGATCTTCTCAACGTAGTCAGCTTCGCCAACGTAGTCAGCGCCTGCTGCCTTTGCTGCCTCTGCCTTTTCGCCCTTAGCGAAAACCATGGTTCTTACGGTCTTACCGGTACCGTTAGGAAGAACTACGGCACCTCTTACCTGCTGGTCAGCGTGACGGGAGTCAACGCCGAGACGAACGTGAAGCTCAACGGTCTCGTCGAACTTTGCCTTTGCGGTCTGGCATACGAGGTCAAGAGCCTCTTCGGAATCATAAAGCTTTGCCTTGTCGACAAGCTTAGCACTATCAATATATTTCTTTCCCATTTCTATCTACCTCCGAAAATCAGTCAACAACAGTAATACCCATGCTGCGTGCGGTACCTGCGATCATACTCATCGCAGTCTCAAGCGAGCCGGCATTAAGGTCGGGCATTTTGGTTTCGGCGATCTTCTTAACCTGTTCCTTGGTGATAGAAGCAACCTTGGTCTTGTTGGGAGCTGCAGATGCAGTCTCGATTCCCGCTGCCTTCTTGATAAGAACGGGAGCAGGGGGAGTCTTAGTGATGAACGAGAAGGAACGGTCAGCGTAGATAGTGATAACTACGGGGATGATAAGTCCGATATCGTTCTTGGTTCTTTCGTTGAACTCCTTAACGAAGTTCGCACCGTTTACACCGTAAGGTCCGAGCGCAGGTCCTACAGGGGGCTGCATGGTGGCCTTACCGGCATTCAACTGAAGTTTTACATAACCGACAACTTTCTTTGCCATTTTCTTATACCTCCAAATGTGGTTTGTTGCGGGGGCTGTAAAGATTTACCCCCTCCCACGCCGCGTTAACGCGGCTTGTGAAAATAATTATTTGTAGAGCTTTTCGGCGCTATCGGAATCAAGCTCGATAGGAGTTTCTCTACCGAACATAGAAACAAGCACCTTGATCTTCTTTTTGTCCTCGGAAATTTCCTCGACGGTTCCGACGAAGCCCTTAAGAGGACCTGCGGTAACCGTAACGCTGTCACCGATCTCGTATTCGAGAGTGATCTGCTTGGTCTCGACTCCGATAGCCGCAACCTCTTCATCGGTGAGCGGTACCGGCTTTGATCCGGGGCCTACAAAACCCGTCACTCCGCGGATATTGCGGACAACGTGCCAGGTAGCATCGCTCATCTTCATCTTGACGAGCACGTAGCCTGGAAAAATCTTTGATTCGGTTTCCTTGAGGACGGGATTGCCGTTTTCATCCTTGCCGTTTTCTTCCGTGACAGTCTCAACGGGTATACGAATATCCGTTATAACGTCCTGAAGATTACGGTTTTCGATGATCTTTTCGAGGTTTGCTTTAACCTTGTTCTCGTAACCGGAATAGGTATGAGCTACATACCATCTCAGCTCAGAGCTTATCTCGTCGAAGTCACTCATTAAAGTCCCTCCGATCAGACGAGCTGTCCGATCCACATAAGGAGCTTGGACAGACCAAGGTCAATAAGGCCGATGGCAACGCTTGCGATAAGAAGCACGACGATAACTACTCCCGTGCTCTTTGCAGTCTGTGCCTTGCCGTACCACGAGATCTTCTTCATCTCGCTTTTGTTGTTCTTGAAAAAGTTTTTGATCTTGCTTCCAAGTCCGGGCTTGCGGTCTTTAGAAGTCTTTTTCTTGTCTTCTTTCACCTTTGCCGCAGCGGCTCCGGTGTTCTTCTCAACTTCTGACATTAACCGATTCTCCCTTACTTAGATTCCTTGTGAACGGTGTGTTTCTTGCAGAACGGGCAATACTTGCTCATCTCAAGACGGTCAGGGTCGTTCTTCTTATTTTTCATCGTGTTGTAGTTGCGCTGCTTGCATTCGCTGCAAACCATAGTGATTCTGACTCTCATAATTTTCCTCCCGATAGTATTGACAAGGGCATTTTCGCCAAGCCGCGGCACCCTCGCCTGATTTTATCTCCCTCAAGAAGAAGGCAACAAGAAAAAGCCCTCTCCGCAGAGGTAACATCATTCTATCACAATTAATTCTCTTTGTCAACACTTTTTTATAATTTATTCCATTATTTTTCGCTGAGAGAATAAAAAAGTCCGCGCGGGGCAAACTTTTCAAAAAAGACTGCTCTAAAGGGGGCGACGGGCATTTTTACTATAGTGATGCGAACCGTAATAATATATGTTTTCTTACTGCTTTCAATGCGTCTGAGCGGGAAAAGGCAGGTGGGAGAATTACAGCTTTCGGAGCTGATAACCGCATTTCTCATATCCGAGGTCGCATCGACGCCGCTCACCGACCCCGATATACCCATAATTTACGCACTAATTCCCATAACGATGCTTCTATGCCTCGAGATCGCGGTTTCGTATATCACCACAAAATCGGTTACGGTGAAAAGGTTGTTTGAACCGCCTCCGACCGTCCTTATCGGCAAGGGCAAGCTTAATATTGCAGAGCTTAAAAAGCAGCGGCTCACCGCTGATGAGCTGATAAGCTCGCTTCGTCTGAATAACGTTGCAGATATAAATACGGTCGAATATTGCTTCCTCGAGCATAACGGTCAGGTATCGTCATTTTCAAAGGACGATGCCCTCGCGTTACCCGTCGTAGTCGACGGCAAGATTCACAACGGACATCTTAAGCTCTTGGGGCGCGACGAGAATTGGATAAAGGCAAGGCTGCGTGAGCAAAAGACCGATATGGACGAGGTATTTATCGGAACGAGCGACGGAAACGTCCTGACTATATTTGCAAAGGAGAAAAAGAAATGAAGGCGTTTATATGTGCTCTGTCGGTTATTCTCGCAATAACCGCGCTTGCCGTTACAAGCGGTCTTTACGTCAAAAGCGTTACCGACCGACTTATCGCCCTTGAAAAGAGGTTCCCCGAAAAAGGGGACGGAGAAAGCCCTCCGTCATCGGCAATAACCGAAAGCGAAGAGCTTTTGGAATCTTCTTATAAAATTTTGACGTCAATAAGCCACACGAAGCTGTCAAACAACGTAAAAACGTCACTCAGCTACCTCGTTTCCTGCTACCGCTACGGGACCTACGCCGATTATATGGCGGCAAGAGCGAGCTATCTTGAGGCGCTCCATTCACTTCGAAAAACAGAACTTCCGTCATTCAAGGGGATCATCTGAACTCGGTCACACCGTCGGGCAGAAGCACTCTTTTGCGAAGTATCGTGCAATCGGTAATATCAAGCACCTTCGCGATATAATCGGGATTAAGATACTGATCGGGGGACGCGCTCAGCACACAGGTGAGCTTGTTCCCCTCCTTTTTATAGGAGTGTATCATCGGCTTGATATCGGTCATTTTCTCGCCGCTTTTCGTTCTTTTCATAAGTACGATCTCATTCTGCTCAAGCGCCTCAACCGAGAAATCCTCGTCGTTTTCAAGCTCGTATTCGGCATAGCGTATAGACACGAACTTGCTTTCGGGCTTATACGCATCGAGCACTTTCATTTCGGGCGGAAACGCGTTATTAAGGCGCTCTATAAGCTCCGATTTCGGCATTGGTCTTGTTATCTTGAAATCAAGAAGCTCGGTAACGCTTTCGGCACCTATCGAAAGAGGAAGCGCAAAAACCATCTTCGGATGGGGATTGAATCCCTCGGAATACTTTATCGGTATTCCGGCTCTTATCATAACGGTTTTCATCGTTCGGTTGAGATCAAGGTGGGAAATGAACTGCAGACTCCCTACCTTTGAAAACTTAATTCTTACAGCATCGGACAGCAAGTTCTTTCACCTCCAAGCTTGTTCGCTCCGCAGCCGGAGCATTTTTCACGGCAGTTCGGCGTCGTCTTCGACTCAAACGCCTTTTTCCATTCGCGAAGGAAAAACTCCTTCGTTACTCCGCAGTCGATAATATCCCACGGCAGAACCTCGTCAAAGCCGAACTGTCTGTTCGCATAGAAGCTCGGATCAATTCCGACGTTTTCAAACGCCTTGAGCCAATTTTCGTAAGAGAAATGCTCGTCCCAGCCGTCGAACTTCTGACCGAGCTTGTGTGCCTCGATAAGTGCGGCGGAGAGCTTTCTGTTTCCGCGCGCAAACACCGCTTCAATTCGACTGACCTTCGCCTCGTGCCAGTTGTAGCGTATATGCTTTTTAGACTTGACCTTTTCAAGCAGGTGATCCTGCTTCATCATAAGAGTTTCAAGGGTATCCTGTCCAAACCACTGGAACGACGTAAAGGGCTTCGGAACGAAGCAAGAAACGCTCGCAGTAACGGTAGGATGTCTTCCCTTCACGCGATTGGGATTTTTGTAGAACTCGTCCTCAACCTTAAGAGCAAGGTCGGCAATTCCGTCAATATCGTCAAGCGTCTCGGTCGGCAGACCGTTCATAAAGTAGAGCTTGACCGAAGTCTTCCCTGCCTCAAATGCGGTACGGCAGGCTTTAAGCAGATCCTCTTCGCATACGTTTTTGTTAATAGCATCGCGCAGACGCTGTGTTCCCGCCTCGGGCGCAAAGGTAATACCGCCGGTACGAACCGTCGATATCTTATCCATAAGCTCCTTTGTGAAGCTGTCTATACGAAGGGACGGAAGCGACAGGCTGACATTGCTCTCGTTCGTCCATTCAAGCAGCTTATCTGTAAGCTCCGTAAGATGCGAATAGTCACTTATACTTAACGACGAAAGGGATATTTCGTCGAAGCCCGTGTTTTCATACAAGCACTTCGCTTGCTCGTTCAGCACGTCGGGAGTCTTATCTCGAACAGGGCGGAAGATGATTCCCGCCTGACAGAAGCGGCATCCGCGGATACAGCCGCGGTAGACCTCAAGAACGATCCTGTCGTGAACCGTCTCAATATACGGCATAATGAGCTTATCGGGGAAATAGCTCTTGTCCATGTCCTTGATAATGCGCTTTACGATCTTAGTCGGTATATCGTCATATTTGGGAGTATACGCGTTTATGGTTCCGTCCTCATTATAAGTGACCTCGTAAAGCGACGGAACGTAAAATCCGGGGAGCTTCGCAAGCTCGTGAAGGAATTTTTCCTTATTATAGCTTCCCTCGTCCTTCATTTTAATATAAAGACGGGTCATCTCTGGAAGCGCTTCCTCGCCCTCTCCGATACTGAAGGCATCGAAGAAATCGGCACCCGGCTCGGCGTTATAGGCACAAGGGCCGCCGCCGACGATTATCGGAAAGCTGTCGTCACGCTCCGACGCGAGAAGCGGAATGTTGCCCAGTTCAAGCATATTGAGAACGTTCGTATATGAAAGCTCGTACTGGAGCGTGAACGCAACGAAATCAAAATCGCTTATAGGATCGCGGCTTTCGTGTGCGAAAAGGGGGATATTATTCTCCCGCATCTTCTCTTCCATATCGTCCCAGGGCGCATAAACTCTTTCGCACCAGACGTCGTTTTCGAGGTTAAGAGCACCGTAAAGAAGGCGCACGCCGAGATTTGACATTCCTATCTCGTAGGTGTCGGGGAAGCAAAATGCAACTCTGCATTTGACATCGTCTTTATTTTTGATTATCTGCCCGTACTCGCCGCCGGTATATCTGCCCGGCTTCAGCACCTGCTTGAGTATCGAGCGCATTTTTTTATCCATCGTTCATACCTTTCAAAATCCGCAAAAATGCAGTCTTTCGACTGCATTTTGATTAGGTTACATTAACAAAAATCTCGAAACAAGATATACAGACGCAAGCCAGAAAAGCTGATAAAGAGCAACGTAGACTGAGCTTACCGCCATTATCGAGCCGAGGAATGCAACGACTCCCGTAACAGCGAGACCGCCTATTATAGAAAGAGCAGATATAATAATGTTTGTCTTGGTCACGTGCTTCGTCTTATCGCACATCGTGAAGGCGCGGAGAAGTGCCTTTACCGATTTTTTTGAAACGACGCCGCTGTCGGTGCGGTCGCTTCCGCGGCTTCTGTCGTTTATGTCATCGTATTTCAGAACGCGAACAGGATATTTAGTCAAACGGATTCTCGTGCTGAGCATCTCGTCGTTAATATTAGGGTCAACGGTCTTTATTCCGACGCAGATACCCGACTTGTAGAGATTTTTAAGCGTCATCTCAAACTCGGGATCAATACGGTAGCGAACGTAGAATTTTGCCACGACCTCATCGTCGCATACAAGGAAAAGAATGCTGATATCTCCGCCCTCGATCTCCTCGTCCTCGGGATCGGTAACGGGAAGGTATCCGTTATGACGGAGATAATCCGCCTTGCCGGCATAAAGGTGATGCCCGTCAACGACGGTCTCGATTCCGTCCGCATCTATCGATATAACCTCTACGTTCTGCGAGCGTCCGATATCGGCTGTCGCAACGTTAAGCACGTCTGAAAGCGGTCCGCCGATGCAGGAATAAACGCTTGCCATATAGTATATAGCAGTGTCAAGGCGTCCCTGTCCGAACACCTTTATCGAGCGAAGCTTAACGCCCGATGTCGGGAACACCTCCCTGTCGTCAAAGCTTATCGAGGAAGCTGAGGTGTACTCGTCGAGCGCACCCTCACCGACAATAGCACTTCCGTCATCGTAAGAAACCTTTGACGCGCGGAACATTGGCAAGCTAAACGCAAAGAATGAGGTCGCGGGAAGCGCAAAGGCAAACGCCGCATATCCTGTCGACATCGCTGTCGGGAAATCCTTATTAGCAACCGCGCCAATTATAATTCCGAACACAAAAGCAACAATCGTTGCGGGAATGAAGGCGTTAAGAACGCTTTTCACCGAGGAATATTCACCCGTGCGGCGGAAATATCCGTCGATAAACGCAGTCTTGTTGATACGGAATATATCGGGTTGACTCGGAAGGTACTTATCAAACGCCTTCGTTTCAAGCTCGGCGTCGATAATGTCAAGCTTTTCAAGAGCAAACTTGCTTCTCTTTGAGGATATGATCCTGAAGGTCATTATCTCGCGGCGAAGATCAAGACGTTTTCCGAGCGCATAGAACAGAAGCGCGAGTGCCATCGGGAAATGGAATCCGATGATCGTGCTTCCCGCTCCGAAGAAGCAGGCAACGACCGAATAAATTACCGAAATACCAAGCATAACGGGAATAATGCTTTCAACCGTCACATTTTTGTTTATCAGGTTCTTGAACCCGAAAACGATTTCCTTATACAGAACGGCAAATCCGATAACGAGAAGCTGAAGCCCCGTCATAATATGTACCACGGGATAGAATTCGGGGTTGAACACGTCAAGCAGCTTACCGCCGAAAATTCCAATATTCTCATAGAAGAACAGGAGCAGGCTGACTATCGCGAGAACGAATATCTTGATAGCACTCTTGCCGTACTCTGTCTTGTAGTTTTCAAAAATACCCTTGATTTCGGCAGGAGATACAAATTCCTTTATAGGCTCCTTAACTTCCTCCGCCTTCGGCTTTTCCTTTGCAGGCTCATCGTCGGGAATAAGCTCGTCCGTGCTTTCGCGAAGCTTGTCTGCCGATTCCTTACCGATAGCGGCATCAAGCTCCTCGTCCATACCGAAGGCAACCATAAGGTTCGCGTCGATCTCGTCGAAGCCGTTTTCGTCAATTTCTCCGACGTACTCGCTGTATTTATCAACATCTGTCGTCACAAGAGCTTCATCCTCTGACACGGCAGCAACCGCATCAATATCTGCCTCTGCTTCGCTTTCAGGCTCAAGCTCATTTTCCGCTTCGTCCGTCCCGTCGAGAGCTTCAAGCTCGCTTACCTCTTCAAGCTCCTCGCTCTCAGAAAGCTCTTCAAGCGATTCGAGCTCATCAAGCTCTTCGGCTTCTTCGACCTCATTAAACTCCTCAAGATATTCGTCGTCATGGCTATCCTCAGGCGCTTCGTCAGAAGCCTCATCCTCAGGCTCGCCTTCCTCGGGCGCACCGTAAACGTCGTCAAACACCGATTCGTCAAGAGAAAGATCGTCATCGGAGAAGATCTCTTCAAGCGACGAAATATCGGTATCGCGCTCATCTTTGGTCTCCTCTTCAGGCTTCTTTTCTTGCTCTTCGTCCGTGGAAAAAGCGGTAACTATTGTGTCGTCAATGTCCTCGTCGTCTTCAGCTTCGGTAGAAAGGAGCGCCTCACTTATAGCCGTAAAGGTGAGAGTGTCGCCTTCGCCGCCTTCATTGTCGAAAAGGTTGATCGCTATCTCAACGGTATTCGAAGGGTCAAGAGCAACCGTATCGTCAGCCGAAACGATTTCTTCCTTGTCTTCGTCCTCAATCGGCGCGTTCTGAGCGGCAAGGATCTCGCGCACCGACACAAATCCGCCCTCGTCATCGTCCGATACGTAAGCGATAGTCTTTTCAATATCGGTCATCGGGCGAAGCGGTGCAGGCATCGTATCAGCCATACTGTCATACTTATCAAGAGCGTCAAGCTCGGGAACGTCGCAAACCTTTCCGCCCTCGCTCAGACGATTATAAAGCTCCTCGTCTGGTGCCGTGAAGCCCTTTGCATCCTCGGCATCCGGCTCGGCAGTACTTCTCTCGGTCATTTTCTCGGGAATCTCTATCGAAGAAAGCGTCTGCACGAATTCTTCCTCGATCTCAACGCTCTCCGATTTCTCGGTCATTCTCTTATAATCCTCCTCGGGGAGGTACTTCTTCATCAGCTCGTCTATATCGAGGTCCTCGATTTCAGATTTCGACACGGGGCTTTCAAATCTGTAATCGCTGTTATCGGGCATATGAGCTCTTATATCCTGTTCTGACACTGACGGCGTGATCTTTCCCGAGCGGCGGAACTTATACTTCTTTCCGGTAACGCTCTTTTCCTCGGTCTCGCCCTCTGCCATATTCGCTTTAAGTTGAGCAAGCAGCTCGTCTGCAGATATATCGGAATTGTGCTTGTTGTCCATTTTTCCGCACCCCTTTCTTACTTGCCAAGGTTTCTCTGCCTTGCGGCTTCGCAAAGAATGACCGCACCGGCTGTTGAAACGTTGAGAGAATTTATGCTTCCATACATTGGAATTGAAATTATGTAATCGCTTTTGTCTTTAAGCAACCGCGAAACTCCAAAGCCCTCGCTCCCGAGTATTATTGCCGCGGCACAGGTCATATCGGTATCAAAGTGAGGACTTCCGCCCGCCTCGGCGGCAAATATCCACAGTCCTTTGTCCTTGAGCTCGTCGACGGTCTGTGCAAGGTTCGTCACCTTTGCAACCGGAACGTACTCAACAGCGCCCGCCGATGCACGTCCGACCGCCTCGGTAAGCCCGACGGCGCGTCTTTTCGGAATTATCACTCCGTGCGCTCCGCTGCACTCTGCAACACGCAGAAGCGCACCGAGGTTTTGCGGATCCTCGACTCCGTCGGCAATTATAATAAGCGGCTTTTCGCCCTTATTTTTCGCATTTTCCAGTATCTCATCGACCGAAACGTAATCCTTGAGCGCCGCCGACGCGATAACGCCCTGATGCGCCTGACCGCCCGACATATTGTCGAGCTTGGTTCCCTCGACCTCGATGACGGGTATATTACGTCGTATCGCCTCGGAAACGATAACGGTTATAGATCCCGTTCTCTCGCCTTTTTTTACATAGACCTTATCGACGTCGCGTCCGCTTTTGAGAAGCTCCGAAACGGCATTTCTGCCGATAACGTATGAACCGGAAAGCGGCTTTCTTTCCTGAGGAAGGCGCTCAAAATTACGGCGGTCGTTATTTCTTTTTTTGTCGTATCTTTTTTCCATAACCTATATCCGTTCGTGATCGCATAGTTATACATTGTTTATTATATCACAAAAAAATTCCTTTGTATATAATTTTTTCAAAAAATTAATAAAAAAGCAGAGAAATTTGCCATTTCTCTGCTTTTTATCACTTTGTAATCAACTTGGGAGAGACGCCCTTAGCGACGGTATCCGCGGTAATAACGACCTCGGAAATATCGTTCCTTCCGGGTAGCTCGTACATTATATCGAGAAGAACGTTCTCAACTATCGAACGAAGACCTCTTGCTCCCGTTTTAAGCTCGATCGCTTTGTCGGCGATTTTCTCAAGTGCGCCGTCGGTAAAGCGAAGCTCGACGTTATCCATCGTAAAAAGCTTCTTATACTGCTTCGTAATTGCGTTTTTCGGCTCACGAAGGATCTTTACGAGCGCATCGCGATCGAGATTTTTAAGCGCAACTATAACGGGAATTCGTCCGACAAGCTCGGGAATGATACCGTACTTTACGATATCGTGTGGCGTTACGTCCTTGAACAGATCGACCTTATCCTTCTGCGCCTTGGTCAAAACCTCGCTCGAGAATCCGATGCTCTGCTTATCGTGGTTTACTCTCTTGCTTATGGTCTCGTCAAGCTTATCAAACGCACCGCCGCAAATAAAGAGAATATTCTCGGTATTTATCTGAATAAACTCCTGATTCGGGTGCTTCCTGCCGCCCTGCGGAGGAACATTGGATACCGTTCCCTCAAGAATTTTCAGAAGCGCCTGCTGAACGCCCTCTCCCGAAACGTCACGCGTGATCGAACGGTTCTCACTCTTGCGGGAGATCTTATCGATCTCGTCGATATAGATGATTCCCTTCTCTGCCTTCTCGATATCGAAGTCAGCCGCCTGAATGAGTCGGAGAAGAATGTTCTCAACGTCCTCACCGACGTATCCCGCCTCGGTAAGCGTCGTCGCATCAGCTATTGCGAAAGGCACTTTAAGGGTCTTCGCAAGCGTCTGTGCAAGAAAAGTCTTACCGACACCCGTCGGTCCGATAAGAAGCACGTTGCTCTTCTGTATCTCAACGCCGTCAGCATTATCCTTTTTCTGGAGTATTCTCTTGTAGTGGTTATATACTGCGACCGAAAGCGTCTTTTTCGCATCGTCCTGTCCGATAACGTATTCGTCAAGGACCGCCTTAAGCTCCGACGGCTTCGGCAGAGTTTCAAGCGAAAGCTCACCCTTTTCACCCTTGCCCGCCTTTTTACCGTTACGGCTTATGCCGAAATGCTCATCGACGAGGCGGTTACAGCCGTCAAGACACTTATCGCAGATATAAAGCCCCGTTGGCGATGGAATAAGGTACTGAACCTCGTCCTCGCGGCGTCCGCAATAATCGCAATAAACGTGATTATCGGTGTTGTGATCGTTATTTGCCATTATCAGTCTCTCTTTTCGATAACTCTGTCAATAAGTCCGTATTCGAGTGCTGCTTCTGCCGAAAGGAAATTATCGCGGTCTGTATCGCGCTCGATCTCCTCTATGCTCTTTCCGGTGTTCTTTGCAAGTATCTTATTCAGCTTTTCTCTCGTTGCGAGAATATGATCTGCGTGGATCTTAATGTCCGACGCCTGACCCTTCATTCCGCCGAGGGGCTGATGGATCATTATCTCGCTGTTCGGGAGTGCAAGGCGCTTGCCCTTTGCGCCCGCAGAAAGCAGGAACGCGCCCATGCTTGCCGCCATTCCGACGCAAATGGTCGAAACGTCGCACTTGATGAAGTTCATCGTATCGTATATAGCAAGTCCTGCCGAAACGGAGCCGCCGGGACTGTTGATATAAAGACAGATGTCCTTATCGGGATCCTGCGCTTCAAGGAAAAGAAGCTGTGCTATAACGAGCGACGCAGTCACGTCGTTTACCTCGTCGGAAAGGAATATGATCCTGTCGTTAAGCAGGCGGGAGTATATATCGTATGCTCTTTCGCCTCTGTTTGTCTGTTCAACTACGGTTGGTACGAGTGCCATAAATTTCCTCCTATAAATCCGTGCGGAAAGCACTGTTATATGCTTTCCGCGCGTTGTCAGTATGAACGAATGAAGTTTGCTATGCGCTCGGAAAGAAGAACGTGTCCCGCGTCGTTCGGATGAAGTCCGTCGGGCATATATTTTTCTCTCTGCGCGTCAATCGACGGCTGAATGCCGTACGTTGCAAAAAGATCGATAACGGGAAGCGAGTAATAATGCGCTACCTCTCTTATCATCTCGGCATAATCGGAAAGAATCTTTCCCTTTCTGTCGGGCTGATTCTCCGTCAAGCGGTGAATAGGAGTGCAAACGAATATTCTCGCAAACGGATATTCCGTCATAAGGTATGTGTAAAGATAATGAAGCGCGCCGTAAAAGGTATCAGGAGTTCTATCGGACATTTCTCCGATCGGTGCGTCACCGTGACCGAAGTCGTTTGTTCCGCCGAAGACCACGATAGCGTCTGCGTCTCTGTCCATCTCTTCAGCTCTCATCGGAAAGTCAAGATCGCGACGCGGATTCTCGGACGACGCCACCTGCTTTGCAAGTCGCGTTCCACTGACACCGTAGTTACGGGCGGCAGCGAGACCGAAACGCTCTTTCATTAGCTGATGAAAAGTTTTGCTCGCATCGGTACAGCCATAGCCCTCAGTGATACTGTCTCCGAGGAAGTTTATCTTCTTACCTTTAAGCTCCATATTACTCGGTTACTTCTTCAGCCTTCTCTTCGGTTGTTTCCTCTGCCTTGGGTGCCGCCTTCTTAGCTCTGGGCTTACGGGGCTTGGTGATGGAAGCGTTGCTCTTAACTACCTCAACAGCCTTCGATACCTTGATATCGTCGGTAATCATATCGGGAGTGATCTGCGCCTTAACCTCTGAAAGCTCGATGCGGTAAGCATCAGCGATCTTCTTAAGCTCGTTTTCAATTTCCTCGTCGGTTACTTCGATATTCTCGAGAGAAGCGATCTTCTCAAGAGCGAGACGGGTCTTGACTTGCTTTTCAGCGATAGGTCTGAACTGTTCTCTCATATTATCGAGGGTCATACCGGTATACTTGAGGTAGGTGTTGAGGTCAAGTCCCTGCATTCTGAGACGGTTGTCATAGTCACGAACCTGATTTTCGGTCTCGGTTACAAACATTGCCTCGGGAATGTCAGCTTCAAGGTTTTCGATCAGCATATCAATGAGCTTATTCTCTACTTCTCTATCCGCCTCAGCATTATGTCTCTCTGTGATTTTTGCCTCAACGTCTGCCTTATATTCAGCAAAAGTATCAAAATACGAAACGTCCTTAACGAACTCGTCGTCGAGCTCGGGAAGCTCATTGAACTTAATTTCGTGAAGAACGGTCTTGAACACTGCTTCCTTACCTGCAAGCTCAGCTGCGTGGTACTCGGTCGGGAAAGTTACGTTTACGTCGAAAGCGTCACCGGGGTTGTGACCGACGATCTGCTCTTCAAAGCCGGGAATGAACTGACCGGAGCCGAGAGTAAGGTTATACTTCTCGCCCTTACCGCCCTCGAAGGGAACGCCGTCAACGGAGCCCTCGTAGTCGATAACTGCGATGTCACCCTCTGCCGCTGCGCGGTCGGTGATGTCAACGGTACGGGAGTTGCGGGCGCGGACCTGCTCGATCTGCGCGTTTACTTCCTCCTCGGTCGTGGGAGCAACGGTTCTCGTTACCTTATAGCCCTTATATTCCTTAACGGTAACCTCGGGCTTGACCGGGAAGGACGCCTTGAGAACAACACCGTTATCGTCAAGAGATACGATATCGAACTCCGCCTGACCTACGGGAGTCTCGCCGCACTCGGTGATCGCCTCGTCGTATGCCTTGGGGAGAAGCGCGTTAATTGCCTCATCGTAGAATACGCCCTTACCGTACATCTTTTCAACTACGGAACGGGGTGCCTTACCCTTTCTGAAGCCGGGAACGTTCATGTTCTTAACATTCTTTCTGTATGCGGCCTCGACTGCCTTGTCAAAGCTCTCCTTGTCGATAGCTATTTCAAGCTCGACCTGATTTCCATTTTTGTTTACGCTTTTCAAGCTCATTTTGTTTTTTCCTCCGATGATATTAATATCCTTATAATTTTACCAAATTTTCGCTTATTGTCAATAGATTTAGGCGAAAAAGTAGTTAATTAATTGATTTTTAGGGGTACAAAACTCAAATAATCCGATGAAACTATATTCATCTTTATTCCCTCGTGATCAAACGACCTCGGAATATCGTAAGAATTATGAAGATGTCCGTAGTAGCATCGTTTGATTCCATACGATTTCATCAGAGCGACGAGATCGTCGCTTACAAAGTCCTTACATACGGGCGGAAAATGAAAAAATGCGACCTTTTCGTATTTTCCGTCAGGGTCAAGCGCGGCTGCCGCCTTGAAGGACAACTCGGCACGGATGACCTCGCGCTTTGAAAGCTTATCGAAATCAGTCCCGTCGGGCGCGCTTTTCGGATCGTAAAACCAACCGCGTGAGCCGCAAACGATAATATCCTCGACGAGATGCGCGTTATTGTGAAGAAGCGAGATATTCGTTATTCCCTCTTTTGCGAAATACTCTTTGAGCTTCTTTTCCGACTGCCACCAGAGATCGTGATTTCCCTTGCCGATTATCTTTTTTCCGTTAAGAGAGGAGATGAGCCTAAGGTCGGGGCCCGCTTCTTCCATGTTCAGTCCCCACGAAATGTCGCCGGGAACAATTACGGTGTCATTTCCGCTAACGACCGCGTTCCAGCCGTTTATCAGCTTCGCAGTATAATCGCGCCAGCGGTTACCGAAAATATCCATCGGCTTCGGCACGGCTTCAGACAGATGCGTGTCGGCAATAACGTAAACTGCCAAGATCTCCTCCTTCCTCGGTATATTTCAACCGAAAATGCAGATACTTCTAACAACAAAACTGAAAGGAATACTACAATGGGAATTTTTAATATGAACGGTGACGCAAGAGAAGGCAAGGGCAAGAATCAGCACCATATCAAGGGCGTTGTCTGCGACGTCCGCAACTGCGCCTACCACGACGGCGACAACTACTGCACGGCAAACAAGATCGCCGTAGGTCCGTCATTTGCCACCTCCTGCACCGACACCGTCTGTGCAACCTTCAAGCAGAAAAATCAGAACCTTTGAAAATCAGAACTTGTTAAACTCAAGAGCCGCTTTCGGCATATCCTCCGCTTTGATCGCGCTATTCGGGTCAAAGCGGATTTCTCTTTTCGCAATTCCGCAAAGCGGCTTCGGAACGGGAACGCCCGTCTTTTCTTCAAGAAGCTCCATCGCGTCAAGCTCGTTTTCGGGAACCTCTCCCGTAAGTGCCTTAAGAACTGCCGGAGAGAACTTGTAAGGCGATGCAGTGGACGCGCAAACGAGCTTTCTTCCGCTCTTATCGTCCGAAATAAACTTCTCGGCACAGTGTAGACCTACAGCGGTATGAGTATCGCAAAGATAATCATATTCCTCGTAAATATGCTTTATCTCGATAGCGGTCTGCTCTTCATCACAGGATAGACCGGTAAATTCTGCTCCGATCTTCGCCTTTGCCTCGTCGGTTATGGTATAGCTTCCCTTTTCCTTCAGCTCCGCCATAAGCGTTTCGGTCTCTTCCTGACCGCAGGTAAGGTACAGTAGGCGCTCGAGGTTGCTCGAAATGAGAATGTCCATTGAGGGCGACGTTGTCGCGTAGAAGGGGCGGTTTCTGTCGTAATTACCGCTTACAAAGAAGTCGGTAAGCACATTATTTTTGTTTGAAGCACAAATAAAGCTGTGAACGGGAAGTCCCATAAGCTTCGCAATATAAGCGGCAAGAATGTTTCCGAAGTTGCCGGTCGGAACGCAGATGTCGATTTCCTCGCCGAGCGAAATATCTCCGTCCTTGAGGAGGTCACAGTAAGCCGAAATGTAGTAAACCACCTGAGGAACGAGTCGACCCCAGTTGATCGAGTTTGCGGACGATAGGAACACGCCCTTCTCGTTCAGCTTCGCATTGATTTCGGGATCGGAGAATATCTTTTTAACGCCGTTCTGCGCGTCGTCGAAGTTACCGATAACGGAATTGACCTCGACGTTCTTTCCCTCCTGCGTTGCCATCTGAAACTTCTGAACGCGGCTTACGCCGTCAACGGGATAGAATACCGAAATTCCGACACCGTCAACGTCCTTGTAGCCCTCAAGCGCCGCCTTACCCGTGTCACCCGAGGTCGCGACGAGAATGAGTGCACGGCGCGTGTCACCCGTCTTTTTCACGGCTCTGACAAACAGCCGCGGCATTATCTGAAGCGCCATATCCTTGAACGCCGCAGTCGGACCGTGCCAAAGCTCAAGAACTCTTATTCTCTCTCCGAGCTTGCTTATAGGCGCAGGACCGCCGGGGAAGCTTTCCTCGCAGTAAGCGTCCTCACATTCGGAAAGAAGCTCCTCATAGGTGTATTCGTCGCAAAGGAACTTATACATTACCTTCGCCGCGCGCTCAGCGTAGCTGTCGTCGCAAAGTGCCTTGATATCATTAAGGGTAAGCGACGGAATTTCATCGGGGAAATAAAGCCCTCCGTCCTCGCAAAGTCCCTTCTTTATAGCCATAGCAGAGCTAACGGCTTCACTTTTTCCTCTCGTGCTTATGTATTTCATAGTCTTTATCCTTTCAACAAAGGGGTATTTTTCAAAAATTGTTAATAGCAAAACGCTCCGCGTTTTTATAGAACACCGCGTCGGCAAAATCCTCCGATCGGTATTTTTTTACTATCGCTTCATATAGAACGCCGATCTTTCCGACATTTTCTATACCGTAAGGCAGAGTATCGTCGTCCGTTCCGTCGAAGTCGGTTCCGATACAAACGGCTTCGCCTCCGCAAACGTTAAAGAGGCGGTCAATATGACGAAGCAGAGTATCAACACTCCTGTCTCCGAGATGGTCGGAAACAAAGTTAACACCGATCACACCGCCAATATCGGCAATCTCACGCGCAACCTCATCGGAAATGTTTCTCGGATGGTCGTATACGCTTCGGGAACAGCTGTGGCTTGCGATAAGCGGCTTTTTCGCGCTTTTCGCAAGCTCTATCGCCTGATAACAGATCTCATCGTTCGAGTGTGACAGATCGGGTGTTATTCCGAGATCAAAGCAACGGAGAACGACCTCTTTTCCGAAGTCTGTCAAGCCCTCGGAATTGTTAAACGCGCCGCCGATATGGCAGCTGTCCCACCATACGAGAGTAAATATCTTTACTCCGCGCTCAGCAAGCGTATCAAGACGGCTTATGTCGCCGTCAAGGAGCTTTCCGCCTTCAACGGCAAGTATCGGATTAAAATTTTCAATACCGAAAATATGCTTCTCGGCGTAATCGAGTGCGCTTAAACAACGACTGTAATTTTCGTCGTTACTTAAATTATGCTCGCTCCATACAGCCATGACCTGCGTGTAGCCTTCAAGCGTACCGAACGCCTTGTTCAGCTCGATATGACAGGTATTGTCAAACATAGTCTCGCCACGGCGGAATATCTCGCCGAGCGTGTCACAGTGCAGATCAAAAAGCTTCATAAAAACCTCAAATCCATATCCTGCCCTTCGCACCGAAAACGCCTTTCATATGATTTATCTTGTAGCTTCCCTCTCCTGTGTTCTTGTCTGAGCATACGAACACCTCGATCACGTCAAAGCGGTAAAATTTATCGCTCGGGAAGTTTTTTATAAAGCATGATGCGGCACGGGCAAGATTCGCGCGTTTTTTCGCGGTAACGGCGGCGGCAGGTCTGCCATACTGACTCTTGACCTCGCGTCTCGTCTTTACCTCGACAAATACAATATACTGATCCTTTTGCGCGATTATGTCGATCTCCTCATTGTACGGCTTATAGTTACGGCAAATTATCGTGTAGCCGTTCGTCTTCAGATAATCCTCGGCGACTCTTTCGCCCGCGACACCGGTAATTATATGTGCGGGTGCAAGCGAACCGTCCTTTTTTCTTATGTCCATCATTCCGACTCACAGGGTTTCTATTACGTTGCAGTTGAATTTTTCGGTAATTATCGACGGGACAATATCCTTTATCATCTTTTCAAGCTTGTCAAGCACGGGATTTTCCGTCTCAAAATGTCCGAGCGCCGCCATGCTCATTCCGTAGGCGTGAGCATCGGTCATATCGTTGTAGCTGAGCCGTCCGCTTATGTAAAGATCGGCACCTGCTTCCTGCGCATACGGAATATAATGCTCGCCGTCGCCGCCTACAACGGCAACACGCGTAACTTTTTTATCAAAAAGCACCGCATCAGCTTTAGTCGCACCCAAAAGCGCTTTCGCTTTAATGACGAACTCGCGGTCTGTCGTCTCCCGAACACTTCCGATAACGCCAAGCCCATCGTCGCCGAAGCGCTCGGTATTTCTAAGCCCCAAAAGCTCAGAGAGAGCAGTATTGACTCCGCCCTCAACAGCGTCAAGGCGCGTATGGAATGAAAATACCGCAATATCGTTCTTAATGAGATCCATAAAACGGCTGTCGGAAACAGCCTTTATCGGACGGAAAATAAGCGGATGATGCGTCACGATAAGGTCAAAGCCGTTCTTTGCCGCATATTCCACAGCGCGTGAGGTCGCATCAAGCGACAAAAGCACCTTTTTTACGTCCTTATCTCCGTTCGGCAGACACATAACTCCGTCGTTATCCCAGGAGCAGGAAAGCTCGCGCGGTATTAAATCGTTCAGAACGCGGTAAAGCTCAGTAACAGTCATCTTTTTTCTCCGTTAATTATTTCTTTTATCTCTTTTATCAGCTCTTCTTCGTACGAGCAGTCGGCGCCGCCGCGCTTTTTACCGTCGTAAATGGAATTAAGAACGTCGAGCTTGTTCTTTGCCAAGGCAAAAAACTCGCCGTTTTCATTTCTTATTCCCGTCTTGCCGAGCAAAAGCTCGGACGGTGTAAGCTCGTATTTATTTCCCGTATATCTGCAGGAAATAACAGTATAATATTTGCCCTCAAAAACGGTGTTTTCATAAAGGATCTCAAATCCGTTTTCGCATAGGTATTTACGAAGCTCCTCGCCGCGTGTCATCGGCTGAAGAACGAGCCGAATATCGGGGTGACGAACGCTCGGTTCAGCGTCGATTATCGACGCGATAAGCTCTCCGCCCATTCCCGCAATGCTTATATCGCAGGGCGGAATGACAGACACGCTTTTCATTCCGTCGGAAAGGCACAGACGGCACTTGTCGCCAACGCCGAAAGCTTTAACAGTCTCCTCTGCCTTCGAAAGCGGACCGCGAGCAACGTCGCAAATATATGCAAAGGGTATCTTGCCTTCAAGTAGAAGCGACACAGGGAGATACGCGTGGTCACTTCCGATATCGTAAAGCGTCACGCCGTCGCGAATAAGCGATGCAACGGCAGATAAACGCGCGTCAAGGTTTATATTCGTCATATTAAAAATTAATGGCTGTAACCGATAAGGTCACAGCCATCGCTCACTTTGTGCTCAAATAATCGTTGATCTTGGTGATGAGCGCATCAGCATCGGTGCCGTGTACCATGCAGGCAGCTTCTATGCTTTCGCCTCTCGATGCGGGGCAGCCGAGACAGTGCATACCGATCTCAAAGAAGAACTGTGCAGTTCCGGCATCAAAGTCAAGAACGTCGCCGATGATCGAATCTTTCGTTACTACCATTGACAGAAATCCTCCGTTTTGTTATAATACTAATAAAATCATAACCATTATAGCAAAGTATCATACGTTTGTCAATGATTTTACGCTATAAATATTAAAGAAAGAAGGAAAAAACTATGTGTCTTTTCTGTAAAATAGTGGCGGGCGAAATTCCGTCAAATAAGGTCTATGAGGACGATAAGATCCTCGCATTCCGCGACATCGCGCCCCAGGCACCGTCGCATATTCTCGTCATCCCGAAAACCCATATCCCCTCCCTCGACGGAGTAAATGAGGAAAACGCGGAGATCGTCGCACATATCTTCAAAACGATCCCCAAAATAGCGGCAGAAGAGGGCTTAACAAACGGCTACCGCCTCGTATCAAACTGCGGTCCCGACGCCTGCCAGACAGTCCCCCACCTCCATTTCCATATCCTCGGCGGCAAAAAGCTCGCAGGAGAAATGGCGTAAAAACATAACGGACGAAGCGAAAACGCTTCGTCCGTTTTTATATTATAAATCATACACAGAAAGCAAGAAAATCAGAAGGAAGAATACATCAACCCCAAACAATACCGCTGTAATAGGAATCAATACAGTATAATGAAATGCGATTGATACTATTAATCCAGAAAGATATGGTATCAAAAAAATCCATGCAACAACACGAAATATTTTGGGAACAACCTTTTGTTTTGCACTATGTGTTTTTATAGAATCAATCATAGAATCAAGACAACCATATACAAACAATAGCAGGAAAATTCCCCAGCCAATACCCAAAACCGTCCCAAACAATCCCCAAGGTGACTTATACAAAATCGAAAGTATTAAAGCTGGAACCAGAAAAAACATTAGTAACGGCACAAAGTCACGAATGTTGTAACGCAAGTCTCTCCGTTTTTCTAATGAGTAATATTTTTTTGCATCTTTGTGCGCTTTACTGTTTTTGGCTTTTGTTTTTGTGTAACTATGTACCTGCTTCAGTTTTTCTTTCCAAGCGATCGTTAATACATCTCGTGTTCTCTTTCGCGACTCTATTTCTGAATTTATAAACTGCACAAATTCTTCAAGTTGTTTTTCCGATTTTGGAATTGGATAATCTAAAATCATCCTCATTAGTTTCTCTTTCCAAACATCTGTTAGCGAGTCGATTTCCCGACCATTTGATGCTATTTGAGAGTTCATATATGTCGCAAGTTTTTTGAGGTTATCGCAAGAATTCGGCATGGGATATTCTAAAATTAGTTTCTTTTTATCTGACATTTTTTGCGATTCGAAATCATCGTCAAACACTAAATCGAGAATAGACACTTTTCCCTTCAAAACATCAAAAGCTTTTTTTACGGTATTTTCTTTCTTTTTGGGTGGTTTCTTCCTATTGTCAATCTCTCTAAGCTTTTTCTGAATATCTTTTACAGGATCTAAAATCGACTCTTTTTCTTCGTGAGAAACGTTTTCTTCTCCGAGAACAGGGCTACCACAACCGCTGCAAAATTTCGAGGTTTTTGCAATTCTCTTTCCGCACTGATCACAATACATTTTATTACCTCCAAAATTAAAAAGTGTGTCCCAATAAGGGACACACCGAAAAAGCGTTCCCTCATTGTTGTCACACAATTTCGCAACTCCATCAGGGAATGAGAAAAAAGAGAGAAACACCTTTTGCCAAGGTATTTTTCCCGATAAAGTTGCAAATATGAAATTGTGTGACAAGTTGATTAGTAAAGAGCAAATTTAAAAGTACCGCAAAACGGTGTTTCAACACGTTTTTCGTAGGGCGGGGGCTTGCTCCCGCCGTT
>JAZSHF010000052.1:0-11818 GCA_045533115.1 Eubacteriales bacterium
TTCCTTACCGATAAGGACAGAAACTTTATCGTAAGTGCAAAGAGTATGCTCGGTGCGGTTTACTCAATGGAATGGGAAGAGGTTTGGTGCGAAAGCGACGAGGACATTTACCACGTCGTAAGCAGATTTGCAGCAGACGAATAAGATTTCGAGGCAGTCACCGCGAGGTGACTGCCTTTTTTGATCCACATGTTGTAAATTTTTTGTTAAAATTTTAAGCTATCCTGAAAATTATTTAGATTTTAGGAAGAAAAAGATCGAAAAATTGCGTGTTTTTTCTATAAAATGTTTGCATTTACATTATTAGTGTGTTATAATATGGTGAGTAAATATTTCTAATGTAAGTTTTCGGTGAACGCAATGGCAACTGATATTCTGACAATGACATACGATGAGCTTCTGCCGATCGTCACGGGGCTTGGTTTTCCGGCGTTCAGAGCTAAGCAGCTCTATCAGTGGCTTAACAAGGGTGCGAGACTTGCCGATATGAATAATCTTCCGAAGGCGTTTAAGGATGCCCTTACCGAAAACGGATATTTTATTGACCTGCCAAAGATCGAAAAAAAATTCGTTTCCGAGATAGACGGAACCGTAAAGCTCCTGTATTCTCTTTCCGACGGTCAGTATATCGAAAGCGTCGTAATGAAGTACGAGCATGGAAACACGATCTGCGTTTCCTGCCAGGCGGGGTGCCGAATGGGTTGCAAATTCTGCGCCTCGACTCTGCGCGGTCTGACAAGAAATTTAACTCCGTCCGAAATAATCGGGCAAATTTTTGAGGCACAGAAGGCCGTCGGCGAACGAATATCCAACATCGTTATGATGGGCATAGGCGAGCCGCTTGACAACTATGACAACGTGATTAAATTCTTGCATACCGTAAACCGCGAGGAAGGTCTTAATATCGGATACAGGCACATTTCCCTTTCGACCTGCGGCGTCGTTGACGGGATCAAAAAGCTTGAAAAGGAAATGATTCCGATAACCCTTTCAATATCGCTTCACAATATAGACACCGAGGCTCGTAAATCCATTATGCCGATAACAAACAAATGGAGCGTCGAGGAGCTTCTTTCTGCGTGTGCCGAATACTTTAAGACAACGGGAAGGCGTATATCATTTGAATACACTCTCATTGCGAACGAAAATGACAGCGTTTTTCAGGCAGAGCAGCTTGCAAAGGGACTTAAAAAATTTCTGCCCGGAATGCCGATACACGTTAATTTGATCCCACTTAACGACGTAAGCGAGCGTTCCTACAAAAAGAGTTCACAAAAGAACGTCGAGGCGTTCAAAAACCGCCTGAATGCTCTCGGTATCAACGCAACGGTCCGTCGGCGTCTCGGTCCCGACATAAATGCATCCTGCGGTCAGCTTCGTCTGAATGCACAAGAACAGCGATAGGTAACATATAAATTAGACATAGATTCTGGACACACCATTAACGAGGTACAACATGTTTATCTGCGGAAAAAGCGACGTCGGAAAACGTCGCGTAAACAATCAGGACTGCTTCAACGTAACGCCCCTGCCCGGCGGTGCATATCTTTGCACGGTCTGTGACGGTATGGGCGGAGCTAACGGCGGCAACATCGCAAGCGAGATCGCTTGCAGAGTTTATACCGACTTTGTAAAGGAAGGCTTCGGAAACAGCGGAGATCCCGAGCTTATGAAGTCTGCCGTCACACGTGCAAACACCGTCGTCTACGAGGCGGCACAGGCCGATCCCGCACTAAAGGGCATGGGAACGACTCTCGTCTCGGCACTTGTAAGAGAAAACGGCAATGCGACGGTAATAAATGTCGGCGACAGCCGCTTATATCTTATATCCAACGGACAGATACAGCAGATAACCCGCGATCACTCATACGTACAGTACCTAATCGATATGGGACAAATAACAGTTAGCGACGCAAAGAATGCATCTATTAGAAACATAATCATACGCTCTATCGGAAACGAAGCAAAGACCAATCCCGATATTTTCCGCGTTGAAAACGAAAAGGACGGTTACCTTCTTCTCTGCACCGACGGACTTACGAACTGCGTTCCTAACGCCGTAATATCTGAAAACGTCAAGGCAGACAGCGAGGAGGAGCTGACAGCCTGCGCCGAAAAGCTCATTCAGCTCGCAAACGACGGCGGCGGAAACGACAACATAACGGTGCTGCTCGTCAAGCTCTAACTTACAGCTATGAATTAAGACAAAGGAAATGCTTAATGGAAACGGCTAACAGATACGTCGGCAAAATACTTGACCGAAGATATGAAATAAAAAGAATAATCGGCATAGGCGGAATGGCGGTCGTCTTTGAAGCGAACGACATCATTATGAACCGAACGGTTGCCGTAAAAATGCTTAAGGAGGACCTTTCCGACGACGCTGAGGCTGTAAAGAGATTCATAAACGAATCAAAGGCAGTCTCGATGCTTTCGCATCCGAATATCGTCAAGATATTCGACGTCTCGGTAAAAGCGCGCCTTAAATACATCGTTATGGAGCGCGTTGAGGGAATCACTCTAAAAAGCTATATGCAGAAAAAGGGCGCCCTTTCGCGTGAGGAAGTCATCAGCTATTCCGAGCAAGTGCTTCGCGCACTCGAGCACGCTCATTCGAAGGGCATCGTCCACCGCGACATTAAGCCGCAAAATATAATGCTTCTTAAGAACGGCAGAGTCAAGGTAACCGACTTTGGCATTGCTGTTCTTCCCTCAAGCGAGCAGAGTCCCGACGGAAAGGCAATAGGTACAGTTTACTACATCAGTCCCGAGCAGGCAAGCGGTAAGGAAACGGACACCCGCAGCGATCTGTATTCACTGGGCATTTTGATGTACGAAATGGCAACGGGTACACTTCCCTTTAACGCCGACACTCCAGTTTCGGTCGCACTCATGCAGGTGCGTGAGCAGCCAAAGCCGCCGTCTGAAATTTGCTCGGACATTCCAAGAGGACTTGAGCAGATAATCCTCGGTGCAATGGAGAAGAGTCCCGACAGACGCTTCCAGACAGCTACACAGATGCTCAAATACGTTGAGAAGGTACATCTCAACCCCGAATACGTTTTCAAGACCAGAAGTGCAGCCACTCCCGAAAGCGCCGGGCTTCGCGCCGCAAACGATATGAAAAAGCAACAGAACAAAAAGAAAGCCGTAAAGCACCGCAAGGAAAGCATGTCGATGTTCCCGATAATCCTCGGTGTTGCGGTCGCGTTCGCATTAGTTCTTATAACCGGTGCCGTAACGGTCCTCGATGCGGTACTTCAAAGCGAACAGGCAAGCGCCGCTGAACAGATCAGAGTCCCGTCCGTCGTCGGAGAAACCTATTCGACGGATACGATCGGCAATCTTCTTGATCCATCAATATACAAGGTCGAAGTAAAGATGGTTTATGACGCAAAAAATCCCGAGGGAACTATTATAAGACAGGAGCCCGCGCCCAATTCCTCGAGAAAAGTCGTACGAAACCAAAATAAATGTACTGTAACGCTGACTGTCAGCCGCGGTGCAAACCTTGTATCGGTTCCGGATCTTGTCAACTATCACTATATGGACGCAAAGCTCATAGCACAAAATCAGGAGCTTTATAACTTCAAGGTAGTTTTTAAGGAGATTACAAGCGAAGCATTTCGATATCAGCTGGTCGTTAAGACCGAACCCGCCGCAAAGGAGCAGGTCGAGTACGGCTCAACGATCACGATATATTACAGTATAGGTCCCGAATACGAGTACGTAACTGTAGACAGTTATGTGGGTAAAACGCCGGCACAGGCAAGCACCCTCATCGGACAAGATCTCATCATTGACGAGAACACTGGGTATGAATACAGCGAGACAGTTCGTGCGGGATATATATCCTCCCAAAGCCTTGAACCGGGATCTTACCTTAAGGGCACGAAGATCAGATTTGTAATCAGTCTCGGGCCCCCTCCGCAGACTGAACCGCCTGTAAATGAAGAATAAGCACCATTTGACCAACGGAGATACAATACTATGAATAATATAACCGACTGCTTCGGCACGATGGTATTCGATGACACCGCAATGCGTAAAAAGCTCCCCAAGGAGACCTACGACGCGATGCGCAGAACAATAAAGGACGGCAAGCGCCTTGATATCGAGCTTGCAAACGTAGTCGCCGCGGCGATGAAGGATTGGGCAATCGAAAAGGGCGCAACACACTATACACATTGGTTCCAGCCGATGACGGGCATTACTGCAGAAAAGCACGACAGTTTCATAAGTCCGACCAAGGACGGAAAAGTTATTATGGAGTTTTCGGGCAAGGAGCTCGTAAAGGGTGAGACCGACGCGTCGTCATTCCCCTCGGGCGGACTTCGCGCGACCTTTGAAGCCCGCGGATACACCGCATGGGACCCCTCTTCCTACGCCTTCATCAAGGATAGAACGCTCTGTATTCCGACGGCGTTCTGCTCATACGGCGGTGAAGCACTCGACAAGAAAACTCCCCTGCTCCGCTCAATGGAGAAGATAAACAAGCAGGCTCTCCGCGTGCTTAAGCTCTTCGGAAACGACACGGTAACATCTGTTAAGACGACCGTAGGCGTTGAGCAGGAATATTTCCTCATAACAAAAGAGGTCTATGAAAAGAGAAAAGACCTTTTCTATACGGGCAGAACCCTTTTCGGTGCAAAAGCACCAAAGGGACAGGAGCTTGACGATCACTATTTCGGCTCAATCAAGCAAAAGGTATCTGAGTTTATGCACGACGTTGACGTCGAGCTTTGGAAGCTCGGTGTCCTTGCAAAGACTGAGCATAACGAGGCGGCTCCCGCTCAGCACGAGCTTGCTCCGATATTTACGACGGCAAACATCGCAGCTGACCACAATCAGCTGACTATGGAAATACTCCAGACCGTCGCAAAGAGACACGGCCTTGTCTGCCTGCTTCACGAAAAGCCCTTTGCAGGTGTTAACGGAAGCGGTAAGCATAATAACTGGTCAATCTCGACCGATACGGGAATCAACCTTCTCGAGCCGGGAGAAACGCCTTACGAAAACGCTCAGTTCCTTCTATTCCTAAGTGCAATTATTAAGGCAGTTGACGATTATCAGGAGCTTCTGCGTATCTCTGTCGCAACGGCAGGTAACGACCACCGTCTCGGCGCGGGCGAAGCACCTCCAGCAATAGTTTCCTTCTTCCTCGGTGACGAGCTCACCGACGTACTTAACGCTATCGAAAGCGAAACGTCGTACGGTGGCAAGGAAAAAGAATTGCTGCGAGTCGGTGTACATATTCTGCCGAAGTTCGCGAAGGATACGACCGACAGAAACCGCACCTCTCCATTTGCATTTACCGGCAACAAGTTCGAATTCCGTATGCTCGGCTCCGCCGCATCGGTTTCCGACGTAAATACCGTTATCAACACCGCTGTTGCCGAAACGCTAAAGGGCTTTGCAGACCGTCTTGAGAGTGCCGAATGCTTTGAAGAAGCGCTTCACGACCTCATTCGTGACACCGTCCGCGCACACAAGAGAATACTTTTTAACGGCAACGGCTACGATGAATCGTGGGTGGTAGAGGCTGAAAAGAGAGGTCTTTCCAATCTCCCCAATACACCCGAGGCACTATCACACTTTCTTGACGAAAAGAATGTCAAGCTCTTCTCGGAAAACAAGATCTTCTCCGAAACCGAACTTCGTTCACGCAAAGAGATAATGCTTGAGAATTATTGCAAGCTGATGAACATAGAGGCACTGACGATGTCGGAAATGGCAAGAAAAGAGATAATTCCCGCCGTAATAAGCTATGTTAAAGACGTTTCCAAGACGATAATCAATGTAAAAACGGCGGTTCCGAGCGCACTTACCGACGCGGAAGAGGAGATTGTCACTTCCCTCTCATCTCTCGTTTCCAAAGCAAATATCGCCCTTAAGGAGCTTGAAGCGCTCACTGTTAGTGCAAACGCCATCGCGGATCACGCAGAAAGTGCAGATTTCTACCTCAACACTGTAATACCGAAGATGAATGAGCTTCGCTCCATCTGCGACGAGGCAGAAACAATGACAGCTGAAAGCTACTGGCCGATCCCAACCTACGGAGATATTCTTTTCAGCGTCCGCTGATAAGGAGTTAAAATGAAAAAAACTGTAAGAGTAGCACTCGCGTCAAACGAAATCTCAGTTGCTGACGTAAGTGCAAATCTAAAAGCAATTACTAATCAAATTACGGAAAGCTACAAAAGCGGAGCAAGCGCCGTGGTATTTCCCGAGCTTTCGGTGACGGGATACTCGTGCGGTGACCTCTTTCTGAACGACAAGCTGACCGATTCCTGGGCAGACTCGCTTAACGTCATAGCCGAAGCTACGTTCAAGACGTCTATGACAGCATTCGTCGGATTACCGCTTCACATAGAGGGTGCAATTTACGACTGCGTTGCGGTCGTAAGCAAGGGCGAAACACTCGGCTTCGTTTCAAAGAGACATCTTACTAATTCCGAGCAACGCGTTTTCGCCTCTGAAAACGACCGCCCCGTCGTTTTCAGCACGGGCGACGCTGTCTATGGTGTTGCTATCGGTAACGATATTCTTGATACCGATTACTGTACGGCGCTAAAAAAGGCGGGGGCAACAGTTATTGTCAATCCATACGCCTCTGCAATGACCGCGACCTTTGAGAGCAAAAAACGCGCACAGGTCGAGTATCTTTCTAAGCTGCTCGGCATCACGGTAGCCTCGGTCGGCGCATCACCGAGTGAGTCGACGACCGACTGCGTATGTGCAGATTACCACGTTGCGATAAAAAACGGAGAAACAATAGCAGAAAAAAAGCCGCTCGCGGGCGGCAGTATATGCTACGCGACATTTGTGCCTACGGCTTCCAAGGGCATGAATGCCGTTCTTCCCTGCCTTTCCGACAAGATAGAAAAAAATCCGTTTATACCCGAATATGTAACCGACGAATATTTTGAAAACTGCCTTAAAATTCAGGCATACGGCTTAAAAAGGCGTATGATGGCGGCACGTTCAAAAACCGCTATACTCGGTATTTCGGGCGGTCTTGACAGCACCCTCGCGCTTTTGGCAACCGTTCGCACCTTCGATATGATGGGCAAAGACCGCAAAGATATAATCTGTGTTACTATGCCTTGCTTCGGAACAACCAAGCGCACAAAAAGCAACGCTGTCCAAATGTGCGAGGAGCTTGGCGTTGATATACGTGAGATTAATATAGGCAAAGCCGTTCTTCAGCATTTTGAGGACATAGGACACGATCAGTCGGTGACCGACGTTACCTACGAGAACTCGCAGGCAAGAGAGCGCACGCAGATCCTTATGGACCTTTCGAACAGATATAACGGTCTCGTTATCGGTACGGGCGACCTTTCCGAGCTTGCTCTCGGCTGGGCGACCTATAACGGAGACCATATGTCTATGTACGGTCTTAATGCATCTATTCCGAAAACGCTCGTCCGAGTTCTCGTCGATTATGAGGCAAGACGGCTCGGCGGTACGCTTGCAGAGATACTCATTGACATCATCGGTACCCCCGTTTCCCCCGAGCTTCTCCCAACGAACGACAACGGCGAAATCGCGCAAAAGACCGAGGATCTCGTTGGTCCATACGAACTTCACGATTTCTTCCTTTATCACTTTGTAAGGGAAAACCGCTCGCCGAGGGATATATACACACTTGCTTGCTCGATATTTGAAAAGGAATACCGTCCCGAAACGATACTCAAATGGCTAAAGACCTTTGTCCGCCGTTTTTTCATATCACAGTTCAAGCGCTCGTGTCTACCCGACGGTCCAAAAGTAACCGACTTTTCACTCTCCCCGCGCGGCGGGCTCTCAATGCCGTCTGACGCGTCATTCGCCTTCTTTTTGAAGGAGCTTGACGAATTATAACAGTAAAAGCACCCGACAGTATCGGGTGCTTTTTATCTCTCTTCGGTTTGTTCAAAAAGTCCGCCGCGCTCAACCGCGGTAAACAAGCGGTGCTTTAAGCCCTTATATTCCTTATCAAGCCCCGCAATCATATTTTTGACCTTTTCCCTTTCGGTATGTCCGTCCTCGGGGCAAAGATTTTTGACGAGCGGAAGGTCATTCTTACCCATAAAATAACGAACGTCCTTTTCCTCAACGTATATCATCGGGCGAATTAGCGTTAGATCCTTGCGTGATAGATACGTTACGGGAAGAAAGGCGCCAAGGCGTCCTTCGTGGAGCAGATTAAGCATAAATGTCTCAACGAGGTCGTCGTAGTGATGACCAAGTGCAAGCTTGTTACAGCCAAGCTCCTTTGCGGTGTCGTGTAGGATGCCGCGGCGCATTTTAGCGCAAAGCGAGCAAGGGTTACTCTCCTGACGGTAGTTGAATATCACGTTTGAAAGCTGTGTGTCGACAAGCTTGAATTCGCAGTCACATTCTCGCACAAACCTTTCAAGCGGCGAGAAATCCATTCCCTCAAAGCCCATATTAAGAGAAATGCCGACAAGCTCGAACTTCTTGGGATAGAACATCTGCAAGTTTTTAAGCGCGCAGAAAAGCGCAAGCGAATCCTTACCGCCCGAAAGCCCGACGGCGATACGGTCGCCCTCCTCAATCATATTATAATTTTCAACTGCACGGCGGGTGCAGCTTAATATGTGTCTTATCTTGTAAAATTCCATTTCGTCTTTCCTTGTCACTCCGTAGGCATCAGCATATAATGACAGTAAAATATTAACGGAGGCACGTTATGGCAATAAAAATATTTATAGATCAGGGGCACAATCCGCGAAATCCAAATGCAGGTGCAGAGGGTAACGGTCTGTACGAGCAGGATATCACCTACGAGGTAGGCGTACTGCTTGCAGACCTGCTCCGTCAAAATCCGAATTTTGAGGTTCGTCTTTCAAGAAATTCACCCGACGAAGTGCTCGGCACAAGCATCGGAACGAGCCTGAAGGCGCGCACCGATGCGGCAAATTCTTGGGGAGCCGATGCGTTTATCAGCATACACGCAAACGCCTCAAACATAGAAAGCGCAAGCGGAAATGAGGGCTATGCATATTCTCAAAGCTCACAGGGCTTTGCTCTCGGGGAGGATATTTTAGCTGCCTTGACAGCATCAACGGGCTTGCCGAGCCGCGGAATGTTCGTCCGTCCGTCACTTTACGTTCTAAGACGAACTAAAATGCCCGCAGTTCTTATCGAGATCGGATTTATAACCAATCCGAGCGATGCTGCGCTTATGAGCGAGCGTCCCGACCTCTTCGCGGAGGGAATGTATAACGGAATATTAAACTACTACGGTCTTGGTTAACCCTCGGGGTTAAATTCAAATATCGCGCGGAAATATTCCATTGAATAGTCGTACATTTTTCTTGCTTCCTTTCGTCCGATAAAGGACGACGTTGAAGGCATAATACGGAAGCATACGATCGTGTCCTCGGGGAGCTTGCCGACCGAATCGGTAAAGAAGCTATATATTTTAAGATCCCTTAAATATACGGAATATTCATCGATCGAGGTTTCGGGCAGATAGCCGAGCACCTCAGCCAGCGGAACGAGTGCATTATTGTTCTTCAAAAGATCAAACCAATATTTATCAATAAGGCAAATATATCCGTCACCCGAAATTGCGCTTGTGAAATTCTGACGGACACGGTCGACCGTATAAGGAGCATATTTTATAAGCAGCTCTTCCGCAGGATTTTCTCCGACGGCATCTCTTATCTGATCGTCGGTAAATGCAGTAATGTCCATTATGTCGGCAACTGTCTTACCATCGCCGTTATAGTCGTCCATTATCTGCTCAAATGCAGAGGCGAGACGGTCCTTCTCGTTGACGGAAAAAATATGCGGACCCGTGTACATTATTTTAACGTCATAGCTTTCCTTTGCAGCGCACTGAAACAGGCAAAAAGCAAGTATGGCAATAATTGATCCGACAATTATTACGCCCCATTTATAGTAGTACCAGTAATTACTGAACCAATTTTTTATCTTCTTAAACACCGCGATCTCCCAATAGTGATTTTCACCGTAAGTATATCATATATAGATATAGTTTTCAAGCGCAAAACAAAAAAGTAACAATTTCATAGACAAAAAATCGGAATTTTGTATAAATTCCCCCTTTACGAATAACAACATGCGTGATATACTAAAGGAAAGAAAACAAAAAGCGAGGTGAGCAGAAATGGACGCAGGCAGTAAAGACGGCGGGTGTAATAAGTGTGAAACCACAAGGGACATTTTTGCTCACGAAAAGCATATTCGATAATATCGATGTTAACGTGCGCAGATATGCCTGCGCACTTTTTATTTCCGTCGGTGCTTTTGAACAAACAGGAATTACAAAGAAAGGAAAGTACCAAAATGGAAAACAATATTCTCGACCTTGAGCTTGCTCAAGGTCTATACGAAGAAAAAAAGATCGGAGAACTTGGCCGTCTGCTCAAAACAGCAATGCCTGCAGATATCGCATCGCTCTTCGAGCTTATCGACGAGGAACATCACCGTCTGATATTCAGACTTCTCCCGAAGGAGCTTGCCGCAGAGGTTTTCGTTGAAATGGATCCCGATACGCAGGAGTCTCTCATCAACGCGTTTACCGATAAAGAGCTTAAAAGCGTCCTTGACGAAATGTATCTTGACGATACTGTAGATATCGTCGAGGAAATGCCTGCAAATGTCGTAACGAGAATTCTGAAAAACTCACATCCCGACAGCCGCATGGCAATTAACCAGCTTCTTTCATATTCGGGTGACACCGCGGGAAGCATAATGACGATAGAGTTCGTCAGCCTGCGCCCAAGTATGACGGTAGAGGAAGCATTTGCACACCTGCGTAAGACCGGAACCGAAAGTGAAACTATCTACACTTGCTATGTTACCGAGAACAAAAAGCTGCTCGGCTTTGTTTCGGTATACACCATGATCCTCTCCGATAAGGACGCGAAAATCAGTGATATAATGAACCCGAACATAATATCGGTCGGTACAGGCGAGAATAGAGAAACCGCAGCGAATATCCTGATGAAATACGACTTCCTTGCACTGCCCGTCGTTGACAACGAAAAACGACTTGTCGGTATCATTACCATCGACGACGCAGTCGACGTCATCAGCGAGGAGGACGAAGAGGACATCGCTAAAATGTCGGCTATCATACCGACAGACCGTCCCTACATCAAGACATCACCGTTTAAGATATTCCTGACACGAATTCCGTGGCTGATGATACTTATGATCTCAGCAACCTTTACAGGAATAATAATCTCGTCATTTGAAAACGCCCTCGCCGCGCAAGTAGCCCTTACTGCATTTATTCCGATGATAATGGGTACGGGCGGTAATGCCGGAAGTCAAGCGTCGGTCACGGTCATTCGAGGTCTGTCTCTTGACGAGCTCGGATATTCCGACGTTTTCAGAATACTGTTCAAGGAATTCAACGTATCTATCCTCTGCGGCTGTGCTGTTGCTGCCGCAACGTTTATAAAAATACTTCTTATCGATGATATGCTCCTCGGAAATGGGATATCACTGACAGTTGCGCTCGTGGTATCACTTACAATGGCGTTCACGATATTCATAGCAAAGCTCATCGGATGCTCCTTGCCTCTTCTTGCGGGTAAACTCGGTCTTGATCCTGCAGTTATGGCAAGCCCGTTTATTACTACGATTGTAGATGCGCTTTCCTTGCTCGTATACTTCGGAGTAGCAAGCGCGATCCTTAAAATATAGGAAATGACAGGCGATTTTGAAGTAATCCCAAATAGTTCACAAGAAATAAAAACTGAAAAGCACCTCTTATGGTATAATGAAGCCATAGGAGGTGTTTTGTTATATCCTTGATTTCTATGACAGAAAA
>JAZSHF010000029.1:0-9758 GCA_045533115.1 Eubacteriales bacterium
AGTAATATCGGCGCGTCGGCGGCAAACTTATTCATTCCCATTCCCTGCGTCGCCTTTGCGACCTTTTTCGCTGCCTCGCCCTTGCAGACCGTTATAAAGTACGGCTGACCGTTGCAGGCGGACGGAGACAGCCGCGCCGATTCAAGAATTCTATTCAGCTTTTCTTCTTCAACTTCACGGGCAGGGTCGTAGCTTCGGCACGACTGCCTTTTTTCTGCTATTTCGGTAAAATTCATATTTCCCTCGTAATAATATTTTTTTGTTTACACCATTGTACCATTTTTATTTCAAAAAAGCAAATCAAAAAAAAGCTGTGCCTTTCGGCACAGCCAAAACGAAAACGTTTTATTTTTCAAGAGGCAAGTTTGTGCGCTTTTGCGTCAGCAAAATGTTCGCCGTCCTTTTTGGCGTACAAGCACAAACTTCATATCGTAAAATATATTTTACGATACTTATCTCTTCTTGGAGATAACGATGCCCGCACCGGAAACAGCTGCGATTATAGCAAGAACTGTCACGGGATCGCCTGTTGCGGGGTTTTTCTGTTCTTCAGCGGAAAGCTTTACGTTCTTATACATAGAAGGATCCATAGATACGCCCTTGAGTGTGCAGCATATATGATCCTGGTTGGCCGCTTGAAGGGAATCGTTGGATGTGACATTAACGTTGAAGCCAATTTCGCTGCCTGTCTTAGCACCTTCCATAATGGGGAGCTTCAATTCAACGATGTACTTCTTAGCGGAAATATCATAAGTTGTCTTAACTTCCTCGAAGTAAGTTGTTTCCTTACCCTCAGCTGTACCTAAATTCCAATGACGGCCATCGATCCATGCCTGGTACTTAGTGTATTCGGAACCGCCGTTTGTCCAGTCGATATAGAGCTCTAAGCCGCTCGCTTTCCAGGAGGTCCAACCGGAATCAGCATCTGCTTCGAGATAATTATTAACGTCTATATCATAGGGGTCATATACATCAGCGACTACGTAAAGGAATTCGCCGTCGTGAAGTACATATATCCAAGCTTCCGCGTCGGACTTGTATCCTGCGTCATCGAAATCGAGTGTACAGTCAATCTTGAGGCCTGACTTTGTGTAAGCTTCATCGATCTTACCGTCAATTGTAATTCCGCCCTTGTAGAGGGGAACGTCACCGTAACTTCCGTTAGCGGTAACTGCGGAAGCGGGAACTGCGAGTGCGAGTACGAGAGCGAGCATAAGAATCGCTAACGTGAGAGAAAGTTTTTTCATTACAATGTCTCCTTCTGTTGTGTAATTTGGTATTTATATTATACAATAAATTATACAACAAATCAATATATTTTGTGCACAAATTTTAAGGTCGAAAAATATTCAAAATCACGAAAATGCGAGTGAATTGATTGAAAATACAGCTATGAGCACTGTGGAACAACCGCTTTTTTGTATTTTCTGTTTTTTGAAATAAAATATATTGTAACTGATTTTCATTTCCGTTTCTCTCCCTCTTTTCGAAAGACTTAAACATTCAAAATCGTTAAAATGCCAAATTGAGAGATACCTGATCTGATCTTTTCCATAACTTTACCTCTATATCAGTTAAATCCGCAGGCCTTAAGATATTCGTAGCTGCGCTTAAGGCACTCAAAGGGATCCTCGCCGTAGCAGTTGTCCTGCTCGACCGTCATATATTTGGTTTCCGACGCCTCAGCGGTCTTGAAAACACGGTCAAAGTTGATATTTCCCTCTCCGATGACCGCCGTTTTCTGCCCGTAAGTGCAGTCTTTAAGATGAAGAAAACCTCGGAACGCTTGCGTTCCGAGGTTTCACTATATTATTTGTCATTTCTTTTTCTTTTTAAGTATCACCATCGCCGCGACAGCACCGCCGCCGAGCAGTATTACCGCCACGGGAATAATGATGGCAAGGGGATCAATCTTCTTGCCGTTTCCGCCGTCACCGTCATCGTGTCCGGGATATTTCGTAACATTCTGGGTCGGACGGGGAGGTTTTGTCGTTTCCTTCTTTTCGGTTGTAACGCCGGGCGAGGACATCGTTTCAAAGCCCGAGGTCTCACTCGAGGTCACCTTACCGCTGTACACGTCAAGCTGCGACATATCGCGCTTTATCGTGTAGGTCGTTATTTCCCTTACACCCTCAATATTTTCTTTTGTTCCGACGTTTACATATTCGAACGTAATATGATCCTCGTAGAAATCGACCATAAGCATCTGCGCGACACTCGTGTCCTCACCGGGAGGGCCCACCGGGTCGAGGCGTGTTGCGGAATTTCGTATCGAACCTACGTGAATATAGTGATATCCGTCGGTCGTATAGGAGCCGTCAGCGTTCTGAACCTTATTTCCGTAGTTCCAGATAAGCTCGGAGGAATTATAGTGTGCAGATTCCTCCTCGGTACGCCAATGAATGTGTCCGTAATTGTAGATCGCGTTCGGATATTCCTCAAGAAGCTCTATAAGCATGGTTCTCGGATTACCGAGATTAGAGTACTGGGAGGGGGCGTAGAACTCGTAGTTGGTTCCGTCGGTAGTGAAATTGTAGTGGCAGATTATGATGACCGTCTTGTCTTTGCCGATCTCCTCAAGCTGCTCACGCACCCAGGTCACCTGCTGAGGATACATCTGCTGACCTGCGCCTCTGTCCTCAACGGTGGGATTCGCATTTCCCGTATAGGACTGATTTATACCGATAATGTCAAGTCCGCCGACGTTGTAGCGGTAGCAAAGAACCTCGTCGGGATAACGGCAGTATTCCTTGCTGCCCACGATGTCAGCCATATAAAGAGCGTCAAGATATCCGCCCGTTCTGTTAAGCATCCAGTATGAATAATTTCCCGAATGCAAACGAACCGAGGGATCCTTCTGCTCGGCAATAACGCCGGGCTGCTTATCGTGGTTGCCCGAAACGTAGAAAACGTTTTTACCCGTCTTAGTCGCCGTTGCAAGCTCGGTGTCAAGATAAGTTATCGTCGATATGGTATTCTCGTAATTCCAGGCACTCTTTTCAATATTGTTGCTATGGTAAACTCCCTCGCCGATAATATCGCCGGTAAGCATTATCGCATCGGCACCGCCGCGGTTCTTGATGTAGCTTATCGCATTGAGAATACTCGGTAAAATCGGGACGTCCTGCACCGGATTCTGACCGTCAAGATGAAGATCCGACATAAATGCGAGACTGTAAAGCGGTGTCTGTCCTTCGTTATTGTACTCGCGGTCAAGCTCTCCCGTATAAAGACGCGTTATCGCCGTCGAAAGCGAGCGGGCATACACCTTTGCGCCGCTTCCGTCATATACAAGCTCAAGATTTACCTTTTCGTCCTGATCGAGAATAACGGAATAGGTAACAGTCGTTTCCTTTTCGGTGACCTCAAAGCTCTTGAGTGTCGCACCGTTCTTCGTGAATTTAACGGTCGAGGTTCCCGCCGCCGCTCTCTGCAGCTTTGCCGTTATCTCAAAGGTTCCCGAGCGAGGTGCGACAAAGGTGAGCACAGCATTTTTCTTAACGGCTCTCATTCCGAACGCGTCTGATGATTTCTGATTCGGGTCCTTTTCGCGAGAGGTCTCGTACCAGAAGTAGAGATCCTGTCCCTCGGAATATCCGCGAGTCGTTACTACCATCTCGTTTCCGGGATAATCGTCAAGGGAATAGGTCTTGCTTCCGCAGGTGAGCTTCAGCTCGCGCAGACGGGCTGCAAAGCCCTTATCCGCCTCGTTTGTCTCCGCGACCTCCATTACGAAGAGGAGGTCCTCGCCCTTTTTGAGATCAACCGTGCCCTCAAGAGTATATTCCTGCTCGTCGGTCACGTTGGTCTCTGTTTTTTCATTCGTTACGGTATCAATTACCTCTCCGCCCTTAACGACCGAATAGGTAACACCCGAATATTTCTTCGGAATACCGCTCATCGACGCTCTCTTGAGCACCGTTTCGGTGAAGCTGTAGGTGCCGTCCGCGGGAGCATTGAAGGAGATGACGAACTTCGTCGCCTTCGAGGGCGATGCTATAAAGATATCGCCTCTCATATACTCCATATAAGTGTCCTTGAATTTGTTTGCGATCAAAAGACTGTCTCCGTCTCCGACGTAGCTATAGGTCACATTCGGATTTGGCTCGGTCGATAGAAGGTTGACTTCCTTTCCGTCCGAAACCGAAATTCCGTAAGCGCGGAAGATCGGCGTGTCCTTTACCTCGGGAGTGTAAATGCCGAGAAGCTTGCTTCCCGCGCGAAATTCGTAGGTATCAAGATATATCCACGTACTGTCGTAGTTGTACTTCATACCGACGCGGCTCTTCTCTCCGAAGCCGTCTATCCCCTTTGAGGGATAAATATCATAAACTGTTTGATGTGTTTGCGCGGTCAAGCTCGCAAAATCTGCGTGCTTCGTAGGAATCGTTGCGGCACCGACCGCAGTTGCCATCAAAAAGCTGATGCAGAGCACTGCCGAAATAACTCGGTACAGTATAGATAGCGTTCTTTTCATTTTGCCCTCCTTTATGATCGATAGGTATCAAGCTGCGACATATCGCGCTTGATGGTGTAGGTAGTAATTTTGCGAACGCCCTCAATGTTTTCTTTTCTTCCGACGTTCACGAATTCGAAGGTGATGTGATCCTCGTAGAAGTCGACCATCATTATCTGTGCGATGCTCGTTGGCTCACCCGCAGGAGCGACAGGGTCGAGGCGTGTTGCGGAATTTCGTATCGAGCCTACGTGAATATAGTGATATCCGTCGGTCGTATAGGAGCCGTCGGCGTTCTGAACCTTATTTCCGTAGTTCCAGATAAGCTCGGAGGAATTATAGTGTGCAGATTCCTCTTCGGTGCGCCAATGCATATGTCCGTAATTGTAGATCGCGTTCGGATATTCCTCAAGAAGCTCCATAAGCATGGTTCTGGGGGTACCGAGATCAGCGTGCTGGGGGGGAGCATAGAACTCGTAGTTGATTCCGTCGGTACTGAAATTGTAGTGACAGAATATTATGACAGTCTTGTCTTTACCGATCTTCTCAAGCTGCTCGCGCACCCAGGTCACCTGCTGAGGATACATCTGTTGACCTGCGCCCCTGTCCTCAACGGCGGGATTCGCATTTCCCGTATAAGACTGATTTATACCGATAATGTCAAGTCCGCCGACGTTGTAGCGATAGCAAAGAACCTCGTCGGGATAACGGCAGTTTTCCTTGCCGCCCGCAATATCAGCCATATAAAGAGCGTCAAGATATCCGCCCGTTCTGTTCAGCATCCAGGAAGAATAATTTCCCGAATGCAAACGGACCGAAGGATCCTTTATCTCGGCGATAACGCCGGGCTGCTTATCGTGGTTGCCCGAAACGTAGAAAATGTTTTTGCCGGTCTTGGTCGCCGCTGCAAGCTCAGTGTCGAGATAGGTTATCGTCGATATGGTATTCTCGTAGTTCCATGCACTCTTCACAATATCGTCGCCATAGCAAACTCCCTCGCTGATAACATCGCCCGCGAGCAATATCGCGTCGACACCTCCGCGATCCTTGATACAGCTTATCGCACTAAGAATGCTGGAGGAGAGAGGAACCTCCTGCGCGGGATTTTGTCCGTCGATATGGAGGTCCGACATAAAAGCGAGAGAACAAAGAGGAGTCTGACCGTCGTTGTTATACTCGCGGTCAAGCTCTCCCGTATACAGACGCGTTATCGCCGTCGAGAAGGAGAGGGCGCGGACAACGTCGCCGCTTCCGTCGTAAACCAGCTCAAAGGTGATCGTTTCGCCCTCGTCAAGAACGGCGGTATATTTTACTTCAGTTTCCTTTTCCGTCACGGTGAAGCTTTCGGGCGCTTTTCCGTCAGCCGATACGTTAATTAACGACTTTCCCGCCGTTTCTCTCGCAAGAACGGCAGTAAGCTCAAATCTTCCCGAACGGGGCGCGATAAACGTGATGACCGCGCTTTCATTCACCGCCCTCATCGAGAAGGCGTCGGTATTCTCCGCCGACATATCACGGTAGAAGTACAGTTCGCCGTCGCAGTAACCGAAAACGGTCGTCTCGCTCTCCGGCTCATATACCGAAAGGGGCTTATTCCCCGAACGGAATTCATAAGTGCCGAGATGCACTGTTTCCCAGCTGAGCTGACTCTTGGTACCCGCATAAGCAGTCTCACCGAAGCCGTCAAGTCCGCCCTCGCGCGACAGGTAATACGTCGTCAGGTGTGTCTGTGCCGTTTTTCTGACGAAATCCGCGTGCCGTGGAGGCATCGTGACCTCGCGCATAGTACTATTCTTTTCCATATATCCCTCCGAGTAGGTATTGCATCAAATATTATAATACTTTGATATATAATTGTCAACAAAAATGACAACATTTTTAGCAGTTTTCATCAATTTTGAACTTGACAACTGTGCCTTTTTTGTAATATTTCTGTAGACGACAGCGCTATTTTAAGGAAAGACGTTTGTAAATTCTCCTTGGTCGTTTGGCGTGTGATAACTCTATTCTGCCATAGATTTACATAAACTTTTGTTTTTTCTTACAGTTGCACTTGATAGTATAATTCGCCCAACTCGATGCGTCAACTGTATGCACCGCAACTATCTCCACGAAAACCATTTAAGCAATGAACTCACTTTACCTCAAATTTCGCCAAGAAATTCGACAACCTCTTGTAAAGCAGAACCGTAACGATGCTTATGGACACCGTTTTAATGACGTTGAAGCCGATAACGAACCAAAATACCGAGCTAAATACGCCCGCCGCCGCGCCACCCATATAGAGCGGAAAAACGATAAAGCGGTTGACGAGTGCAGCCGTTACTGTGCCGATAACGCAAGCACCGCAAAGCGAAAACGCGACGGTCTTCAAGCCCTTGCGAAATCGGTAGACGACTGACGGAAGAATGACAAACGAGCTTGTCATAAGAAAATTTGCAATTTCACCGACACCGCCGCTCGTTGTGTTTGTCAGCGCCAAAAGCTCCTTGACCAGCGTAACTGCGATCGCCTCAATAGGTCCAAAAAGAAATCCCGCGAGCATAATGAATACGTTTCCAAAGTCAAGCTTAAGATACGGAGTTGCGGGAAATATCGGAAACGTCCAAAAGCTGAAAATGAAGGCAAACGCCGTGAAAAAAGCAAGCGCAACGATTTTTTTGGTCGATAATCTTCCTTTATAATGTTTCATAATTTCTCCTTTCATCAGGAAAAGAAAAAAGCCTTGCGATAATAGGGCGCAAAGCACAGTTCTCTTTTCTCATCCGGACTATACCGTCGGTATGGGAATTTCACCCATTCGGCACATAAGTGTTCGCGGACTGTCACCGCCGGTGTGGAATTTCGCCACGCCCCAAAGATATTTTTTATTCGCAGGGCGCCGCCCTGCACCTGCCAAACTTTCCACAAAAAGTTTGGATCAAAAACTTTTGTAAAAATAAGTAATCCTCGTCCGAACAATGTGCGTCTGTTTTGGAATAACGCAAACGCATCTCGTTGCGATATGCGGTGCGCCGAGACGAGGGGTTCCCCGAAGCGAATGAAATGAGCTTTGGGGGTTCCGAGGTTGTCGCACCCTACAACGGCGGCGTTGCCGCCTACACCTCATCCACCGCAGACGCAGCGTCTGCGGTCCCCCTTCCCCAAAGGGAAGGCTAACAACGTGGCGAATCTTCTTTAAGCCGAAAGAGGTTTCCAAAGGAGAAAACGTATAAAAATGCGTACGCATTTTTATCGGTTGTCTCCTTGGCGTGTTTCTTTTGTAACTTTTCTTTGCACGAGCAAAGAAAAGTGGAAAGAAAACCGAATTAAAAAAGCCAGCCCCAAACACCCTTATGGGCGTTTGGGGCTTTCAAGGGTATAATTAAATCTTAAATAAGATTAAGCCTCGATTTCGGTAACGACACCGGAACCAACAGTTCTACCACCCTCACGGATAGCGAAACGAAGACCCTTTTCGATAGCGATAGGAGTGATGAGCTCAACGTTCATAACAACGTTATCGCCGGGGCGGCACATCTCAACGTCAGCGGGAAGGCCGATAGTACCGGTAACGTCAGTAGTTCTGAAGTAGAACTGAGGACGGTAGCCGGGGAAGAAGGGCTTGGAACGTCCGCCTTCCTTCTCGGTAAGTACGTAAACGTTACCGGAGAACTTGGTGTGGGGCTGAACGGTGCCGGGCTTGCAGAGAACCTGACCTCTTTCGATCTCGTTCTTAGCGATACCACGGAGAAGAGCACCGATGTTGTCGCCTGCTTCTGCCTGATCCATGAGCTTGTGGAACATTTCTACACCGGTAACGGTGGTGTTCTTCTTCTCATCGGAAAGACCAACGATCTCAACAACGTCACCAACCTTAACAGTACCTCTCTCAACACGACCGGTAGCAACGGTACCACGGCCGGAGATAGAGAATACGTCCTCGACAGGCATAAGGAAGGGAAGGTCTGCACCACGCTCGGGAGTAGGAATGTAGCTGTCAACAGCGTCCATAAGCTCAGCCATGCAAGCGTACTCGGGAGCGGAAGGATCAGTGCTAGCGGAAGTGAGAGCATCACGAGCGGAACCGCGGATGATCGGCACGTTGTCACCGTCGAACTCGTAGGAAGAGAGAAGGTCACGAATTTCCATCTCAACGAGGTCGAGAAGCTCTGCGTCGTCAACGAGGTCGGTCTTGTTCATGAATACAACAAGCTGCGGAACTTCAACCTGACGAGCGAGAAGAACGTGCTCGCGGGTCTGAGCGAGAGGGCCGTCAGTACCTGCAACAACGAGGATTGCGCCGTCCATCTGAGCAGCACCGGTGATCATGTTCTTAACGTAGTCAGCGTGGCCGGGGCAGTCAACGTGAGCGTAGTGACGGTTGTCAGTCTCGTACTCAACGTGTCTGGAGTTGATTGTGATACCACGAGCTCTCTCCTCGGGGCAGTTGTCGATCTGGCTGTAATCAAGGAACTCAGAACCGTATGCAAGGGAAAGAGTCTTGGTGATCGCAGCAGTCAGAGTGGTCTTACCGTGGTCAACGTGACCGATAGTACCAATGTTTACGTGGGGTTTGGTTTTTTCAAACTTAGCCTTTGCCATTTTAGTAATCTCCTTTAAATTAAATTTTTTATTTTTGGTTTATCTAAACAGCACGATACGGCTGATCAGAAACTATATCCGCTAAAATGTAACTTATTATTTACATCTGCGGCGAATTCGCTCTTAAAAATCAGAGCACGCAATTTGGAAGTGCAAAATACTTTGAATTATTTTGCTCTTGCCTTGATGATCTCGTCCTGAATGGACTTCGGAACATCCTGGAATCCGTCGGGCTCCATAACGTAAACTGCACGGCCCTGAGATCTTGAACGAAGAGCGGTTGCATAACCGAACATCTGAGCAAGCGGAACGTGAGCGTAAATTCTCGAAACTCCGGGAGCGATCTGCTCCATAGAATCCATCTGTCCGCGGCGAGAGTTGATGTCACCGATGATATCGCCCATATAATCATCGGGAGTAGTTACGGAAACCTTCATAATCGGCTCTGTAAGAACAGGGTCAGCGCGTCTCATAGCTTCCTTAAATGCCATAGAACCGGCAATCTTGAATGCCATTTCAGAGGAGTCAACCTCGTGATAGGAACCGTCGAACAGGGTGACCTTCACGTCAACAACGGAGTAGCCAGCCAGAACACCAGCACTCATTGCGCCCTGGATACCGGCATCGACTGCGGGGATGTACTCCTTGGGAACGGTACCGCCAACGACAGCGTTGACGAACTCGTAGCCCAAGTCGGATCGGAGCCATGTCGTTCTGT
>JAZSHF010000024.1:0-5190 GCA_045533115.1 Eubacteriales bacterium
ACAGTCATTCATCATTTCGGAGAAGTTCAGGCTTACGAGGAAGAGCGTGATCGGTCGGTCGAGGGTACAGTCCTTGATAACGAAGGCCGATGCGTGTACGTTGTACGCACCCGAGATAGGGTTAAGACCTGCGTGCAGACCGTTTACCTCGGTTACGTAGATGCCGTTTTCAACAGTCGCGATGATCTCGTCCTTCGAAAGGTTGCCTTCCTTGAGGTAAAGGTTTGTGGGGGACGCGGTGATAGATCCCGTTCCGCCTGCCTTGAAGCCGTTACCCGTCGGCTCTGCCTTGAGGAAGTTCGCGGTTTTGAGGTTGTTTAAGAATTCGCAGAAGACACCGTTTTCAACCACGTTCTTGGTACGGCAGGGAACACCCTCATCGTCGAACGGATACTTGATAAGTGCAACGTCGGAGAAGGGATCGTCAACGATCGTGATATTGTCTCCGAACACCTTCGTTCCGACCTTGTCGGTAAGGAGTGTCATCTTACGAAGTGCGCTGTCGCCGAGGAATACCGACGAGAACGCGGAAAGGATCTCGCTTGCCGCGTCACGCTTGAAAACTACGGGATACTTACCTGTCTCAATCGAGCCCGCGCCGAGCTGAGAAAGAGCAGATTCAGTAGACTCGTTTACAAGTCTGTCAAGCTCAATGTCAGCAAAATTTAGATTTATGTCTCCCGACATTCCGACAACCGTCTGCTCGCCGTTGCTTGCGAGCGCGCCGAGGAAGGTCGTAGTATAGGAAAGCTCTCTTGTCAGATCAAGACCCTTTGAGTTCATAAGCGTAGACTTCTGCGAGGTCTCGGAGTACTGGCAGTAACCGATCTTTACGATCTTGTCGCTCTTGGCAAGCGCTTCGCTTTCGAGCTTTTTGAGCATCGCGATCTTTTCGGAGGTCGAATGCTCCTTGTAGTCCGACTTGACCTCGGGAACGGTAACGTATGTGCTTCCGCCCTCGTACATAAACTCGGGCTCGGTCGCGTCAAGCGCGTTTACGTTTTTGAGCAAGCTGTTAAGAACGCTCTCGATCGCTTCGTCGTCAAGCGATTCGGAATTGACGTAAGCCATTTTTCCGTCCTTAAGACCGCGGATCGAAACCGAGAAAATTTCCTTGATGTTGTAGGATTCAAGCTTTCCGTCGTCGAGCTTTATGGTATTGCTCTCGGAGGTGTTCGCATATACCTCGACTGCTTCAAGACCGAGTTCAAGTCCTCTTTCTATAATTCTTTCAAGAGTCATTATCAGTTGCCTCCCTTTCCGCCGACAGTCATGCTCGAAACTCTTATTGTCGGCTGACCGACTATAGTCGGAACAGAGCCGCTCATAGAGCCGCACATACCGTAGCCGTATTCAAGGTTGTTACCTATCATATCTATTCGAAGAAGAACGTCCTTGCCCGAGCCTACGAGCGTTGCGCCCTTTACGGGCTTTGTGATCTTTCCGTCCTCGATCATATACGCAACGTCTACTGCGAAGTTGAATTCGCCCGTTGCGGGGTTGACCGATCCGCCGCCCATTTCCTTTGCGAAAAGTCCGTACTTGGTGTTCGCGATTATCTCCTCGAAGGTCGATTCGCCGGGCAGGAAATAGGTGTTCGTCATACGCGAGGTCGTCTGATACTTGTACGACTCGCGGCGCGACGAGCCCGTTACGGGATGATTCATCTTTGCGGAATTTCTCTTGTCAACAAGATAGGATTTAAGAATACCGTTTTCAATAAGAAGATTACGCTTAGAGGGTGTTCCCTCGTCGTCAACGTTTATCGAGCCCCAAAGGTTTTCGCCCGTACCGTCGTCAACAGCGTTAACAATGTCCGACGCGACCTTTTCACCGAGCTTTCCGCAGAATACGCTCATGCCCTTTGCAACGGAGGTCGCTTCAAGACCGTGCACGCACGCCTCGTGAAGAATAACGCCGCCAAAGCCGTTGTGGATTACGACAGGCATCTCTCCGCCCTGCATCTGATCGGCGTGGAGCATCTCGACTGCGTTGAATGCTGCATCGCGTCCGAACTTCTCGGCATCGAAGTCCTCGAACATTTCCATACCCTGATTACGTCCGAACGAGCTGTGAGCGGGCTGCATATCCTTGCCGTCACTCGCTATCGCCTGACACATGATCCTCGTATTGCAGCGGTAGTCGGTCTGCCAGGTCGAGTCACTTGCAAACACGAATATTCTCTGTTCCTTCTTCGTAATGTTAGCCATTACCTGAACGATCTCGGGGCTGTACCCGTACGCGCCCTCGGTTGCGCCCGAAAGGAGCTTAAGCTCCTCGGTGTAATCCTCGCCGCGGATATACTTGGGATCAACCGCGATCGGAACGGTCTTTTCAGCGAAGGGAAGAACGTCAACTCTCTTCTCGCCCTCGAAGCTGTCGGCAAGCACCTTCGCGGTAGCAAGCAGCTTTTCGGGTGTGAAATCGGTGACCGACGCGTTTACCTCCGTTCCGTCCTTGATAACGCGGACCGCCGCGCCCATTACCTTTGACGCGTTGGCGTTTGCGAGCTTTCTTTCACGCATCATCAAAACTTCGTTTGCCGAATTTTCGATATATACCTCGGCGAAATCTCCGCCTGTGCTAAGAGCCGCTTCAAGAATGCCCTTCGCTATATCCTCGGTAATACCGAAAACCTCTGTGTGTTTAACACTCATTGTTTTTACCTCCTGATTGTAGGTTATTATATTAAGTATAACATAATTTGGAAGTAAATAAAAGCCCTTTTTCGATTTTATGAAAAATTATAACGACCTTGACGGCGTATGTAAAATCGTATATAATAGGATCAATGACAAAACGGAGAAAAAACGATGAAAAACGGCATTAAAACGCGCCTTTTAGCGCTGATTTTGGCACTTTCCGCGCTCTTTTTTGCCTCTTGCAACGGAGGGAAAAAGTGCGACGGCAATCATAAGGATAAGAATGACGACGGCTTTTGCGATAACTGCAACCGCCTCGTCCTCGTCTACTTTGACCTCTACGCGCTCAACGACCTGCACGGCAAGTTCTCCGACACCGATTCACAGCCCGGTGTCGACGAGCTGACGACCTATTTCGAGCAGGCGCGTCAAAAAAATCCGAACACTGTCCTTCTCGCGTCGGGCGATATGTGGCAGGGAAGCCCTGAGTCTAATCTGACGTCGGGCAATATGATGACCGAATGGATGAACCGCGTCGGCTTCGTTTCCATGACGCTCGGCAACCACGAGTTTGACTGGGGCGAAGAAGCCATAATCGAGAACGAGGAGCTTGCGGAATTTCCGTTTCTTGCGATAAACATCTATGACCGCGAAACGAACAAGCAGGTCGAATACTGCGAAAGCTCGGTCGTTATTGAGCTTGACGGCGTGACAGTCGGCATCATCGGCGCGATCGGCGACTGCTATTCCTCTATTTCCCCCGACAAGGTCGAGGACGTTTATTTCAAGACGGGCGACGAGCTTACCGGGCTTGTTAAGGCGGAATCCGAGCGTCTGCGCGCAGAGGAAGGCGTCGAGTTTATCGTCTATTCACTGCATGACGGCGGCACGAACGGAAGCGTAAATTACGGTACGTCATATTATGATATAACTCTTTCTCGCGGATACGTTGACCTCGTCTTTGAGGGACACTCGCACCGCAGTTATGCAAAGCCAGACGATGAGGGTATATGGCACCTTCAGGGAGGCGGTGATAATGACGGAATCACCTATGCCGCGGCGCGTTACAACGTGGCAAACGGTAACAAGGCAGTCACAGAAGCGAAGTTTATAAAAACTAACGAATACTATCATCTTCCCGACTCTCCCATCGTAAACGAGCTTCTTGAAAAATACAAGGACAAGATTGCAGCGGGCAACGAGGTGCTGGGAACGACACCCACGTGGCGCAGTTCTGACTATCTGCGCGACGTTATTGCTCAGCTTTACTATGAAAAGGGCGTTGAGCTTTGGGGAAACGAATACGATATCGTTCTCGGCGGCGGATATATGTCGGCGCGTTCGCCATACGACCTTGAGGCGGGCGAGATCCGTTACGGCGATATATATTCAATTTTTCCTTTTGATAACAATCTCGTTCTCTGCTCAATTAAGGGCTCCGATCTGAAAAGCCGATTCTTTGACTCGGACAGCTATTATATTTACTACGATTCCTACGGCGAGGGCGTAAAGAACAACCTCGATCCGAATAAGACGTACTATATAATAGTCGACAGTTATTCCTCAACCTACAAATATAACCGCCTTACCGAGATCGCGCGCTACGACGAGCCGATCTACGCGCGCGACCTTCTTGCCGATTATATCAGAGAAGGCGGACTATCGCACAAAAGGTTAAAAATCTCTTCCGAACGTCGGGAGACATTTTTTTGTTAGATAGAAATCATATTAAAACGATATGGGATAAAATATTAAAAGATTTTATGAAAAAAATTCATAAATGTGTTGATTTTTGCTGAAAGATGTTTTATAATTAAAGAAGAAATTTACCCCTTGGCAAATAAATAATATTTTTTATGGAGGTTCATTATTATGAACAAAAGAATTAAGGTTCTTGTATCTGCTGTTCTCGCGGCTGTAATGCTCGTTCTTTGCATTCCGTTCACCGCGGCAGCTGCAGGCACAACTTCTCTTGAAGTAGGCAAGGGCTACACCATCTCGGCAGCTAACGCTAACGGTACTCTCTACGTAACCGGAAACGTTACCAGCGGACGTTTCGACGGCTCTCTCACCGCTTCTGATGCAGCAATATTCTATGTAGAAGCAGCTACTAACGCTAACGAGTATCTTCTCTACTTTATGAAAGGCGAGACCAAGACCTACGTCGTAATGGACGATAAGTCTGCGGGCGGTTCTACCACTACCGATAAGACGGCTGCTACTGCATTTGAGTGGAACACCGAGAAGAACACTCTCGCAGTTGCTGATGATGCTAACAACCGTGCATTCGGTGCGGGCGCTACCTCTGAGTATAACAACTTCTCCTGCTACGACCTCACCGGCAATTACAACTGGGGCGTATTCACCGCAGTTGGCACTGATTCTGAAGGCGGCTCCGGTTCTGAAGGCGGCTCCGGTTCTGAAGGTTCTGGCACTGGTTCTGCAGGCGCAACTTCTCTTGAAGTAGGCAAGGGCTACACCATCTCGGCAGCTAACGCTAACGGTACTCTCTACGTAACCGGAAACGTTACCAGCGGACGTTTCGACG
>JAZSHF010000046.1:0-10931 GCA_045533115.1 Eubacteriales bacterium
GGAGGCTGGGGTCTTTACCTTACCCGTGAGGATATGGCAAAACTTGGGCTTTTGTTCCTTAACGGCGGCGTATACGACGGGAAGCGCATATTATCGGAGAGTTGGATAAAAATGTCAACTATGCCGTGGATAAAAACGCCCGACGAATACGGTCAGTACGAATACGGCTATCACGTTTGGGCAGATAAGCACGGCAAAAGCTTTCTTTTTAACGGAATGTTCTGTCAGGACGTTCTCGTTCTTCGTGAGCGGGGTATCGTGATTGCAACAAACGGCGGACTTGAGCAGCTATTTCAGCAAAGCGAGTATTATAAGCTGATATACAAATATTTTGATCATCCTTGCTTCCGCCCGATACCGAAAACGAAAAATCTCTCAAAGCTCCTCCGTGATTTCAAAACAGGCGGAAGATATCATATCGTACGTCCGAGAATCCCGAAGGATATAAAGAAAAATTTGGGTGCGGTATATCGCTCCGACGACCACTCGAAAAAACCGCTGAAGGGTATTCAAAAGCCCGGCAATCCGCTCGCAACGGGGATTTTGCCAATGACCGAGCAAATGCTACGCAACTGCTATGCGACGGGTATTCACTCGGTTGCGCTTAATAAAGAGGGCAGAGCACTTTTCCTTGACGTCGAGGAAGGCGATGGTATCAAGCGTATTCCGATAACCGTTGATAAATGGAGCGATACAGTGCTTCATTTCGGAAAGACCGATTACCGCGCATCAGCCTACACGACGGTCTCAAAAAATGAGGACGGGCTTCCGCTTCTTAAGATCAAACTTGCCTTCACAGAGGTCGCAAGCACAAGGATCATAAAGATCTATTTCAGAAAAAACTCGATACTCGTATCAATGTCAGAAAGCCCGGGAATGGAGCTTATAAGAATATTTGCGGACGTCCTTGAAGATGCTCTTAAGGAAAAGAAGCTGCTCGCAGATGTGGTTTCACTTTTTGATTCCGACGCGATATTCCTGAAGCTTGAAAAACGCTTTGAGCCGGTATTCGTCCTGAACAAAATATGAAAAAGCCATAGTCGGAGATATATCCGACTATGGCTTTTAACATATCAATTCCGCGAAACGCCGTTATAATTAAAAGAGTGCGAGCTTGACGATTCTGTTTTGAAGCGCGGAGATGTGTCGACGAGAATCAGCAATGCCTTTCCTTTCCGCTGAATTACGCAGAAGGGTCATTCCTTGTTGAATTCGTTTTTCGGGGGAGGGAGAATGCGGAAGCCCTTGACACCCGCAATATAAGCAACCGTGCAGGTAATGAGCGACGGAACGATTATGAGAAGATAAGCCCAGGGATTAAAATTGAATACGACGTATAAGATACCGCTGTACATTCCCTCGATAACCGAGCCGATAAGCTTGCCGAGACCGTAGGTCTGTACCGCCCACGAAGGAGAAATCGGAGTTCCGCCCTTGAAAGCTGAAGCGCCGTAATATCCGACAATGGTGAGAATTGCTATTATGAAGTTTGGAACGTTTGCGAAAAGGGACATATAAAGTCCCTTGAACCTGTTGTATTCAAGACGCTTGGCATCAATGCGTATTTTTTCCTCGTATCCGATATCCCAGGTCATCGTATAAAGAAGAACCATATAAAAGCACATAGCGAATATGCTGGATAGCAGAAAGAACGTGTCATTGGTGCTCGTTGCAAACGATAGGGCAATGCCGAAGATAGTCATGCCTATCTGGTTTATGAACATCTTGAATATTGAATAAGAATTATCCTTGAAAAAAAATCTCATTAAAAATCAGGTCCTTTCGGTGCTGTAATTAACTACAAGTTTACTATTATCTTGTGAATAAATAAAGGACATCAGAAAAAGTTTACAGTTTGGCAAAGAAAAAGATAATAAATAATTGTATCATAATATTGTAATTGTACTAAATCAGGAGGGCATATGACACAGCTTCCCGAATTTATAAGTGAATTTTCGCAGTATATGCTCGTTGTCCGAGGAAGGCTTCCGAGAACCGTCGAGCAGTACGAGATAGACTTGATGCTGTTTTTCAAGTTCTTGCGCGCAAAGAGGGAAGGGCTTCCGACGAGCGGCGAGGAATTTGACGGTATGGCGATATACGATCTCGGCTACGACTTTGCCTCGTCTGTCAAGAAAAGCGAAGTGATGGAATTTCTTTCATTCGTTGCCATTGACCGGGACAATCACGCGAGAACGAGAGCGAGAAAGCTTTCGTCGCTCAAATCATTCTATCGGTATTATTGCGGTGTCGCGATGCGCTTCAAGGATAACCCGACGGCGAATATCGACACCCCCAAGATACCGAAAACGCTCCCGAAGCACCTCACGGCAGATGAAAGCGTTGAGCTTCTCCGCGCAGTAAACAGTGACGACGAAAGCCGCTTCAAGGAAAGAAACTTCTGCATTATAACTCTTTTTCTCAACTGCGGAATGCGGCTTTCAGAGCTTGTTGGACTTAATCTCGGCGACCTCGACCGCGACCTGCGTTCGCTTCGGGTTATGGGTAAGGGTGCAAAGGAGCGCGTTATTTACTTGAACGACGCTTGCCGCTCCGCACTTGAAAATTACATAAAGGTTCGTGATAAGAATCCGCAAGGCGGACACAGAAACGCTTTATTTTTAAGCTCCCGCCGTACCCGTATAAGTAAGCAAATGGTACAGACAGTCGTCTATAAGTATCTTGATGCCGCGGGATTTGACAACCGTGGACTTTCCGTTCATAAGCTACGTCATACAGCGGCGACTCTGATGTATCAGACGGGAAAGGTCGATATACGAGTTCTGAAGGATATATTGGGCCACGAGCAGCTCAATACTACTCAGATATATACTCACGTTTCGAACAGCGAAATGGAAAAGGCTATGAGCCAAAATCCCCTCGCGTCCTTGACCGAGAAGAAGGTCGGTAAAAACGAGAGTTGACATAAGTGTAAAAATATGGTATCATATAATTTATGAAATAATGCCCCTCGGGGCTTAACGGAGGATAGAATAATGACTGATTATCAGGCAAACGGAGTAAACGGCGAATTTCTCGTATATAAGGATAAGCCGCTTGTAAGAAAAGATAATATGTACTGCTACGGCGATATGAAGGACGACTACGTTCTTTTCCTTATGGTCGTAACGACTAAAAAGACTGAAAGCGGCGTTGAGGTTCCCGATCTTATTATCGCTCAGGTTATGAGCACCGACGAGAGCAAGAGCCCCGCTGACCGCCTTGCAAAGCAGTTCGAAAAGAACGGTCTTTACGATGCCATCGACATCGGACTAATTTGGCTCGAGAAGCTTAACCGCAAGTAATATGGGCAAGCTCGTTCGTTCAATTTCTGCCGACGGAACCGTCATTATGATGGCGTCGGATACGACTGACATAGTGCAGACTGCGGCAAGCATTCACGGCACCTCAAGGGTATGCTCTGCGGCTCTCGGACGTCTTATGACGGGATGCTCCTTTATGGGACAGATGATGAAGGAGGAAAAAGGGACGATAACCCTCCGTATTAACGGCGGAGGTCCCTGTGGTTCTATTATCTGCGTTTCGGACTATCTCGGAAACGTGAAGGGATACGTAATGAACCCCGACGTCGACCTTCCTCTTAAGTCAAACGGCAAGCTCGACGTTGGAACGGCTGTCGGTACCGACGGTTATCTTTCGGTAATGAAGGACTTCGGTACTGGCGACCCCTATACCGGACAAATACCGATAGCGACGGGTGAGATTGCGGAGGATATTACCTCGTATTACGCGATAAGCGAGCAGATCCCGACGGTTTGCGCCCTCGGTGTGCTTGTAAATCCCGATAATTCGATCGCTGTTGCGGGCGGATTTATAATCCAGCTTCTTCCCGCCGCGGGTGACGATACGATCGAAGCGGTCGAAAGATGCTTAAACGGTCTTAAGCCTGTGACTTCTATGCTCGCAAGCGGTATGAAGCCCGAGGATATCTGCGTAAACGTGCTTAACGAATTTGAGATGGAGATACTCGACGAGTTCGATATATCCTTCAAGTGCGATTGCAGTCGAAACAAGGTCGAAAAGGCGCTTATCTCTGCAGGAGTTAAGGAGCTTGAGGATATGGCAAAGGACGAGGTTACCTCCGTCAGCTGTCAGTTCTGCCGCGAAAAGTACGACTTTACCTCTGCCGATATATCGCGTATTCTAATAAAAGCATCGAAGTAAAAATAAGGGAAAGACGTATCGTCTTTCCCTTAAATCGTATAGGTATTTATGAAGAAAAAGCTGATTAAGTTTCTTTGCATTTTTGCCGTTTTTTCATTATTGTTTGCCATCTACGCACACTTTGAAAATACGGTGATCGAGATAACGAAATATACGGTAAGATCGGAACGCTTGCCAAGTGCCTTTGACGGCTTTAAGATCGTTCAGGTAAGCGATCTGCACAGCGCGGATTTCGGCAACGGTTATAGCGGACTTATCAAGAAAATTAGGGCGTGCAAGCCCGATATTATCGTCGTGACGGGCGACATCTCTGCAACTGATGACGATAAAGATATAAACAGCGCCATCTCCTTTATAAAGAAGGCAGTAAAGATCGCGCCGATATATTACGTTACGGGTAACCATGAGGCGGTATTCAATAACTACGTGTCATTTATGGGCAGTCTTAACGATCTTGGCGTAACCATACTTAACGACAGTGCCGTAACCGTTTCGATAGGAAATGAAAGTATAAAAATACTCGGTGTGTCGGATCCCGATTTTGATGAAGCGTCTACCGAGAAGGCCGCTATGAAAATGAGCCTTGACATACTTTCGCCATCCGGGGAGGAATATACGGTATTGCTATCGCACCGACCGGAATTTTTCAATATGTACGCTAAGTATAATATCGATCTCGTATTCGCGGGACACGCGCACGGCGGGCAGATAAGGCTCCCTTTTATAGGCGGTCTTTACGCGCCGGGGCAAGGCGTTTTTCCGAAGTATACGTCGGGAAAGCACGTAAGTAACGGTACAACTATGATAGTCAGCCGCGGAATCGGACCCTCGTCGTTTCCGTTCAGGATCAACAACAATCCCGAGCTCGTCTGCGTAACTCTCAAAAAAGCATAAGAAAAGCCCGCATAAGCGGGCTTTTCTTATATCCTCATTCGGTTTTTGATATTAGCGTAAGTCAAGTCAATTAACGCCGAATCCGGATCAAGGTCGGTAATCGTCGAAAGCACGTTATATAGCTTCTCCCGGCTTGATATCAGCGCAGCAACGGAAACGGCGTCGGCGATGCCGTCCTGATACTCGAGGGCAAATCCGATGGGATAAAGCCTTGCAATTTTTTCGATATCGTCACAGATCGGAACTGTCGACGGTAGCCCGAAATCGTTGCGGCACGAAAATTTAAGCACGGTGGGAAGAAGTGCTTTCGGGTCGTCCGCTTTTATTAAAATACTCTTCGGGAGCTTTTCGTTCAGCTTAAGATAGGAAAACAGACGAGTCAGCTCGTCGGGTGAACAGGATATATCGCTCAATACGTTTGAATTAAGTGTACAAAAAGTGCCGAAAAGTGACGTTAAAACGTAGGTTATGAGCCCGTTTTGTTCAGAAAAGGACACGTTTTTTCCGCATTTAAGCGACTTATAAATTTCGTAGACCTCATGCTTGCGGCTCATTCGCTCAAATTCGTAATCACGACCGAGCAAAAGGGCGACAGACGAGTAACCGCCCGAATCGCGCTCGCTTATCACCGATGCGATTTTTGAAATGAATCCCTCAAGCGCGCTTTCGTGATTGTGGTCAGAAACGACAAGCGAAACGATATTACCAAGATCGGTAATGGCGTACAGATCAATTTCGCTTGACACAACGTCAAAATCTTCAAAGGGCGATACGGGAACCGACAGGCTTTCGACGTTAAGGGAAGCAAGCAGAGAAGTCGGTGTTAAGCAGTTGTCGTCGATAAAGGCGTTAAACACCGACCAAAGCTCGTCGCAGTTGCACGGCGACAGTTGCTCGTAAACTCCGAAAACGTCGCTTAAAAGCCGTTTTACGCCGTCATAGACACGGTGACCGATAAGATATTCCATCGAATAACAAATTGCCGAAAAGCATTCGTAATCCGATGCGTCCCCGTTCAGAATACGTCCTTCACAGCCGCAAAGACGAAGCGCATCGCGTACGCTTTTCGCGCTCATAAGAAGCTGCCCGATATTTCGGTACGGCTTATTCTCTCGTATGGCGGTTATATCAAATTTGCTGTCGTAGATAAGTGTCGGCATTTCGGTCATAATATTCTCCAAAAGGTGTTTTAATAATTGTAGCATAACAATCATTCTTTTTCAATCAAATATTTCCAAATTTTTTCGAAAATACTTTTCAAACTGCGCTTGGTATGATATAATATGATAAATTACTATTGTTTACACGGAGGAACCCGTTATGGAACAGATACTCAAACTTCTTGAAAACGATTGCAGACTTACTCCTGAACAGATCGCTCAAACCTGCAAGATGGATGTCGAGGACGTTAAATCAAAGATAAGACAGCTCGAAACCGAAGGTGTTATTCTCGGATACAAGGCGCTTGTTGACTGGGATAAGACCGAGCGGGAATACGTAAGCGCCGTTATTGAGCTTAAAATTGCTCCCCAGCGTGACCGAGGCTTTGACCGCTTCGCCGAGCGTCTTATCAATTATCCCGAGGTGCAGAGCGTTCATCTTATGTCGGGCGGCTTCGATATTATGCTTATTATCGAGGGCAAGACGATGAAGGAGGTCGCGTATTTCGTGGCGTATAAGCTCGCGCCGCTCGAATCCGTCGTTTCGACCGCCACGCACTTCGTGCTCAAAAAGTATAAGGATAAGGGCGTTATATACAAGTCCGATCTTAAGGACGAAAGGGAGAACATTCTCTAATGAAAGATTATTCCGAGTTACTGTCCCAAAAGGCGCAGGAGTTAAAGCCGTCGGGAATACGTAAGTTTTTCGATATGCTCGATTCAATGACCGACGTGGTCGCTCTTACCGTCGGTCAGCCCGACTTCGTAACCCCGTGGCACATACGCGAAGCGGGAATAACGAGCCTTGAGCAGGGAAAGACCTATTATACCTCAAACGCGGGGCTACTTGAGATGCGCATGGAGATATGCTCGTACCTCTCGCGCCGCTTTGATCTTACTTATAACGAAAACGAAATAATAGTTACCGTCGGCGGCTCCGAGGCGATAGATATTGCCTTCCGTGCGATCTTAAACGAAGGCGACGAGGTCATAATCCCGACGCCCTGCTTCGTATGCTACGATCCGCTTGTAAAGATGGCAGGCGGCGTTCCCGTGCCTGTCGTGACCGAGGAAAAGGATAATTTTAAGCTGACACCCGAAAAGCTAAAGGCGGCAATTACGCCGAAAACGAAGCTCCTCGTTATGCCGTTCCCGAATAATCCTACGGGTGCGATAATGACGGAAGAGGAGTTAACGGAGATAGCGGATATACTTCGTGACACCGATATTATGATCCTCTCCGACGAGATATACGCCGAGATGACCTATAACGGCAGAAAGCACGTTTCGATTGCCTCTTTACCCGGTATGCGTGAGCGTACAGTCGTTGTTAACGGCTTCTCTAAGGCGTATGCTATGACCGGTTGGCGAATGGGCTATACCGCCGCTCCCGAGCCGATAACGCGTCAGATGCTTAAGCTTCATCAGTTTGCAATTATGTCCTCTCCGACGACGAGCCAGTTCGCCGCTATCGAGGCACTCAAAAACGGTGACTCTGACATAGAATATATGGTCGGCGAATACGATATCAGACGCCGATATCTTGTTGACGGTCTCCGCGAGCTTGGAATACCTTGCTTTGAGCCCGAGGGCGCGTTCTACGTCTTCCCGAATATCGGCGTATATGGTATGCCGAGCGAGGAATTTTGCGAGCGACTGCTTTACGAGGGAAAGGTCGCTATCGTTCCCGGAACTGCGTTCGGTGAATGCGGTGAGGGCTTTGCGAGAATTTCTTACGCATATTCGCTTGCACATATCAAAGAAGCACTTGAAAGAATAGAGAAGTTTATTAAAACACTATAAAACACCTAAGGAGAATGAGCATGGATAGATTTGTTTCTATTCCCGATGACGTAAAACGATACGCGCGCAAAAAGCGTTTTGTCAGATACGGAATCAGAATACTAATTTTCCTTGCGCTCATGGCGTTTGCCGTCTGGCAGGTGTTTATCGTCGGTCACGAGACCTTTGAAAGAGTTGATCTTAAAGGACAGATAATCGGTAAGACGGCCATACTTGTTGCTCCGTTTATAATAATGGGTATACCGTGGAAGCTTCGTGACCGATCGTATATCGGCATTGTAAAAACACCGATAGTTAAGACCTTTTGGGGACACTTAAGCAATACGAAAGAGCACAACAAAGACTTCAATTCGCTGTATCTCGTAATTGATACGCCCTTTTCAAAAAAGGATAAGAAGAAAAAGATATCGACTGCCGAGGCAAAATACCTCCAGCATCTTGACGTTTACCGCAAGGGCGACGTGATCTACCGTCTTGACGGCGCAAATTACGCATTCCGTTTTCCGACGGAGGAGGACGGACGCCGAGTCTGCGTTATCTGCGGGCTTCAGGGCCACGAGGGCTGGAAGTCGTGCAAGGTATGCGGCTATAACTACATAACAGGAAACGAGACCGAGGTCAAGAAAAAGCTGACCGAATATGAATACGGTAAAGATACCGATTCGGAGGAGAAATAATGGAAGAAAAACAATCACCTATACCCGAATTCAATTTCAAGCCGGATTTTATTTTAGCGAAGATGAGCTTGATCTGCTTCTTCGCCCCTATTATGTACGGCTCATTTTATGGGTATCTTCCGCCGTTTTTGCATATCGTTATGATTCCCGGCTTTATCGCGGTGATCGCGGGCTTGTATTTCCTCGGACGGCTTTTTACAAAGCTTGTTGCAAAGAAAAGGGTAGAGTACGATCCCGAAAAGACGAAGCGCGAATATATCGTTCTCAAAAAGAGCTGGCTTGCCTTTCTTGGCGCTGTTGCGATCGGAGTTGCATTTTTCTTTATCGCTCTGGCGGTTAAAAATTGGTACTGGGCAAAGTTCGACGACGGCACTCAGGCGCATGCTAAGGGCTACGTTTATGAGATTCTTTGCGGAGCATACGCGCTGTTCGTTACCTACTTTTCCTCGATCACGTGGTTCCTTCACGACGGAATGTTTATGCCCGCCGAAAACTATCTGACCTTCGGTATCGCAGCTCCGTTTACTGTTTGGTTTATAATGCCGATGTTTGCGGGTCTTCCCAAAAATGCCGCGGCTGTTTATACGGCAATTCTTCTTGTTTTGTTTTTCATCAGGCATATAAGGATCCATTCCTACGATAAGATGATAGACAAGATCGAAAAGAAGCAGAAGTATTCGAGCTACCGTTCAAAATATGATGAATGAAATACACCCGCTTGACGGCATGTCAAGCGGGTGTAAATTATTTCTTTAACACTTTTTTGCACCAGGTGCGTTTTCCGCACTCGGGGCATTTCAGGTAACGCGTCGTGCCCATGTGCATTGCGTTAAGCGCCTGCTTGTAGGTAGGCACGATCTCGTGACCGCAGTTTTTACACTTGTATGCACCTACGCTGACCTCAAGCTTAAGTGCGTAGAAGCAAGGAATCATAAATACGACGGTTAACGCAAGAACTGAAGCAACCTGCCAAGGCCCTTCGGGTATGAGATAAGCACAAGCAGCCAATCCACCAAGAAGGGCAGCAACGCTTACGCCCAGAATTATCCACATCGTTGTCCATATCGTTTTGTTCTTTTGTTCAACCTCTTTTGCCATTTCGAGCAAAAGCTGTTCGTTTTTCTCGTTGTTCTTTTCCATACTTATTTCCTCTCCATTCAGTAGTTCATTTACGCTGATTTCCAAAATGCCGCAAAGCTCAAGCATAATGGAAACGTCGGGCATCGCCTTGCCGCGTTCCCACTTGGAAATCGCTTTGTCTGTGATGTTCAGCTTTTCAGCAAGCTGTGCTTGTGTTAAGTTTACCTTTTTTCTTCTTTCGGCGATAAACCTTCCGATCTTAACCTGGTCCATAAGCGACCTCCTTTCGAGAATATTGTAGCAAATCCTGCGTTAAAAGTACACCTACCGTTGGTTTAGTATGCGTTATAGATATATTATACCATAAAAAACGAAAATGTAAATGACAGATTAAAATGACTCAAGAAGATTGCATATATACATTGAAAATTTCACATTTCTATGATATAATAATAAAAATGTTTGGAGTTGGTTGTATGGAAAATATAACATATTCTCTGCCAATTAAAACCCCTGACGGAATTATTAAATTTAAAATCAATCACACTGTGATTAATAAAGATGATGAAAATATGAGCGTCATCATTTCAACTATTATGAGGTGAAGAAATGAAAAGATTTATATCATTTTTAATTTTAGTGCTATTTTTATTTACTTTCACTGCTTGTGAAGGAATGTCTGTATCTACCAAAAGATATGATGAAATATCAAACTATGTTTTAGAGAACATTGATACTCTTTCGCCCGAAAAAGAAATAGAGTTTTTTGATTATGAAGCAACAGGACTCAGCATTGGTGGTGTTTATTACGGTTATTATTACACCGCCAACAATGATATTGTAGTTCCTGACTTTTATACGGGTGGTAATTTGGGCAAAAGGTATGAAGCAGACGGCGGCACATATTTTGGGAAACCCAACAACGGTACCGATTGGTGCTTTATTAAGAAGATAACAGACAAGTGGTATTACTACGAATTGCATTGGGCGTAAGTCATGACCACCGGCCGTGCCGGTGGCATGCACTGCCCCCTTAGGGCATAAGACCGGCCGGGCCTATAGGCCCATCGAAAGATTTGCCAACCGCAACCCTTTCACCGGCTGCCCCTAAAGGGGCTTTTTATTTGCCTTC
>JAZSHF010000062.1:0-3790 GCA_045533115.1 Eubacteriales bacterium
TGGCTACGATCCGACTTACCTCCGTTCTGTTTGTTTGCCGCCGATGCACGCGCGGCAGTATCTTTTTGCGTGAGCTCAAGGAAGATTTCTTCGAGGCTCAGGCGACGATTGTAGCTTTCAAGGAGAGGCCAGTGACGGTCGGCAAGGCGTTCAAACACCTGCGTCGACACCGCCTTGCGGCGATCGTCCTCGATATCCAGCGCGAAGCGATTGACACCGCTTTCGGGTTGACCGATATGTTCCACACGTTTGACACCCGCAACCGAGCGCAGTGTCGACAGGATTTCCGCGCGCGGACCGTCCACCGTCAGATACAAACGCTTGTCATTGGAATACGTATTGAGCAAACCTTCCGCCGTGTCGTCGGCAATAATGTGACCTTGATTAATGATCACGATACGGTCACACACCGACTCGATCTCCGACAAGATGTGCGAGCTGAGAATGACGGTGTGTTGTTTGCCCAGGCGTTTGATCAACGTGCGCATTTCGGTGATTTGGGTGGGGTCAAGACCAACCGTCGGCTCGTCGAGGATTATTATCTCGGGATCTCCGAGCATCGCCTGTGCGATGCCGACTCTCTGCCTAAAGCCCTTTGAAAGATTCTTTATAAGACGGTCCTTCATCGGTATAAGCCCCGTTTCCTCCATTACCGAGAAAACGGAGTCAACGACATCGCGTCTTTTTATTCCCTTCGCCTCGGCAACGAAGATAAGATATTCCTCGGGTGTCATATCGGGATAAACGGGGGGCGTTTCGGGCAGATATCCGATCATTCTTTTTGCCCTGACCGCGTCCTCCTGAATGTCGACGCCGTCAATGAGGATTTTTCCCTCGCTGGGCGATAGACACCCCGTTATCATATTCATCGTCGTGCTTTTTCCCGCGCCGTTCGGGCCGAGGAAGCCGTATATCATTCCCCGCTCGATAACGAAGCTCAGGTCATTTACGGCAATGTTCGAGCCGTATTTTTTTGTAAGGTTCTTTACCTCAATCAAGGTCTTTTCCTCCGAAAAATAAGCGTTTAACTTCATTATAATACCAATTTGTGAATTATTTGTGATTATTTCGAAATTAAATAAATATTAGAATTCGGAACGCAAAAAAACGATTTATATCAATATAACCACTTGAAATAATGTTAAAAACGTGATATAATAACAAAATCACAAGTGAGGAACGAAAAATGAAGCTTGAAAATATAATCGCAAAAAGAAAAAATAAGACCGTCTACCGCGACGGCGATCTCTGCTATAAGGTCTTCGACGAGACCTATTCAAAGGCGGATATTCTGAACGAGGCTCTCAATCAGGCGCGCGTTGAGGAAACGGGACTCAATATCCCGAAAATAAGAGAGATAACGATGATCGAGGGCAAATGGGCAATAATAACCGATCATATCGAGGGACGGACGCTTTCCGATATAATGAAGGGAGACCCCGAAAGGCTCGATGAGTATCTTGAAAGATTCGTGGATATTCAGCTTGACGTTCAGAGTAGAAGCTGTCCTATGCTCCGTATGCTCAAGGACAAGATGAACCGAAAAATATGCGAAACGGATTTCGACGCGACGACGCGCTACCATTTGCATATGTGCCTTGAGGCGATGCCGAAGCACGCCAAGCTCTGCCACGGCGACTTCAACCCGTCGAATATCATAATAACGGATAACGGCACGCCATATATTCTTGACTGGTCGCACGCAACGCAGGGCAACGCATCAGCCGACGCCGCGAGAACCTATCTTCTCTTCAGGCTTTCGGGCGAGCTTGACACAGCCGAAAAGTATATGTCGCTCTTCTGTGAGAAGACGGGCAGTGCCGAGACCTACGTCAGAAAATGGCTGCCCATCGTTGCAGCCTCTCAGTCGGTGAAGGGTATAGAGAGCGAGCGCGAATTTTTGCGCGGCTGGGTAAATACGTACGAATAAATAAGACAAACTCCGCTTTTCCAACGTTTCGCACACGAAAAAGCGGAGTTTTACATAAAATGGCACAAACAAATTGCCGTTTTGCCTCATTTTTTTGAAAATAACACTTGCAATTTTGAATAAACTGTGATATCATAGAATGGAACCAGTATCCGTGCGCCCGCCGCGAACGGTATAGGGAATATTGAAAAATACCCCTCAGGAGATTTTATCGGAAATGGAAAATAAGACAAAGACAAACAAAGACTACTATTCTATTGATCTGGTGCATATAGGAAGAAAGCTTCTTAGCAGTATGTGGATCATCATTCTCGTTGCGGTGCTTGCGGCGACAACGGCGTTCGCGTACTCCGCGTTCGTCATTCCGCCCTCTTACGGCGCGCAGGTTCTTCTTTACGTAAACAACAGCTCGATAAACTTCGGTAATACGAGCTTCGATATATCCGCGTCGGACATTCAGGCGTCAATGAGCCTTGTAAAGACCTACTCGGTGCTCCTTGAAAACCGAACGACTCTCGAACGAGTTGTCGAAAACGCCGGAATCGACTATTCGGTCGGAGAGCTTAAGAACATGATCACGGTCGGTTCGGTAAATGATACCGAGGTAATGAAGGTCGTCGTTGTCTGCGGCGACCCCTACGAGGCGGCAAAAATAGCAAACAGTATAGCGGAAGTACTTCCGATAAGAATTTCCGAGATCATAGACGGAGCGTCGACGGAGATCGTAGACAGCGCCGTTCCCGTAACGACCAAGATCGGGCCCAGCATTTCCCGTTATACGTTGATCGGATTTGCTCTCGGCGGACTTGTATCCGCGATAATCATTGCGATCTTTGCGGTTATGGACGATACAATTTATAACGAAAACTACCTTCTTGAAAACTACGACTATCCGATTCTGGCAAAGATCCCCGACCTTCTCAACACTCGTCGCGGACAGGACCACGGATATTACTATTATTACTATAAATCAAAGCCCGGCAAGGATGAAAAGCAGGCGCCGGCGAACACGAATGACTGAAGGCGGTGAAGCGAATGGCATTATTCAAAAACAGAAAGAAAAACAACGTGGCACTTGCCCCGGCCGAGGTTCAGAAGACGCTTCATAAAAATCTCAAATTCCTCGCAAGCGAGCAGTACAGACTTCTCAGAGCAAATATAAGATTTATGATCCCGAGCGACGTAAAGTGTCCCGTTATCGGCGTAACGTCGAGTGTCAGAGGCGAGGGCAAGAGTACGACGGCGGTGAACCTCGCGTACGTTCTCGCGCACAAGGGACATAAGGTGCTCCTGATCGACGGTGACCTCCGTATCCCCTCTGTTGCAAAGAAATTGGGAGTAAAGAGCTCGCCCGGACTTACCGATCTTCTGGTCGGATCGAGTGCTGATATCGCTTCCTGGAAGAGCGAGATACATAAAAACTGGTACATTCTCCCCTCGGGAGAGCTCCCCCCCAACCCCTCCGAGCTTCTCGGCTCGTCGAGAATGCAGAAGCTCATCGAAACGCTGCGCAAGAGCTACGATTACATCATTCTTGACTCCCCGCCCGTCAATATGGTCACCGACGCGGTGGTGCTCGCACCCCGCAGCGACGGTGTCCTCTTCCTCGTGCGCGCCAACCATTCCGAGCGCGGCGCGGTCATCCACGCGGTCGAGCAGCTTGAGTATGCCAAGGTCAAGATCCTCGGTTTCGTGCTCAACGACGTGGGCATGGAAAAGACGCACTATTACGGCGGTCACCGCTACCGCCGCTACGGCTACGGTTACGGCTACGAGCACCGCGAGGGGGCGCAGGACGAATGACCGACCTGCACACCCATATCCTGCCGGGTATGGACGACGGTGCAAAAACGACGGAGG
>JAZSHF010000079.1:0-20450 GCA_045533115.1 Eubacteriales bacterium
CGCATATCCTTACTCCCTCCTTCAGTTTACTATCTCATTTTAACATTTTCTCTTGATTTTTTCAAGTTTTTTCACAAATTCAAATAAATTTTCACCCCTTTTTTGAGTTTTTATGAAAGTTAACGGAAATTTTTACAAAACTTCGCTCTTTATATGCTTTTTATGAGTGTTTTGTTCACAGTTTGTCTATATTTATATGTTATAATATGCGAGTAATTTAAAATAAATAGCCGCACTGCTGTGCGCGGAGGTTAATAAATATGGTAAAAGTGGAAAATCTGGTAAAAAGATACGGCACGAATTACGCGCTGAGCGACGTGAGCTTTGAGATAGGCGAGGGCGAAATCGTCGGCCTTCTCGGCCCTAACGGCGCGGGCAAGAGTACCGCTATGAATATAATCACGGGTTATCTGTCCTCTACCTCCGGAGGCGCTTTCGTCAACGGAATAGACATTCTCGAAAATCCGATAGAGGCAAAAAAATACATAGGATTTCTTCCTGAGCAGCCTCCGCTTTATCCCGAAATGACGGTTTTAGAGTACCTGAATTTCGTTTACGAGCTAAAGGGGACGGACCTGCCGCGCGAGGAGCATATATCCGAGATAATCTCGGTAGCGAAGCTCACCGAGGTCAAAAACAGACTTATAAAAAATCTCTCAAAGGGATACAAGCAGAGAGTGGGCATCGCTCAGGCACTCGTGGGCGACCCCAAGGTTATCATATTCGACGAGCCGACGGTTGGTCTTGACCCGAAGCAGATAGCCGATATAAGAGAGCTTATAACCCGTCTCGGAGAATCGAAGACGGTAATTCTTTCGAGCCATATTCTCGCTGAGATTCAGGCAGTCTGCGACCGTGTTATGATAATCAACGGCGGACGCCTGATAGCATTCGACACGCTTGAGAACATAAGAAAAGAAAATTCTCCCGAAAACCGCTTCTCGCTCACGGTTAAGGGAAGCGAGGCACAGGTGAGCACGATGCTTTCGCAATTTACCGATATTCTTTCCTTTGATCTGACGTCGGACGGAAATACGGTATCGGCTTTCCTTGAAGCAAAGCCCGACTGTGATATCCGCGAGGAGCTTTTCTATGCGTTTGCAAAGCGGTCTATACCGCTTCTTGAGCTTAAAAAGGTCACTCCGTCGCTCGAAGAGATATTCCTTTCCCTTACGTCGTCCGCATATTCCGACGAAGAATACGAGGAAGAGTATGAGGAAGACGACGGCGGGGGCTATGACGACGAAGATTACGACGACGATGACGATGATGATGAATACGAAGAAGATGATGACGATGACGACGGCTACGTTCCGCTCTTCTCGTCAGGAAATGGGGGCAAGTAATGATATCCATATATAAAAAAGAGCTTCGCTCCTATTTTACCTCGCTGACCGGCTACGTCGCGATATCTCTTATCCTCGTTCTTACGGGAATATTTATCCGCGTCGTGGCATTTGAGGCAAAGTACGCCTTTATTCAAAACGTTCTGCCCTCGGCGTCGATAATACTTTTGCTCGCGATACCGATAGTTACGATGTCGTCCTTTGCAGGCGAAAGAGCGCAGAAGACAGATACTCTGCTGTACTCGCTTCCCCTCTCGACCTCTAAAATAGTTATGGGAAAGTATCTTGCGATGCTGACAGTGCTTGCCGTCCCCGTTGCCGTCATATCTGCAGTTCCCGCAATCATCTCAATGTACGGAAAGGTCGACTACTTCTCGGTCTACACCGCTATTCTGATGTTTTTCCTGCTCATTTCCGCAATGACGGGAATTTGTATGTTTATGTCGTCGCTTTGCGAGTCGCAGGTGATCGCCGCGGTGCTCGGCTCGGGCGCGCTTATCGTCTGCTATTTTGCGGCGATAATGACGAGCGTTATCCCGAAGACCGAGGTTGCCGCCTTCATTTCATTCCTCGTTATCGCGGCACTGGTCGGACTTATTTCCTACGGCTTTACCAAGAACTTGTATATTGCCCTCTCGGTCGGCGCCGTTCTTATGGCGGTCGTGTCGGTAATTTACATAAACGACTCGTCCGTGTTCCTTAATATTTTCGGCAAGACGGTCGACCTCGTTGCGCTCTTTGACCGATTTGCCTCGACGGTAAGCTCGAAGGTCTTTGACGTTAATACCGCAGTTTATTTTCTTTCTATTGCAGTCTTCTTCAACGTCCTGACTATCCAGGTCGTCGAGAAACGCAGATACAGCTAAGGGGGTATGAGTATGAAAAAATTTAACAGCTCTGCCCGCTACGGCAGCTTCTCCCTTATCGTTACCGCGATAGTTCTCGTTATTCTCATTCTCGTCAATCTCGCAGTCAATTCGCTCCCCGCTACGATGACTTCAATAACGGGCGAAAAATCGAGCGTGTACACGATAACCGACGCAAGCAAGGATTACCTTAAGACGCTTGACGAGGAGATCACCGTTTATATCGTTCAGATCGACGGTGCAAACGGCGAGCACGATCTTATGATAAAGAAATACGTCGAGCGCTACACGACGCTTTCCGACAAGCTTACGGTCAAATATATCGACCCCGAGATAAAGCCCGTCTTCCTGCCGTCGCACAACAAGGATAACGCGATAAGCGAGGAATATCTTGACACCGCCTACACTCACCTTGTCGTTGAAAGCGAAAAGAGATCGAGAATAATTCCTTATGCAGATATTTTCAAGTATGCTCTTTCGGGCGACGATCTGACGGCGTTTTATCAGGCGAACGGCTACGTTCCCTACAGCTATGAGATCGAAAAGTGTCTGCTCAGCGCGATTGATTACGTCTCCCTTGACGTCGTTCCTACGATTTATTACACGAGCACGCACAAGGAAGCGTCCCTTGACGATGGCGTGAGCGCCTTTGCAAAGCTCGACAACGTGAACCTCAAGGCTCTTGATCTCGAGACCGAGGGCAAGGTTCCCTCCGACGCCTGCGCCGTTATCATCTATTCTCCGCAGAACGATTTTTCCGAAAAGGAAATAGGCGCGCTCAAGGAGTATGCCGATAAAAACGGCAACGTCATCATATCTACCGATTATAATATAAACGTATCCGACAGATACCTCGACCGTCTTTATTCCTTCACGAAGGAATATTACGGAATGGATTATCTCGACGCCCTTGTTCTTGAGGGTGACACGAGCCGGATCTACGGCTATCCGATATATATTTACGCCACGATGACCGACAAGGTTCCGTCGGCGATAAAATCGGGAACGGGCGGATATGTGCTCTTCACCTACGCACACGCGATAAGCGTTTCCGACACCCTGCCAGAGGGAGTCACGGTCGACAAGCTCTTCACGACCACGTCGGGCGGATACGCCAAGATCACCTTCGGAAGCGAGGAGACCTTTGCAAAGAAGGACGGCGACCTTTCCGGCGTCTTTACCCTCGGCGCGATCTCGACACGCCAAAGCGGTGACGCCAAATCAAGGCTCTGGTGGTTCTCGTCGACCGACGCGCTCGCTACCACGATGAGCACGTCGATTGCGGGCAACATCTACGTTCCCGTTTACGTTCTTTCCGAATCGGTAAATAAGGAGAAGACCGTCTCCGCCGCCGCAATAGTTATCACACACGAGCTGCTTGAGATCAGCGATAAATCGGCTGACTTCTGGAGCTGGATAATAATTGCCATCGTCCCCGGCGCAATTCTCGGCTACGGAATCTACGTCCGTGTCAGAAGAGTGAGAAGATAATATGAAGAAAAGAAGCTTTGGACTTACCGTCCTTCTTTCCCTGCTCGTTATCGTCATAGTTTTTTACGCAGTTATCACGAACGCGATGAAGGACGAGGGAAAAAACGGCGGTGAAGCACCGACGAACGGCGGCATCTATATAGACCGTCAGCCGAGCGAGGTTGAAAAAATAACCTACCGCACGGGCGGCGAGGAATTTACAGTTCGGCGCGACGGAAGCATTTACGTTCTTGACGAGGACCCCGACTTCCCCCTTGACACAACGACGCTCGGTTATATGACGAACGCGGTCGCCTCGATAACATACGAAAGAAAAATAAATCCCGAGGGCAACGATCTTGCCGAATACGGCCTTACCGACCCGTCGGCTATCATTGATACCGTATACGGCGACGGCGCGCGTCTTACCCTCAAGATCGGAAATTACAACACCTACTCCGACGCCTACTACTGCACGACCGGCGACGGCTTCGTTTACCTTATCGGCGGACAGTTCTGCGAGGCGTTCGCCTTCACCTTCTCCGACCTGATACTGCACGATTACATCGACACTCCGCAGTACGGATTCTCGTCGGTTACAAAAATAGAGGTTACGCAGGGTAACAGCCGTGCCTTCTTTGAGCTTGTCGACGCCGAAAACGATATATGGAAAAAGAACGGCGAGAGCGGCGAATTCGCCTACGAGGCGATGAATATCTACAACGAGCTTTACAAGCTCACCGTAAGCGACTGGGTCGCTTATAACGTCGACACCGACGAGGAGCTTGGCGCCTATGGACTGAAAACTCCCGAAATTCGCATCGTGTTTACTCATACCGAGCTTGAGGAGATCGAAATAGAAGGCTCGTCGACGGTAGTCAAGGAGCACGAAAGACAGACCGCATTTCTTATCGGCACAAAAACGAACGGAAGCGACGAGGATCACGCCGAAAGATACTTTATGTTCGGCGGCGGAAGCATAGTCTACATCGTACACGAGGAAAGCTTCGAGTATACGTTGGACGCACTCAAATAACAGAAAAGCAGGCGAACGCCTGCTTTTCTGTTATTTTCGGACGAGGTTGATGATGCATTGCTTTTGTAACGGCGGCTTGCGGCTTCTTTACCGATAGGCAAAGTGACGCCTTTTTCTAAAATAATTCGTGTATTTTCTTTTTTATTGTTGACATATCAACAAGTATGTGTTATAATCGTTTCATCTTGTTGAAAAATCAACAAAAATAGGAGAACAAATGAAAGATCTCTACGAAACCTTTACTGTGCTCATCAACCGAATAAGACGAAATATGCGCAGAGTCAAGATACGCGGAATGTCCGAATACGGACTTCGCAGTCCGCATCTGACCTGCATTTACTATCTGTATCTCTCAAACAGCTTGACAGCAACCGAGCTAAGCGAAAGATGTGACGAGGACAAGGCGACCGTTTCGCGCGCCCTTGAGCATCTTGAGGCAAACGGCTTTATAACCTGCCATTCTCACAAGGCAAAGAGATACAAGAGCCCCCTTACGCTTACCGACAAGGGGCGCGCCGTCGGAAAAAGCCTTTTCGAAAAGGTTGAAAACATCGTCGGACAGATAAGCAAGGATATTACCGAGGAGGAGCTTGTATCATTCTTCCGCACCCTTACAACCATCAGCGGCAATCTTCAGGCGATTGCTGATAACGATTCATCAGGAGAGAAAAAAATGACAAACTGCAACACATCAAACACCAAAACCATTCCGATATTCTTTTCAACGGACGATAATTACATTCCCTTCCTCGACGTTGCGATCTCGTCGCTCATCAAAAACGCGTCGAAGGATTACAGCTATCGGATAATTGTTCTCAATACGGGTCTTTCCCCCGAAAACGTTGCGCTCGTCAAGCAGAACGAGTGTCCCGGCTTCGCTATCGACTTCGTCGACATATCGGAAGACGTCAAGAGCATAAAGGCGCGCTTGAAGAACGTTTATCATTTTTCTATAGTTACGTACTACCGTCTTTTCATAGCATCGCTCTTCTCCGAATATGATAAGGTGCTGTATCTCGACTGCGACCTTATCGTCAAGGGCGACATTTCGGAGCTTTACAGAACCGAGATCGGCGACAATATCCTTGCCGCATGCCCCGAGGAGTACGTTCAGAACACCCCCGAGTTCCGCATCTATGCAAAGCACGCGCTCGGCGTTGATCCCGACAATTACGTAAACGCAGGCGTGCTCGTTATGAATCTTCACGAGTTCCGCAAAAATAAGATTGAAAAGAAGTTCGTCAAGCTTATTACCAAATACGACTTCGATCTTCTTGATCCCGATCAGGCTTACCTTAACTATCTCTGCCGCGGAAAGATACTCATTCTTCCGAACGGCTGGAACAAGGAGCCATTCGATATTCCCTGCGAAGGCGAAAAGAATATCGTTCACTACGCACTCTACAAAAAGCCGTGGCAGTTTGATGACGCGCCCGACGGCGAGCATTTCTGGGAATATGCAAAGCATTCGCCGTTCTATCCCATAATCTGCAAAATAAAGGCTGAGTTCGGCGACGAACAAAAGGCGGAAAAGGAAGCGGCGAGCACAGAGATACTGAAGCACGCGCTTCGAATCGTCGAAAGCGACGAGACGTTCCTAAAAAGACTTTGAGGTAACGTAATGGAAAGATCAGAACATAAGCTGGAGCTGCTGCGGCGAATAGCCGAGCTTGAAAAAAAGGAGCTTTGGCATCTCGACGTAGAGGACGATCCCGAAACCTATCCGCTCATGCCCGACAAGGTCGATTATCTGAACGAAAAGCTCATAAACAAAATAAAGAACAAGATCGCAAACAAGGCGGGAGCAAAATTCTTTGACAAGATGATCGCTGACGGTCAGCTCGTCATCAAGGAAGTCAAGGGAATTGAGAATTTCACCGCCGTTGAGGGCGGTAAGCTCGTCACCTGCAACCATTTCAGCGTCGGTGACAACTACGCGGTATGGGTCGCGCTCCGCGACTATATGGGCGGAAAGCTTCTTTACAAGGTCATTCGCGAGGGCAATTACACGAATCCCCCGAAGCCATTCGGTCTTTTTATGCGCCACTGCAATACCCTGCCCCTCTCGAGCCAGCTTTCGACTATGAAAAAGTTTTCGAAGGCTGTCAAGGTGCTTCTTAACAGAGGGGAAACGATACTCATTTACCCCGAGCAGTCAATGTGGTGGAACTACCGAAAGCCGAAGCCGATGCAGGACGGCGCTTTTGCGCTCGCCGTCCGCAACAACACGCCTATCGTTCCGATATTTATTACTATGGAGGACGGCGAAGCTCTCGACGGCGACGGCTTCCCCGTTCAGGAATATACGATAAATATTCTCCCCGCGATCTATCCCGACACCTCGCTACCGTCAGGTCAGCGCAAGGACAAGATGAGACAGGAAAACTACGATGCTTGGGTAAAGGTATACGAGGAATTTTACCGCAAGCCTCTCGTCTACGGTAAAGAAGAATGAAGCTTTATCTCACCGTTATCGGAGTAGCCGTGGCGGTTATTTCCGCCGTGAATATCGCCTGCCGCACCGCTTCGTGGTACTATATAATAATTGCCGCTCTCTGGTGCACCGCTCTGCAGTTTGCCCTTGACATCACCGTCGCGGGAGCGATCAAGATCCTGCCCGACAAATGGTTCGGCGTCGACAATCCGCGCTATTTCGTTTCCGAGCGCGAAAAGAGGCTTTACAAAAGGCTGAAGGTAAGGCGCTGGAAGGATAAGGTATGGGAGCTTGGCGGCATCGGCGGCTTCAGCAAAAAGAACCTGAAGGAACCCGATAACCCCGCGTATATCGAGAAATTCATCATTGAGTGCAACAAGGGCGTCCTTACGCACCGCCTCTCTTACCCGATCGGATTTTTGGCGATGCTGACACTTCCGAATATTTGCGCGTATACTATCGGAATACCGATCGCATCTGTCAATTTGTTCTTAAACATTTTGCCTACTCTCGCGCTTCGCTACAACACCCCGATGCTCAAGGCGGTTCTGACAAGAATGAAAAGAAAAGCAGGTCAATGACCTGCTTTTTATTTTTAGCGGAATCCCACGATCCGCACACCCTCCGCCCGTTTCTTCGGGGTACCTTTCCCATAGGGAAAGCAAGAGGGCGTTTTGATGCTTCGCCGCGTTGTTTTACCTTCTCCCACTGGAGAAGGTGTAACGGTTGCTACGCAACCTACACCTCAGGAACCCTTTGACCGACACCTTCCCCTGAGGGGAAAGCAAGAGGGCGTTTTGATGCTTCGCCGCGTTGTTTTACCTTCTCCAGCGGGAGAAGGTGGCTGAGTGAGGCGAAGCCGAACGAAGTCGGATGAGGTGTATTGTACAATTAAAATTTGATTACGTCAAATCAAATGCATTACCCGTGGAACACCTCATCCGTCAACCTTCGGTTGACACCTTCTCCCACTGGAGAAGGTATAACGGTTGCTTCGCAACCTACACCTCATACGCCCCTTCGGGGTACCTTTCCCATAGGGAAAGCAAGAGGGCGTTTTGATGCTTTTATTCGTTTTATCTTTTTGTTTCCTTCACGAGCGAGGCGATCTTTTTGCGGAGCGCTTTTGTATTATAACGCGGTGACATTCTCCACGCCCAGTTACCCGAGGCGGTCGAGGGCATATTCATTCTGCCCTCCTCGCTCGTCAGCTCAAGGTAATCCTGCATCTGAACGACGGCGAGATTTGCCCTGCTTTCAAAGGCAAGGCGGATAACGCTGTAAACACGGCTCTCACCCTTGACCTTTTTGCGCTCACGGTCAAGGCACTCCTCAGCGTCCTTCGGAAGCTCCATTATCCAGCTCTTCGCACAGTCGCTGTCGTGTGACGAGGTATAGACTATGCAGTTTTCGGTTTTGTAGTTTTTCGGCAGATAGTCGCTGTTATCGTCGTAGAATGCAAAGGGCAGCATCTTCATTCCCGGGAAGTCCGTTTCGGCAAGAAGCGCCTTCACGTCATCGGTTATAACGCCGAGATCCTCGGCAATTATCCTTGCTTTCGGCAAATTTTCGTTCACCGCCTTGAAAAGCTCACTGCCGGGGGCATCGTTCCACCAACCGCCCACCGCCGTTTCATCGCCGTATGGAATTGCATAATAGCCTGCAAATCCGCGGAAATGGTCGATCCTTACTATATCGTAGAGCTTAAATGCGCGCCCGATCCTCTTCAGCCACCACTCAAAGCCGTCATTTTTCATTTTTTCCCAATTATAAATGGGATTCCCCCAAAGCTGACCGAGGTCGGAAAATGCATCCGGCGGAACGCCCGCAACGAGCGTGGGGTTATAATTCTCGTCAAGGAGAAACTGCTCGGGGGAAGCCCAAACGTCAACGCTGTCGTGCGCGACGTAGATCGGCATATCGCCTATAAGCATTATCCCCTTTTTCTTTGCGTAAAGGCGCAGAGTTTGCCACTGACGGTCAAATTCAAACTGCACCCAGCGCCAGAACGCCATTTCATTCTCGTAACGAGAGGCGTTTGCGGAAGCGGTCTTATAGTCACTTTCGCTCTTCTCCCAAAGCGTCCACGACGCGTAGCCGTTCTTTGTCTTCAGCGCCATAAACAGCGCGTAATCCTCTATCCAATCGGCGTTTTTGCGAAGAAACGCGCGGTATTCGGCGTTCGGGACGAAGCGTGAAAACGCCGTTCTGAGAGCCTTATAGCGGTTTTCGAACAGCCAACCGTAATTGATCTTTTTATCGCGGTTTTTCTGCTCGTCAAGCTCATCTTTCGTCAAAAGCCCCTTTGACGCGAGCAGCTCAAGGTCGATAAAATACGGATTGCCCGCGCCCGATGCGGGCGACTGATAGGGGCTGTCGCCGTATGAGGTCGGGTTGAGCGGAAGCGTCTGCCAGCATTTATGTCCCGTATCGCGCAAAAAATCTATGAATTTGTAGGCTTCGCTGCCGAACGAGCCAATTCCGTACTTACTCGGAAGCGCGCTTATCGGCATAAGTATTCCTGCCTTGTGCTTAAAGCCGAAGTTTTTAAGCCTTGCCATTTGGATTCTCCTTGGGATTAAAAAATAATTATCTTCTGAAGCAAGGTGCAAAAAAGCCCCTTCCCGATTATAGAATTGATCGGTAAGGGGCAATTTCTGTCATTGGTCGGATTACTCCTCGGTTTCTTCTTCCTTGTCGTCCTCGTCGCAAAGGATGCAGTCGGTGCAGTCCTCCTCGTCGCAGTCGTCGCAGAAGCAGTAGTCGTCATCGTCGCAGTCGCAATCGCAATCACAGTCACAATCGCAGTCATAGTACTCGGTCTCAAGGTCGCCGAGGTCGTGGTCTACCTCGTCGATATAGTCCTCAAGGTATTCGGCTACGTCGCCGAGGTCTGCGATCTCGTTTGCCATTTCGTCAAGAGTCTCAACGATAGCAGCCAGGAGCTTGCCCTCGGGCTTGGTCTCGTCGATGCTGAGCCCTGCGAGAAGTCCCTTCAGATATGCGGTCTTTTCGGTAATGTTCATTGTAAATTCCTCCGTGATTTTATTCTTTACAGAAAACGCCGACGGAAATCCCATCGGCGTTTTGATTCAATATTATGCGCGCTCGATGTACTCGCCCGTACGGGTATCGATCTTAAGAATATTTCCGATCTCGATGAAGAGCGGAACCTTAACGGTCGCACCGGTCTCAAGCGTTGCGGGCTTGGTAGTACCGGTAGCGGTATCTCCCTTGAAGCCGGGCTCGGTATCGGTAACCTCCAGCTCAACGAACGTGGGGGGCTCAACGGAGAATACGTTGCCCTTATAAGAAAGTATCTTACAGGTCATATTTTCCTTAACAAAGCGGAAGTTGTCGTCGAGCTTCGATGCTTCGAGGGGAGTCTGCTCGTAGGTCTCGGTATCCATAAAGTAGTAGAGCTCGCCGTCGTTATACAGGTATTCCATTTCCTTTCTTTCGATATATGCGTTCTCGAACTTATCGGTAGGGGAGAAGGTTCTCTCAATAACCGATCCCGTAATTACGTTCTTGATCTTGGTGCGGACGAAAGCGGCACCTTTTCCGGGCTTAACGTGCTGGAATTCAACTACCTGCATTACGTTTCCGTCCATGTCAAAGGTAAGACCGTTTCTGAAATCTCCGGCTGTAACCATATTATTATTCCTCCAAAAATTATATACATTATTTTACAAATACTATTGTACCTTATTTTTTCGTATTTTGCAATAGGTTTTTGATAATTTAATGAAGAAGTAACGGTTTTTTGACGGTATTTTCCTATCGTAATCGACTTTTGATGTTTATTAAGGCATAATTCCAACGCAAAGTTTTCCGCCACTATATGCCGCAGTGCCATATTGATAACGAGCATCAATACACCGAATCGGCGTATGAGCTTGGGGTTAAGTAAATGGATTCTAAAAAAGGCGGACAAATCCGCCTTTTCAAAATTTATATATTCCCTTTTCGATGTCGTAAATTATCCGCGCAAGCGCATGCTCTTCATTGCTGACGGTAACGTAGTCGGCAGCCGCCCTCGCCTTTTCGGAGCAGTTTGCAACGGCGATGCCGTATCTTGCCTCGCGCAGCATTCCAACGTCGTTATCGAAATCGCCGACCGCAACGGTCTTATTCATATCGCAGCCGAGACAGCTTACAAGCTTACGAAGTCCGAGCCCCTTATCGACTCCCTTTGGCAGAATTTCAAAAAGGTGCTTTTCGGAACGGACGAAGGTGAAATTTTCGGCAAGCGGATGCTCACAGAGCGCCTTTGTCACCGCCGCCATTTCGTCTTCATAGCAGACGGCAAAAATTATCTTCGCTATCGGCTCGGTGACCTCGCGGTAATGACAGACGATATTCGGCAGTCCCGTCAAGCTTCTGAAATGCTTCTGAACCTCATTTTCCTTTGAAAAATAGGTGTTTTCGAAGGTGATCGTCTGTATTCCGACGGTCGGAAAATTTTTATCAATATGCTCGACAAGCTCAAGCACCTCGGGCGGCATACCGCCATATATCCAAAGATACTTCCCCGAGACAGCGTCGTAAACCCCGCCGCCGTTCACGCATCCAAAAGGAACGTTCGGCTGTGCCGCCCTGTAAGCGTCCATCGAATAGTACGGCATTCTGCCTGTGATAAAGGTAAAAAGTCCGCCCTCTCGCTTAAAATATTCGATCGCCTCGCTGTTCTCTGCCGAAACGGTCTTGTCATTTTTGTAAAGCGTACCGTCAAGGTCGGTACATATTAAAATTTCATCAAATTTTCCCATTTTCATTTATTGCAGCAGAGCTTCGGCGCGCCGTTTTACCCAACAGCCCGTGTATATTTTTGCGTAAACAGCGCTCATTTTTCAGCTCTTTTCTTTTTATTACGGCTAATAATAGCACAATTTCGGCATAAAATCAAGTTTATGAAGAAAAGCACTCATTCGAGTGCTTTTCCGTTATCATTTTACTTCTCGTTCTTATAGATTTCCTTGAAATACTTATAGGTATCGACCTTGAGCTCGCCGCAAGCCGCCTCGTCGCAGGCGATGATGCCATCCTTATGGAGCTGGAGCGCGCTGATGGTCCAAGCGTGGTCAACGCCGCCCTCAACACAGTGACGGAGAGCGCGTGCCTTATTGTGACCGCTGATAAGGAGAAGCACCTGCTTCGAATCGCAAACGGTGCCGACACCGACCGAAAGCGCGGTCTTCGGAACCTTATTCACATCGTTTCCGAAGAAACGGGAGTTTACGATAAGGGTGTCCTCGGTAAGAGCGCGCACGCCTGTGCGCGAGGCAAGAGAGGTGAAGGGCTCGTTGAACGCGATGTGTCCGTCGACGCCGCTTCCGCCGAGGAAGAGGTCTATTCCGCCGTAGGACGCGATCTTGTCCTCGTATCTCTGACATTCAGCCTCAAGATCAGGTGCCATACCGTTGAGAATGTTTATGTTTTCTTTAGGAATGTCGATATGGTTAAAGAAGTTATCGTGCATAAAGTACCAGTAGCTCTGGTCGTGCTCGCGGGGAAGGCCAACGTACTCGTCCATATTAAAGGTCACTACGTTCTTGAAGGTAACCTTTCCTGCCTTGTTCATTTCGGCAAGTCTTTTATAAACGCCGAGGGGCGAGGAACCGGTCGGCAGACCGAGAATAAACGGACGGTCCTCCTTGTGGTTATTGATGGCGTCAGCAATATGCTGAGCAGCCCATTCACTCATGGCTTCGTAATTGTCTTTGATAATAAGTTTCATAACTTTTACCCCTTAATAATTAAATTACCCTTAAATTATATCACTGTTTTTTCGCTTTGTAAAGAGTTTTAACACAATTTTTACTGCCCGATTGCGCTGATCTTACACATTTTCTTTGTCGAAACAGCCGCATTGTGCGTTTTGATCGCCGTGCCCGCACAGCAGGAAGCTCAACGGAGCCTAACGTGATTTTCTCAACGAACGCAAAGCTCCCGCTCTCAAAAGCCTTTGATATATTTCCGCACTCTCCATATAATATTCAAAATGGGTATCGCACGTCACAAAAATGTGCCTGTCAAAGGTCAGTTTGTTCACGGTTTTCCTTTCGGATATGGTTGTGCGCATAATTTTTAACCGCGTCAGTAATTATTTGAATTATAAGCCGATGTCAATAAGAAATGAGCAGTGATAAGGTTGATAGTTTTGACAGCGGCGGCGCTTTGCTTTTGGGTCACGTTATGGTGCACAAAAAAGAACAGGGCGGAAAAACCGTCCTGTTCGTTTTTATTTGATTTTACTTAAATAACATCACCAAGCTCGCGAGCCTTTATCTTGTCGGCAGCTCTGCGAAGTTCTCCAAGAGTCTTTCCACTAATAAGAAGACGGTAATTCTCAAGTATCATTTTTGCAAGAGCGTCTTCACCCTCAAGTCCCGACACCTCGGAAAGCACCTTCGCCGCATTCTCGGCATTCTGCTCCATTCCCTCCGCCTCGTTGATATAACGAACAAGGGCGGCAGCCGCGCCGATGGTGATATAAGCAGGTGTGACACCGTTTTTCATTGCAAGATTTGCCGCACCGATAAGTCTGTCAGCGCTTGAAAGCTTACGCTTAGGATCTCCGCCTACACGCTTACAGGTATCCTTGAGTGCTGCATTTGTAAATCGTACGAGAAGATCGTCGATGTGCTTGAGTATATCCTCAAGCGGAACTCCGTAGCAGAGCGAAAGAGCGCGCGCACTTTCCTGAACGGCGTTGCGTACTATAACGTATACCTCTTCTACGTCAATCGCTTCATATATGTATTCAAGTCCGAGCACATCTCCGAGATACGCGCAGGTCGCGTGTCCCATATTATGAATATAGAGCTTTCTTTTGATATAAAAATCAAACGGCTCGAAAGGAACCATATTCCTTATCTTAGGCATCTCTCCCTTGAACGCCGCCTTGTCTACAGGCAAAAAGCCGTAACGCTCAACGCAAACGCGCAAAGGATTTCCGTCCTTCATCTCCTCAGTCTGAACGGGAACCATACGTCCGATAGACGCCTCAACGAGTCCTACGTTCTCATCAAACCAAGCGCACTCGTCAGGGGTGAGTTCTGCCTTTATCATTTCCTCAATCACCTTATTTGCGTCCATAAGATTTTCGCATATAAGTATGTTGAGCGGCTTTGCGGCGAGAGTCATACGCTTGCGCAAGCCTGCAACGATATTTGGTATGATAAATTTAAGAATATTTACGCCTACCGCCGTTGCCATAATATCAGCCTCGGCTATTACGGCAGCTACCGCCTCGGTATCGTTTCCGTTTACCGCGCATACGTTGACAACTTCAATGTCCTCGTGGCTCTCTCCCGAAACAATTCTTACGGGATATTTTCCTTCGCGGTTAAGCCCCTCTACAACGGGCGCCGCAACGTCAATAAAGGTCGTCTTGAATCCGGATGCCGAAAAGAGCGCACCGATAAATCCGCGTCCGATATTTCCGCCCCCGTACATAACTGCTTTCATAATATTTTAGTCCTTTCATCCGATCGGCTTTGCATTAGCCAAAAGATACTTTTCCGCTTCACCGTTCCACAGACCGTTATTCTCCTCGACAAGCTCTGCAAGCCTCTTGAACATAGGGTCGTTTTCTCCAAGCTTTGCAAAGTCCGAGATAGCCGTAAGCGGCATAGATATCTGATTGTATATCAGCTTCTTTCCGCCGGGCAGCTTATTAAGATTGAGCGTCGTCTGTGCCGCCGCATCAAGGCCGCCTACGTAGGTGATCATGGTTGCGGGATTTATTCGTCCCTCATTCATCATCTTTATAGCCTCGCGCATATCATCGGTGTTTCCGCCGCTCGTTCCCACGATGTGTGTGTAGGAATAGTGTACGTTAAAGAAGTTCATCTCAGCCTTGAAGCCTGAATCGATGGGGCCGGCAAAGAAGTTCAGACAACCGTCAAATCCGAGTATCGCATCTGCCTGCTCAACAACGCTCTTAACGGGAACAAAGCAGATAACGTCGTCATATCCCTTGCCGCCCGTAAGTGCTCTGAGCTCGCTGACAGCGTCGGGGGATTTGCCGGTGTTCACATAGTGAAGCTCAACTCCCATCTCCTTTGCGTGCTCAACCGTGTAAATACTTGCCGCACGAGCAAGTCTTTCATCGTCGATATCGGTAACGACGAGCAACGAGGGGCGTCTGTCACAGTGAATCGCGTAATCAATAGCGCCAAGTCCCATAGGGCCGACCGACGCAAGAAGTGCCATCTTTCCGCCCTCAACTATTCCCATCTTATGCTCGTATGAACCGGGAGTGGTGTGATACATAGCGCGGAACGTTCCGACGATACAGCTCATAGGCTCTGCTAAAGAGCCGTAAAAATAAACGTCCGAATTATAGGGAAGCAGACAATCCATAGCCAACGTTTCCATAGGAATGTTTCCATACTGCGCGTCTCCGCCGCAGAATTCGTAAGAATACCCTACCGCCTGCTGCGTTCCCTTGTAAAAGTGGGCGGGCTGTATTGCGAAATTATCGCCTTCCTTGAATTTATGCTTCCAATTCTCTCCAACCTTGACAATCTGTCCGCAACACTCGTGTCCTATAATAATAGGATGCTCCGAGACGTTTTCGGGAACACGCTTGTGGTCCTCCCCCTCAACGGACGCCTTGTACGAGCTCATACACAGAGAATCCGAGATTATTTTAACCTGTATACCGTCGGCGTCTATTTCGGGAAGCTCTACATCTTCAAGACGCAGGTCCATTTTTCCGTGTAGTCTAACTGCTTTTGTTTTCATATTTTCCTCACCTGATCAATAGGGATATTTTTGTTCAAATTTCATTACTTCATCAATAGAAGCAAGACCTTCGGTGGCACCCCTCTCGGAAAGTGCCGCTACTGCGCAGCAGTTTGCAAGGCGAATACTCTCCTTAAGCGTCCATTTCTTCCACGCTCCGTAGATAACGCCAGAACAAAAAGCATCGCCCGCGCCGACCGTACCCATAATATCGCTCTTGGGCATAGGAACGCTGCGTGTAGTAATATATTCGTCAGTCTCATCGAGAGCATAAGCGCCCTCGGGGCAGTGAATAACAGCCCAGGTCGAAACTCCAAGAGACTTTATAGCCTCAAGAGCCGCCTTCATATTTTCTTCGTAGAGCCTGCCGTCTCCGTCACGAAGAAGCACGCCCGTTATCTGCTGCGCCTCAAGCTCGTTGATAACGCAATAATCTGTATACTTGAGCGCGGGAGAAACTATCTTCCTAAAGCGGTTTCCGGATTCGCTGACAACGTCAATAGAGGTCTTGAGTCCTCTTCTCTGAGCCTCCGCAAGAAGTCTTGCCATCTTGGTGCCGTATTCGGCATCCTCTGCATCAAGAGCGTCAAGAAGAAGAATATAACCTATATGGAATATCTCCGAATTGAGCTTATCCCAATCTATGCAGGATTCGTCAAACAGAGCGTTTGCTCCTCTGTACTGGAAGAAGGTACGCGCCTTTGACTCATTATTGCTCATAACCGCGGTAAAAGAGGTATTTCCCGCATATTTGAGCTTTGAGAGGTCAATGTTTTTATATTTTCCGAGCTCTTCAAGTATAAAATCGCCCTCAGGGTCCTTACCGACAACTCCGAGTGCCTCCAAAGGAAGCTCGGGATCAAGCTTTGCAAGGTCAACTATATCGTTGCATACGGCACCGCCGACCGAACGTGTGATGCCCTCGGTAATTGTAGTCAGCTCGCTTTCGTGCGGCCAACGCTCGATCGGATACGTAATATCAACTATCAGGTTACCCGCGACACAAATTCCCTTTTTCATATCACTTGCCCTCGTATTCATTACAAAGGAGATGCAAAGGAGCCTCGTCCTCATCTATCTCAGGGAAGCGTCCTACCGTGTCATAGAAGCGGTTGTCTGCCGCGTCATCGTTGCACATAGACACCTCGCCGACGAGAACGGTTCCCTTACCCTCTTCGCCCCAGAATCTGTGATAAAGTCCCTTTGTCAGCGTAATGCTCTGACCGGGGCAGAGACGCACGACGTGACCCGCGGGGAAGGTATGCTTAACGCCGTCAATAGAAACGACGACGTCCGTATCCGCAAGCCCCTCGTTTTCATCAGAATTATAAAGCTTTATCATAAGGTTTCCGCCGCCGCGGTTTATTATATCCTCCATCTTGTACCAATGGAAGTGCATAGGTGTTATCTGGTTTTCCTGAACGACCATAAGCTTTTCGGCATACGTCTTCGGATATTTTTCGGGATTCTTCTGGCTTCCGTTACGAAGCGTGATAAGAAACAAACCCGTCTTTGAAAAATCGCCCTGACCGAAGTCGGTGATATCCCAACCGAGCATATTTTCTCTTATCTCGTCCGCCTCATCTCCCTTCGTTTTCCATTCCTCAGGTGTCCAAAGGAGGAAGGACGGAAGCGAGATCTTATATTCGTTAAACAGCTCAAGTGCGCCTCTAATAGCCGCATTAATCTCTGATCTTTTCATCTTAAATCTCCTTAAATCTTATATCTCGTAATATTTGATGCCCTTGATCTTGCAGAAATTGCGTAGCTCGTTGCGATAATCGCCGTATCCGACCATCCAGTGATGTCCGATTCCGTTCGCCATAATTTCCTCGTTGATCTTCTCAACATCCTTTTCAAACTTGATGACTACCGGATTGCCGGGGAATTCCATTCCGCAAGGAATAGCCTCGCCCGTCATAACTGCCATACGGAACTGCTCGCCGTGTCCGCAAATATTGACCGCCGTAACAAGACCGGGTGCCATAACGAAACGGCTGCACACCCCGCTTTCAGCAAGACGCACGGGAGCAAGCTCAATCTCGCCGCCCGCGATCGAGAAGCCGGAGGAGCCGCAATGCGCAAAGAGTATGGTATTCTTCTCCTCATCAAGATAAAGAAGGTCGGTATTGTTAACCGGCTTTTCGCTAAGCTCGTAAAGAAGCTTCATGGTAAGCGCGTTGGTAACGTCACCCTCACACGAAGCGACCACGCCCTCCTCCGCAAGTATGGAATAACCGAGACAGACCTTACCCATATAAGTAGTATAGCACTTTACGGAGAGCGCCTGAAGATCGTATTCCGTAACGAGCTTCTTCATAGCTCCGTAAAACTTCATAGACTCAAGCATACTTTCTTTTGTGGAAAGCACCTTACAGCCCTTCAGCATATCCTTCTTTTCTTCAAGAAGCTTCTCTGCCTCGTCATCGGTCATTTCAGCGACCTTTTCGGTCATTTCCTTTTCATCAAGGTTCACTATTCTTGCGCCGAGCTTCTGCTTGATGGAAAACTCATCGTAAGCGATCTCGGTCATACCCTTTACGCGGCCGCCGATAGCTCCCATTCTCACCTTGCTCATACAGTTTGCAAGAGCGTAAGCGACTGCGATATCCTTGGTCTTAAGCGCGCAGGTAACGTCATCCGCATCACCGTAAACGAACTCGTAACCCTTACCTATGTCGGTAAACACCGCGCCTATCTGGTGAGCGCAGCAGAGCGATCCCGTATCTCTTGCGGGGAACGCGCGGAGAATAACGGGCTTATCAATATACGAAAGAAGATCGAGAAGGTGATGGTCCTCGCTCCACGTAGCGATACAGATAAGAAGAACGTCCATATCTATATTTCTCAACCGCGCCGCAGCCTCCTTGACTGTTTCAAGGTCGTGCATTACCACGTTTACGTTCGTACAGGTGATACCCTGTGCAGTAAGTGTCGCAACGGTCGTATTAAGCAAAGCGTCCGATTCGTTAAAGCCAACCTCAAACGGATGTCCGAGGCCAACGGCTGCTATATTAACTTTCATTATGATAATATCCTTTCGGTTTAATTATTTGCAAAGAAGCTCCCATATCCCGCCGTGCTCCGGCTTCTCTCCTTTCGAAATTTTTCCTAAAGGAGACGTCGGCTCCATCTCAACCATATAACGGCGATATCTCTTCATCATTGATATCATCTGACAAGGGCTGACGCAAATATGATCTGCGTCAGCCCCGCTTTGTCTATATTGAATTAGGCTATTAGCCCTTCTTCCAGCGCTGCAGCACGCAGGTAGCGCGGCCGCCTTCCTCGTTGATGATCTCGAAATCACCGAAGGATGCGGGGATGACCAGAGTCTGGAACTTGTCACACTCTGCCTTGTACTCGGGGTTGGTCTTGGATACGACAGTAACCTTGGAACCAACAGTCAGGGTGCACATGTACATGAATTTACCCTCGGTGGACAGCTGGCCGACCTTCTCGAAGTGGATACGCTCTACATGGTAAGGCATAACAGGGGTGGACTTGTACTGATCGATGTAGTACTCGGGGGTCCACTTAATGACCTTGGGAGTGGACAGCAGATTATCCTTAACCCAGGAAGCTCTGCGAGTCTTCTCCATGTTGCGGCCATGCTCCAGGTGCATCTTCAGAGGCTTGCCGGTCATGGTCTTGGCATCGTCATCCCAGGAGGGACGGGCGAAGTCATACTCAAAGAAGGAGTACTCAGTACCGTTGATGGAGGGGTTGGTATCCATCTCCAGAACCATCTGGTTGCCGCCGTGGCCGTGCATGGTTCCAGGAGGAATCAGGTACAGATCGCCTTCCTTGCTGGGCCAGTTGGCGATGAAGTCCTTCCAGTTCTCAATGGGCTTGATGTTCTGGGACTCTTCGCAAAGACGCTCCCACTCTTCGATGTCAGCCTCATCATGGAAGCCCATCCAGGTATTGGCACCTTCGTAAGCCTCAGCGATGTAGTAGGTCTCGTAACGGCCCAGGGGCTCGTCGAAGTGATCCTCAACATACTTGCTGGAGGGGTGGATATGCATGGGCATGGAGATACGCTCTGCGGGCTGGGGAGTGGGATGCCAGCCGTCGTCCAGCCAAATGTCCAGGGGGAACAAGCCGGGATACTGCTTGTGAATCAGGCTGCCGACCAGCTCTTCGCCGTACTGCATGGCGTTCAGCATGGGCATGGAGATGCTTCTCTCACCGCCGAAGTCGATGAGGATACGCAGCTCAGGACCAGCGATCTTGTTCCAGGCGTTGTTGGCCAGGCCTTCTACGCCGTAGTCCATCTGCTCGTAGCGGTAAGCACCCCAAGGACCGGGGCTGAAGATCTTGACCTCGTGGATGGGGTACTTCACCAGGGTGGACATGATCTCGTCGTAGGAAGCACGGGGAACGAGCACAAGGTCATCTGCAAAGAAGTTTTCAATGTAGAAGTCCATCGCGCCGTACATATAGTTCTTCTGACGGGCCAGCATGTAGTAATCGGAGTAGTGATATTCCTTCCAGCTGTAGTTCTTGGTGGGCTCGGTGCAGCCAAAGCCGATCAGCTTGCC
>JAZSHF010000017.1:0-12619 GCA_045533115.1 Eubacteriales bacterium
TATCTCTCTATTCTACCCATAAGGAGAACCAAACTATGACTCCAATGATGGAACAATATCTCGAAATAAAAAACCGCTACCGTGACGCGATCCTCTTCTACCGCCTCGGAGACTTCTACGAAATGTTCTTCGACGACGCAAAGACCGCATCGCGCGAGCTTGAATTGACCTTAACGGGACGTGCCTGCGGCGAAAAGGAGCGCGCACCGATGTGCGGAGTTCCGTTTCACGCTGCCGACACCTATATCGGACGCCTCGTTGCAAAGGGATATAAGGTGGTAGTCTGCGAGCAGATGGAGGATCCCGCAACGTCAACGTCGAAAGTTGTCAAGCGCGATATCGTCCGTGTAGTTACCCCCGGTACCGTCATCGACAATACACAGCTTGACGACTCAAAGAATAACTATATCTGCTCCCTCTGCGTAAACGAAAGCGCGTCACTCTGCTTCTTCGACGTGTCTACGGGCGAAATGACGGCGACTAGCTTTGAAAGCTATCAGTCTGACGCGGTATTAAACGAGCTTGCGAAGTTCTTGCCGAGAGAAATAATGGTAAACAAGCCGATAAACGAGCTTCCCGACGTTGAGTTTTTCGTTACAAACCGCCTTCAGGCGTATGTAGCACAGGGCAAGGAGGAGCTTTTCGGCTATAACGGATGCCTTGCAAGTGTGACCAAGCAGTTCGGATCGCAGGCTTATGAGGCAAAGGAGATAAGCAGGGAAACGGTATGCGCTATCGGTGCGCTTCTCCGCTACGTTACCGACACTCAAAGAACCGATACCGCAAACGTGTCGGGACTTAAATTCTATCAGAACGGGGAGTTCCTTGAGCTTGACGTGGCAACAAGACGAAATCTCGAGCTTTGCGAAACGATGCGGAGCAAGGACAAAAAGGGCTCGCTCCTTTCGGTTCTTGACAGAACGAGATCGTCGGCGGGCGCGAGAATGCTCCGCCGCTGGGTCGAGCAGCCGCTTGTAAACGCGAATAAGATAGGCCGCCGCCAGAGAGCGGTATCCGAGCTTGTGTCGAATTTTATGGCTCGCGAGGAGCTGAGTGAGTGCCTGTCGCATATCCTCGACCTCGACCGCCTTATGACGAAGCTCGTTTACGGAACGGCAAATGCAAAGGATCTCCGCGCCATCGCGGCGACCGCGTCGCTCGTTCCCGACATCAAGGAGCTTACCTCGTCCTTTGTCAGCGAGGAGCTTTCCGATATACACCTGCATCTCGACACCCTTTCCGATATAAGAGAGCTTATTGAGCGCTCAATAGTCGACGAGCCGCCGTTTTCTCTGCGCGAGGGCGGATTTATCCGCCGCGGCTTCAATCCCGAGGCGGACGAGCTTTTCGAGATAGTGCATAACGGCAAGAGTTATATTGAAAAAATAGCCGAAGCAGAGAGGGAAGCGACGGGCATAAAGAACCTGAAGGTCGCCTTCAACCGCGTATTCGGTTACTATATAGAGGTCACGAAATCGAATCTGAACGAGGTTCCCGACCGCTATATAAGAAAGCAGACCCTCGTCAACGCAGAGCGCTTCATAACCGAAGAGCTTAAGGAAAAAGAGGGAATGATCCTCGGCGCGTCGGACAAGCTGAACGCCCTTGAATACGAGCTGTTTACGCAGATACGCGAGCGTATCGCCGCAGAAATTAAGCGCGTACAGCAGACGGCGTCGCTCCTTGCGAAGCTCGACTGCTACGTGTCGCTTGCCGACGTCGCAGTTCGCAACGGCTACACCTGCCCCGAGATCGAATACGGTAACGCGATAGTGATAAAAGAGGGACGCCACCCCGTCGTCGAGCAGTACGCGAAGGACGGCTATTTCGTTCCGAACGATACGCTTCTTGACACCAACCATAACCGCCTCGCGCTGATAACAGGCCCTAATATGGCGGGTAAATCGACCTATATGCGGCAGGTTGCGCTCATAACCCTTATGGCGCAGATCGGCTCGTTCGTTCCCGCAAAGGAAGCGAGAATCGGTATCGTCGATAAGATATTCACGCGCGTAGGCGCGTCGGACGACCTCGCGTCGGGAACGTCGACCTTTATGCTCGAAATGAACGAGGTCGCCTATATCCTAAAAAACGCAACGAACCGCAGTCTTATCATCTACGACGAGATAGGACGAGGCACCTCGACCTTTGACGGAATGAGTATCGCGCGTGCCGTTGCCGAATATACGGCGGGCAAAAAGCTTGGCGCAAAGACGATGTTCGCAACGCACTATCACGAGCTGACGGTGCTCGAAAAGGAGATCACGGGCGTGGTCAACTACAATATCGCCGCAAAGAAAAAGGGCGACGATATTACCTTCCTTCGCAAGATAGTCCGCGGTGCGACCGATGACAGCTACGGCATTGAAGTCGCAAAGCTCGCGGGAGTACCGAACGAGGTAATAAGACGCGCGAAGGAAGTGCTTAATCAGTTAACGACCGAAAACGCGCGCCCCGTCGAGTACAAGGGACGCGACAGCGCGATAACCTTCGACGACTATAAGGCAGACGAGGTAAGAGAGAAGCTGCTTAACCTCGACCTCAACCTCTTAACGCCGATCGAAGCGTTGAACGTCCTCTCCGAACTTAAAAAAATAGCAAAATAAAGGAAAAATATATGCAGAAGATAAATCTTCTTGACAGTCAGGTAGCTAACCTTATCGCGGCGGGAGAGGTCGTTGAACGGCCTGCCTCGGCGATAAAGGAGCTGCTTGAAAACAGTATAGACGCAGGTGCGACGCAAATAACCGCCGAGATAAAAAACGGCGGCGTGTCGCTTATGCGTATAACCGACAACGGATGCGGAATGTCAAAGGACGATGCCCTTATCTGTACCCGCCGCCACGCGACGAGCAAGATAAAGGACGCAGCCGACCTCGACGGTATCGTCACCCTCGGCTTCAGAGGGGAGGCGCTTGCCGCAATATCGTCGGTATCGAAAATGAGAATAATGACGAGAACGAAGGACGCCGACCTCGGCGTTATAGTTGAGAGCGACGCAGGCAATATCGTTTCCTGTATCGAAAGCGGCTGTCCTTACGGTACGACAGTCATCGTCGAGGAGCTGTTTTCGAACGTCCCCGCAAGGCGTAAGTTCTTGAAGCGCGACGCGTCGGAAACTGCTGCCGTCAGCGCGGTGATGGAAAAAATGGCACTTTCGCGCCCCGACATTTCGTTCAAATTTATCGTCGACGGCAACCTGCGCTTCCAGACCGCGGGCGACAATTCGCTCGTCAACGTAATTTACGCAGTCCTCGGACGCGACTTCGCGAAAAAGACCGTCAATGTACACGATATGACTGACGGAGTCGAGGTCGAGGGCGTTATCGGTACGCCCGATAACGTGCGCGGAAACCGAGGTGCTGAAAACTTCTTCATAAACGGGCGCTACGTCCGTTGCGGAACCGCCTCGGCGGCACTTGAGCAGGCGTTTTCGTCCTACATACCGTCGGACAAATTCCCGTCCTGCGTGCTGGCGATAACGGTGAACCCTGCATTCGTCGACGTAAACGTTCATCCGCAGAAATTAGAGGTCAAGTTCTCTAACGACAAGCCGATATTTAACGCCGTCTACTGTGCGGTCAAAAACACGCTGATGAGCGGTATCGACCGCCCGACTATGGGACAAACCAAGCTCACGGGCGACAGCTACAAGCTCTATCAGGACGTGCTGTCTATGAAAACGGCGACCGACGCCGAGGCGGAGCAGATCGCGTCGGAGAAGGAACGCCTGACGAGAAAGTACGAGCAGATAACGGTGCCGGTTGAGGAAAAGACCGCCCTGCCCGATATCGAGGTCGCGGTGCCGAAGCCGATACTTATGCCGTGGGAGACGGAGCTTAAAAAGCCGTCCGTTCCCCCCGCGCCCGAGGTCGAAAAACGTCCGAGCTTCACCGAGCGCCCGCCTGCCGTCGAGCCGATAAAAGCGCCCGAAATTGCACCGAAAGTGACACTTAACGAGCCGATATCGGCTCAAAATGAGCCGATTTTGACCAATAAAGAGCCGATTTCGGTACCGTTTTTCAAGATCGCTGGCGTTATGTTCAATACCTACGTTTTCGTCGAGCTTGAAAACAAAATGATGATAATCGACAAGCACGCGGCACACGAGCGGGTCCTGTTCGAGCAGATGCGCGCGAATATGTCGGCAAAGGAGCCTGTGTCACAGCTGCTGCTTTTCCCCGTGAACGTACCGCTCACGCGCGAGGAGCTTGCCTCATGCTCCGAATATCTCGACGAGCTTGTCAAGCTCGGCTTCGACTTCGTTGAGGTTGAAAACGGCGTCGATCTTATACAGTACCCGTCGGGGCTTAACGACGCGCAGGCGGTGACGATGTTCTCGGAGCTTGCCTCGCGCCTGTGTGACGGTCACGGCGACCTTAAGATCGGCAGAGACGCATTCTATGAAAAGGCGCTCTACCAAGCGTCCTGCAAGGCGGCAGTCAAGGGCGGCCGAGAGGACAGCCCCGAAAATATCCGCTGGATCGCCGAGCAGGTAATTACCAACCCCAACATCCGCTTCTGCCCACACGGGCGCCCCGTCGCATTCGAAATGACGAAGAGCGAATTTGAAAGGCAGTTCGAGAGGACGTAAATAAGCCTTCCCCTTGGGGAAGGTGGCCGAGAGAGGCGAAGCCGACCGAGGTCGGATGAGGTTAGGTTGCGAAGCAACCGTTTCAAAAACGATGTTACTTTTCTTAGGACACCTCATCCACCACGGGCACAGTGCCCGTGGTCCCCCTTCCCCAAGGGGAAGGCTGCCAAAATACCGCACCACATTTAAAATTAACCTTCCCGCGCTGTTTTCGCGGAGAAAATAAAAAAGCCGAGCTGTTATCTCGGCGGAAATGAGAATAAAATGGCAAAATTTACACTGCTTAAGCAAGAGGGCAGAGCGCGCCGAGGCACCTTTGAGACGGTACACGGAACGGTTCAGACCCCCGTATTTATGAACGTCGGTACCTGCGCGGCAATTCGCGGCGGCGTGTCGACGGACGATCTAAGAGAGATCGGCTGTCAGGTCGAGCTTTCGAACACATACCACCTTCACATCCGTCCCGGTGACCGCCTCATTCACGAAATGGGCGGAATCCACAAGTTCTTCAACTGGGACCGCCCCGTTCTTACCGACTCGGGAGGATTCCAGGTCTTCTCGCTTGCGAAGCTCCGCAAGATAAAGGAAGATGGCGTTACCTTCAATTCTCATATCGACGGTAAGAAGATATTTATGGGACCCGAGGAGTCGATGCAGATACAGTCGAACCTCGCCTCGACCATCGCGATGGCGTTCGACGAGTGCGTGGCTAACCCTGCCGAGTACCGCTACGCGAAGGACTCCTGCGACCGCACTTTCCGTTGGCTTCAAAGGTGTCAGGCGGAGATGAAGCGCTTAAATTCGCTTCCCGAAACGATAAATAAGAATCAGCTCCTTTTCGGTATAAATCAGGGCTGTACCTATATGGATCTCCGCGTAAACCACATGAAGCGTATTGCCGAGCTTGACTGCGACGGCTACGCTATCGGCGGTCTTGCCGTAGGTGAGACGGCAGAGGAGATGTACGCGACGATCGACGAGGTCGAGCCGCACATGCCGATAAACAAGCCGCGTTATCTTATGGGTGTCGGTACACCGCAGAACATTCTCGAGGCGGTACGCAGAGGAGTCGATTTCTTCGACTGCGTAATGCCGAGCCGTAATGCGCGCCACGGCAACCTTTTCACTTGGGAGGGCAAGCTGACGGTGCTGAACGAGAAGTTCAAAACCGATCCGCGCCCGATATCCGAAAGCTGTAATTGCCCCGCCTGCCGCAGCTATAGCCGCGCGTATATCCGCCACCTTCTCAAGGTCGACGAGATGCTCGGAATGCGCCTTTGCGTGCTTCATAATCTCTATTTCTATAACGACCTTATGCAGAAAATAAGAGACGCGCTCGACGAGGGAAGATTTGAAAGCTTCTACCGTGAGAATATCGACCGTCTCGGCGAAAGAGTATGATAGAAATTCTCTACCGCGACGAATATCTGTGTGTCGTTATCAAGCCGATCGGATACGTCTCCGAGGACGGCGATAAGTCGGTTCCGTCGCTTATAAGAGAGGAAATCGGCAAGCCCGATGCTTATATCGGAACGGTGCATCGTCTTGACAAAAACGTCGGCGGACTTATGGTATACTCGCTCCGCCACGATATGACGGGCAAGCTGACCGAGGCGCTGTCGCACCCCGACGCGGGAAAAGAGTACCTGGCGCTCCTTTCGGGCGTGCCGAGCGAAAGCGAAGCGGTGCTTACCGACCTGCTCTACCACGATAGGTCAAAAAACAAGACCTACGTTGTAAAGCGCAAGCGCGCAGGCGTTAAGGAAGCGAAACTCTCGTATAAGACCCTTAAGGTCGATGACGGCAAAGCCCTCGTTTCGGTCAAGCTCTATACGGGCAGAACGCATCAGATAAGAGCGCAGTTCGCATCACGCTCTCTCCCCCTCGTCGGTGACAGCCGATACGGCGGCGGCAAGGGCGATCCGATGCTTTATTCGTACCGCTTGACGTTCACGCACCCGAAAAACGGCAAGAAAATGGAATTTGAAAGCTGCCCCGAATGGATAGGTCGCACTTCATAATGAAGCGCGACCTAATGATATCCGTTCCTTGCAGTCACGGATGATATACCCTAACGGGTATGATGTCTGCTTTGCAGATGATATACGCTCCGCGTATGAAGGAACGGATATTATATCATGCTTGCCGAAGCTAAGTATATCATATCAGGACAGTGATATATCATTTTAATTGTACTGAAAAACAAAAGGGCGGATAACCACCCTTTATTTTATACCGTAATAATATGCGTGTTACTGTAAACGCCGTGGGGAACGAGGGCAACTATGCCCTCTTTTTTCGTTATATCGTAATCGCCGTATGCGTGTGCGGTGAGCGACGTCCACGGCTCGATGCAGAGATATTCGGCATTTGGCATGTGCCAGAAGGCGAGGTAATCGCAGTCGGGGTATTCGACCTTGAGCGTTCTTTCCGTTTTACGGTTTTTGAGAACTACTTCCTTTGACTTAAGGTTTCTGAATATGAGGGTGTCGAGCTCAAAATACTTTTCATATATTGCGAGGGTGTCGATGTTCTTACCTATCGTCATCGTATCGTCGGTGACGAGGAGCCTGTCAAAAAGAACGGTGTCAAGATTTTCCTTGTACGGGAAAATAACGTCGTAATCCTCGACTCCGCCGGGGGTTGCATACGCCTCGTGAGCACCGACCGAAAAATACATCGTATCGTCTGTGAGGTTATTTACCTTGTATTCTACCTTGAGCGAGCTTCCGACCAGCGTGAAGACGGCGCGGAATTCAAATTCGTAAGGATAAACGGCGAGTGTTTCGTCGTTATGAGTATAGAGCAGCGTGACCGACGAGTCGGCGGCATCTTCAACGGCAAATTCCTTTTGAATGAGAAAGCCGTGCTCTTTCATATTATAAATTTTTCCGTTGAGGGTATATTTATCGTCCTTGCTCAAGCCGATACAGGGAAAGAGTATCGGAGCAGTCTTGTCCCAGAATGCGGGGTCTGCGCTCCACATATATTCGGTGCCGCCCTTTTTCAGGCTTTTGATCTCTGCACCGATTTCGTCAATTTCACAGATAAGAGTTTCGTTTTTAATGGTTATCATATTGTACCTCGCAAATTAAGTTAATGCAGTATATACTTTCTTTCTGCCGTTACTCCTGCCCTTTTGGGGCGGCAGCGGTTTTTGGGCTTTTGTGAAAAGTCCATATTGCGCTCCATACTTGGGGGTGAGTATATTTTAGCATATTGAGGCTGTGTAGTCAACGTAATGTTTTGCTGACTTTCTTGCTTGTGTAATGAAATGAGTGGTATCGCTTCGTAAACCTACCGAATAATCGCGCCGAAGGGCAAATCAATAAAAACGAGCGGGCGATTATAAAATCGCCCGCAAGGATATATCAAGATTACTGAACTGTTCCTGTTACGACCAGCACCGCTTCGCCCGGTGTGGGCACGAATGCGCCCGTTTCGGGATCGACCGTAAAGGTCGAGGCAGGTACCGTTATTCTTCCCGGGACGGTCTCAAATTCGCCCGTCGCTTCGTTATAGGTGTAATCGTCGCCCTCGGTCAGCTCTTCGCCGTTAAGCGTTACTGAGGTTATATCAAGGATCGGATCGAAAACGTCGCGGACGGTGAGATCGTCGGTCGCAACCACGTCCTCGTTGCCGCTGTTCGTCACGGTGATTGTGTAGGTCAGCGGTTCGTTAGGCGTTATTGTCGAGGGGGATATTTCCTTCGTTATCGAAAGAAGCGCACCGCTCTCTGCAGTTACCGTTTCGGTAGCGGCTATCGGGGTGGTTATTCCCGCGCCCGTTACGGCAGCGGTGTTCACTATCTCGCCGCCGGACGCGGGGGGTGCAAATTCCGTTACATCGGCGGTATAAACGAGGATAGCGTCACCGTTTGCGGGGACCGTGATCCCCGTCACGGTAAGGGGCTGAGTGTCGGCTACGCTGAACGCGTCATTCGGCACGCCGTCAATGAAAAGCTGCGCGGAGCCCTCGCGGTAAACAAGGGGGTATACGGTATTCCCGTCAAACTCGTAAGCACCGAGATCGTCGGTCACGGTAAGAAGTGACGATGGAGCGTCGGAAGCGTTGATAAGACTTATCACATAGGTCACGTTCTCGCCCGCGCGGTAGGTGTCTGTCGTGGCGGTCTTTATCGCGCTTATCGCCTCGACAAGCTCTCCCGTTACGACGTTCGATGCAGCCGTGCCACCCGAATAGGTCAGAGTTGCCTGATTGAAAAAGGTTGCCATTATTTCTTCCTCCTGTATTTTGTGAGGAGCATTTTCTCCTCAAAAGCATTATATGAATTGCGGAGCATAATGACATAACGTAAAATTTTTCGTTACTATTGAATTTGATATAAAAGAGTGATATAATTACTTCATCAGATTAAAATGGAGCAATATTTATGAAGGTTACAGATATTATCAAAGGCACAAAGCCGAGCTTGTCATTCGAGGTATTCCCACCTAAAACCGACGCAAATTTTGACGCGGTAATGGCGTCTGCATCGGAAATCGCATCGCTCAGCCCGTCATATATGAGCGTCACCTATGGCGCCCTCGGTACGACCGCCTCCTACACGGCGGAGATCGCGGAGAAAATAAACGCTCTCGGCGTTTCCCCCGTCGCTCACCTGACCTGCGTAAACGCGACAAGAGAAAGTATCGTAGATAAGCTGACCGACCTGAAAAACCGCGGTGTCGAAAATATTTTAGCCCTCCGCGGAGACCTGCCCGAGGGAATGACGCGCGAGCATCTTACTTATAAATACGCCTCCGACCTCACCGAGGAAATAAGAAAATTCGGCTCATTCTGTATCGGCGGTGCCTGCTACCCCGAATGTCACCCCGAAAGCGCGAACAGTGTATCTGACATTGACGGGCTTAAAAGGAAGGTTGAGAGTGGCTGTGAGTACCTGACGACTCAGATGTTTTTCGACAACAATATCCTCTATAACTTTATGTACCGTCTGCTCCGCGCGGGCGTTGACGTGCCCGTCGTCGCGGGAATAATGCCCGTCACGAACGCCTCGCAAATAAAAAGAATTTGCTCGATCTCGAAAAGCGCGCTTCCTCAGCGTTTCTTGCGAATCGTCGACCGCTACGGCGACAATCCCGACGCTATGCGTCAGGCGGGTATCGCTTACGCGACCGAGCAGATAATCGACCTTTACGCCAACGGCGTAAACGCCGTTCACGTTTACTCGATGAACAAGCCTGAGATCGCGCGTGCGATTAAAAATAACGTGAGCGAAATACTGAAATGATTACCTGCGGCTCTTTGCCATTTCCCGAAATTAACCGAAACGAGCTTCGCGCTCGGCTCGGGTGTCCGACTGACAGCGTTCCTCTCATTCCAAAGTGTCTGAATGAGCTTAAGAAAACAGCTTCGGCGCGGTACGTTTGCCGTTTTTGCGATATAAAAAGGGCGGGGAACGCTATCGACCTCGGATTTGGGGAGATAATTTCAAAGGATCTGACCAAAAATCTCGGTCAATGCAGGCGTGCGGCGGTATTTGCCGTCACACTCGGAAGCGGAGTTGACCGACTGCTCATCAAACTCGGCAAATTAGTGCCGTCAGAGCAGTTCATAACCGATGCCATCGCGTCGGCTCTCGCCGAAAGTGTCTGCGACGAGGCGGAAAAGCTTATTTTCGAGGGAACGTCCCACACTCCGCGTTTCAGCGTCGGCTACGGAGATCTGCCGCTTAACCTTCAAAAGCCGCTTTTACAGTTTCTCGATGCCGAAAAAACGCTCGGGATCACACTTTCCTCGTCGCTTCTTATGACGCCGACGAAATCAATTACAGCTATTGCGGGAATACTTCAATGAAAAGCTTTATTAACGACCTGAAAAGTAAATTTCTCTTTTTCGACGGCGGTACGGGTACCGTTTTGCAGTCGCTTGGTCTTAAACCGGGTGAAGCGCCCGAAAATTGGTCGCTTACCAATCCCGACAGGATAACCGAGCTTCACCGCGCGTATCTATCTGCCGGTGCGAATATAATAAAGGCGAACACCTTTGGAATAAATCCCCTTAAATATGAAAACTATGCCGAGCTTATCTCGGCGTCGCTCGACTGCGCGAAAAAGGCGTTGATTGACTATCCCGACGCCTATCTTGCTTACGACCTCGGTCCTCTCGGACGGCTTTTGTCTCCGCTCGGTGACCTTTCCTTTGAGGACGCGGTAAGCGCGTTTTCGTCCTGCCTTAAATATGCAAAGGCGGGCGGATGCGACCTTATCCTTATTGAAACGATGGCGGACAGCTACGAAACGAAGGCGGCGGTCGTCGCGGCAAAGGAAGTGACGGATCTGCCTATAATCGTAACGAACGCATACGGCGAAGACGGCAAGGTGATGACAGGAGCTGACGCCGAAACGATGTCGGCGATCCTCGAGGGTCTTAACGTAGACGCGTTCGGCGCTAATTGCTCCTATGGCCCCGATATGATGCTTCCCATCGCAAAAAAGCTCCTTTCGGTATCGTCAACGCCCATCGTTATGAACCCGAACGCGGGACTTCCGACCGTCGCCTATGGCAAGACCGTTTATACGACGACGCCCGACGAATTTGCAAAGTACATACGCGAAATGGCAGAAATGGGCGTAACGCTTCTCGGCGGCTGCTGCGGAACTACGCCCGAGCATATAAGGGCGGCGGTAGATGCGGTAAAAGGTGTTGACTTCAAATACCCAACCGAGAAAAAAATGACCGTCGTTTCCTCTTACGCAAAGGCGGTTAAAATAGACGGCGATCCTATACTTATCGGCGAGCGAATCAATCCGACGGGCAAGCCGAAGCTAAAAGCCGCGCTCCGCGAGGGCGATATAGGCTACCTGCTCCTTGAGGCGAGCCGCGAGGAAGAAGCGGGTGCACATATCCTCGACGTGAACGTCGGCCTTCCCGACATTGACGAGCCGAAAATGATGGAAATGGCGGTCAAGGAGCTTCAAAGCGTGACCGCGCTTCCGCTCCAGCTCGATTCCGCCGACCCCAAGACGCTCGAGCGTGCTATGCGGATCTATAACGGCAAGCCGCTGGACAATTCCGTGAACGGCGAAAAGGAAAAGATGGACGCTGTATTCCCTCTCGTCAAAAAGTACGGCGGAAGTGTCGTCGCTCTTACGATGGACGAAAACGGAATACCGAATACGGCAGACGGCAGAGTCGAAATTGCGCTCAAAATTGCCGCCGAAGCAGAAAAATACGGCATTGAAAAGAAGGATATCATCGTCGACCCCCTTGCCCTTTCGGTGTCTGCCGACAAGGACAGTGCGTCGGTAACGCTCGGTGCGGTTAAGAAATTGACCGAGATGGGCTTCAAAACCGTGCTCGGCGTTTCGAATATTTCCTTCGGTCTGCCCGAGCGCGAGAAGATAAATTCGACCTTCTTCGCCATCGCCCTTGAAAACGGGCTGTCAAGCGCTATAATGAACCCATTTTCGAGCGCTATGCTCGACACCTATTACGCATTCCGCGTGCTTCACGGGCTTGATAACGGTTGCCTTGATTACATTTCATACGCCGACAAAGCAAAGACGGAAAGGGAAGTGAAGCCGCAATCCGACCTCACGCTTTCCTACTGTATTCTTAAAGGAATGGCAAAGGAAGCGGCAGAAATTGCCGCAAAGGTAAGCTCCGATCCTCTCGGCATTATAAACTCCGAGATCATTCCCGCACTGAACGAGATCGGACGTCAGTTTGAAGAAAAAAAGGCGTATCTGCCTCAGCTTCTTATGAGTGCAGACGCGGCAAGCGGTGCGATCTCCGAGCTTAAAAAGCTTATGCCGAGCGCGTCGGAAAACGGCAGCCGTGCCGTTATCCTTGCGACCGTCAAGGGCGATATACACGACATCGGTAAAAACATTGTAAAGGCTCTTCTCGAATCACACGGAAACACCTGTATCGATCTTGGCCACGACGTTCCGCCTGAGGCGGTGCTTGCCGCTGTAAAGAAACATTCGCCTGCCGTCGTGGCGCTGTCGGCGCTGATGACGACAACGCTTGGCGCAATGGAGGAGACCGTCGCGCTAT
>JAZSHF010000058.1:0-35796 GCA_045533115.1 Eubacteriales bacterium
AATAGGATATAGGCACGGCATGAGCCTTTCAGGTCTTGTGCTCGCTATCATTGGAATATCATTCTTTGCTTTAACATTCCTAATAGACATATTTAATTAAGCAAAACACAAAAAACGCAACTAGTATAAACACCGAGAATATAAGCAATACAAAATAATTAAAGCGCCCATTTTTTGAGCGCTTTAATTTATTTCATTATCCTTTAAGAGCCTCGGCAACAGCCTTTGAAAGCTGATCGGGGCAAGAGGTCTGCTTGAAGCCGCACTTGATGCCCTCGACGCGCTTGATTACCTCGGCAGCGTCCATACCCTCGACGAGCTTGCCGATGCCCTGGAGATTTCCGTGGCAGCCGCCCTCGAAGACTACGTTATGTACCTTGTTTTCGTCGTCGAGCTCGAAGATTATCTTGCGCGAGCAGGTACCACTGGTCTTATATTCGTGTTTCGTCATTTTATTCATCCTCATTTTCAAGTCTTTTGTACGCTTCCTTAATATCGGAAACGGAATGACCGTATCTCATCAGGAAAGCAAAGGTTTTATCGTCGCGCGCTCCGCCCTTTTTCTTTAAGAGCTTCAAGCAGATCTCGACGAAATCAACGTCCTCCAGCTCGTCGCTTTCAAAGGAAAAGGCGTCGTACGCTTCATCGGTAAACCGTTTCAGCGCAAGCTCTCTCATAATTCGTTTTCTGCCGTAAAGCTTGTTGAGCGCAAGCGAACGTGCGGAACGGAATATCATCCGCGTATCGTTCACGTAGCCCTTCGACGTCATATACTCGCAAACGTCATCTACCGTCGTTTCGGAATAGCCGCGCTCGGTCAGCTTCGTTCTTAGCTGATATAGCGTGTTATCCTTGTAACCGACAATGTTCATCGCCGTGCGAAGCGCCGCACCGTATGCCTTTTCGGGGTCAGACGGTGCGAGTGCTCTGCGTTTTTTATACATCGTCGTCAAGATCGAACTCGAAGTCGTCCTCGTCAAGCGATACCTCATTTACCGCTTCGTCGCCCGTCAGCGCCTTCTTGATCTTTTCCTCAACCTCGCTAAACATTTCGGGGTTGCTTTCAAGGAAAGCAAGCGCATTGTCGCGTCCCTGTCCGAGACGGGTTCCGTTATAAGAGAACCACGAGCCGCCCTTTTCGATGATTCCGAGCTCGGTACCGATATCCATTATCTCGCCCGAACGGTTGATTCCCTTGCCGTATATTATATCGAACTCTGCGGTCTTAAAGGGGGGAGCGACCTTGTTCTTAACAATCTTACACTTGGTACGGCTTCCATACGGCTCCGATCCGTTCTTCAGAACCTCGGAACGGCGGATATCGATACGGACAGACGCGTAGAACTTAAGAGCAGTACCGCCCGTCGTCGTTTCGGGGTTGCCGTACATAACGCCGATCTTCTGGCGGAGCTGGTTTATGAAGATAACGACCACGTTCGACTTCGAGATAGCACCCGAGAGCTTACGCATTGCCTGCGACATAAGACGCGCGTGCACGCCGACGTTAGAGTCACCCATATCGCCGTCGATCTCAACCTGCGGTACAAGTGCCGCGACCGAGTCAACGACGAGAACGTCTACCGCACCCGAGCGAACGAGTGCCTCGGTAATTTCAAGCGCCTGCTCGCCGCTGTCGGGCTGAGAAACGAGAAGATTGTCTATATCAACTCCGAGCGCCTTTGCATATACGGGATCAAGCGCGTGTTCCGCGTCAACGAACGCCGCAACGCCGCCCTGCTTCTGAGCCTCCGCCGCTATATGAAGCGCGATGGTCGTTTTACCCGAGGATTCGGGTCCGTAAATTTCAACTATTCTCCCCTTCGGAACTCCGCCTATACCGAGCGCGAGGTCGAGAGTGAGCGAGCCGGTCGGAATTGCGCTTACGCTCATGGCATTATTTTCGCCGAGACGCATTATTGCTCCCTGTCCGTACTGCTTCGTTATCTGCGTTATCGCAACGTCAAGTGCCTTTTTCTTTTCAGCATCGGTGCCGGGCATTTCAACCGGCTTTTTGGGTGTTGCTTTAGCCATAATTTTATTCTCCTTATCAGTAAGTCGGGCCGTCAAGCAGCCAAACTCCGTTTTCTTTCGTTATAAAAAAGCGCTTATTTATCTCGTTTCCGTTTTCATCAAGACAAACGGCGTCAACGCTCACATACTTCGGCGTCTTCTTCACCACCGTACTTGAAACAACGGTGAGCTTCCCCATAATATCGACCACCTCATAGGAGGCATCAATCATCAATTTGCCGTCGATCACCTTATACCGAGGGCTTACGTCATTGTCAAGCAGTCCGTCCTTGCTCGATGTTTTCGAACCGACGAACATATTTATATAAATTGATTTCAGATATCTTTTTGAATATACCCTCTCGACTTCGGCCTTAATGGCAGGGATCGACTTATAGGTGCTTTTCGCAATATCGACCTCAACGTAGGTCGTGTCCTCGTAGCTTCCCGCTTCGTGAGGAAGTCCCTCTCCGAAGAATATCACGTTAAATTCATAGGATCGAGGCACGAGGTCGGTGAGAACCGCAAACGCCTCCTCCTCACTTATCTTCAGAGGCTTCGGCTTACTGCAGGAAAAAAGCGGCAGTGAAAGCGAAAGCGCAAGAAGTAAAATCAGTATTTTTTTCATTATATCTCCGATCAAATATCAAAGCTAATCTGGTCGCTGATCGCAATGTCGGTCAAGTTTATTATTTCAAGTCCTCTTTTTTGAGCGTAGGTAACGGTATTGTAGGTTCCGCCGGCTCTCTTTTTCATATAGGCTATACAGACCACGCTTCTGTCTACCATATACTTGTTCCGCATTTGCATACACCCCCTATGGTAGCTTTCGCTCACGTACACCTCGCTGTCGGCGCGATCGCGAACACGCCCAAAAAGCTCAAGCTCCGACCGACGCCACTTGCTCGAATAATTGGGACAAGGAAGCGCGAGATTAAGAGTTATATCGGGATAAACGCGCTTCATATTCAGCACCGTCACGGCACAGGCAAGATCAAAGCCGAGCGCTCCGCCCGCATAGTAATTCTTAATTCCCTTAGCGTAAAGCTCTGTTACGTACTTCGAAACAAGAGCAGCCGCGTCCTTCAGCTCGTCCTCGGTCATCGCTCGGTGTCCCGTAAAGCAGGCACAGGTATCGGGGGAATATTCCATATTATGCTTCCCCCTTCATCTTACTGAATACAGTATATCACAAATCAAGTGAAAAGTCAAACATTTGTTTGAATTTTTTAACCCAAATTTATATAATTATGAGAAATTCCGGCTTTATTCAGGACATCCTCTTCTCTGCCGTTTGAGGTAAGAACTATTACCTGCCCCTTTTCGTTCGAAAGAAGCTTCATCATATTCGTAAGCCGCGTATCGTCAAGACGCGAAAAACTCTCATCGAATACGATGGGCACCGCTTTGCCGCCCGAGATAAGCTCGGACAGTGACAGGCGCAGAGAAACGTAGGTTATATCCGAGGTTCCCGCGCTCATAAACGACTCGTCTTTCGTTACCCTGCCCTCTCCGCTCTGCGGACGGAAGGTAAGAGAAAACTCACCGTCAACACCGATCTCGTCATACTTGCCGTCGGTAAGCGACGCCACCTTCTCCGACGCGCCGCGTGACAGACGCGGGGAAACCGAACGGCGCATATTGTCCGACGCCGTTTCTATCATCGAATATGCAAGAGTATAGGCGTTAAGACGCTCGGTCAATACCGACTTTTCTTCATTCGTCTTCTTTATAAGCTCGGCAACGTCGTAAGGATGCTCGGCAACTGCCGAAAGCTGTGCCAGGCGAACCTCGTGCTTATGCTTTATTTCTTCCTTCAAGCGTATCGATTCCTCTGCAAGCTTCAAGCGTCTGTCAGTATCACGGTAATCGAAGCCGTCGGGAACGTCAAGCTCCCGCCCATCGTCTATCGGCTCGTAGGGACGCCTTTCCTCAGCCTCGCTCTTCATCTGAACGTAAGCGATACGGGCGTGCTCCGCATCGGTCTCGAGCCTGTTTGCTATATTTATGACCTCAACGAGATCGGTCAGCACCGCTTTTGAATACTTGATATCCCATCTCGCACACAGATCGTTAAGTGCTTTTACATATTTAGCGCGCTCTCTCTTGTGCTCATCGAGATCTCCTCGAATAATATCGAGCTTTGCCTCGTATCCGTCATCGGTCACGAGTGCCTCGGTCTCAAGCTCTTTTATAATGTCCGACTGCTTCTTGACGAACGAGAATGAGCCGATCATAAAGGATAAGCCGAGAAGCGAGGCAATGCCGAGCGCAATTCCCGCGCCCTTATTTCCGCTTATGAACATCCAAGCGCAAAGCGCCGCGCCGATAATGAGCAGAAGAAGGCAAAATACGCCGAACGCCGCTGTAATTCCTCTTTTTACCGTGACTATTTTCTTTTTCTCGTTATTTATGCGCAGAGCTTCCTCGCGCGCACGGCGGTCGATCTCCATTTCTCTGTTGAGATTTTCAAGCCGTCTTTCGACACTATCTATTCTCGTGTCGCAGTTTGCGACCTCAGCCGCACAATCGCGGAGCGACTGAAGATATGCGGCGTCGGGGAAAAAGCCCTTTCTCGTATGAGACGTCTTGTGCTCCGAGAGCGCATCGGTCGCTTTGCGGTAATTTTCCTCAAGCTGATCTAAGCGCGCCTTGCTTTCACGGCTCTTTGAAAGCTGATAATCGTCAATGCTTGACGCGAGCTTATCTCTTATTGTCCTGTCACTCTCGAGGGTAACGTCGTTATCCTTGAGCTTATTTTCGATAACGAGAAGCTCCTTGCCGTCGTTTCTCGCCTTTTCGGCACGGGTATCGAGAAGCGAGAGCTTATTTTCAAGCTCAAATATCCTTCCGCCCTTTTTGTTCTTGTGAAGAAGTAGAACTCTTTCGTCGTCAAGACGCTTAAGTGCCTTTTTTACATTCACACCCTCGTCGGCGGCGAAAAGTAGATTATCGAGAAGCTCCGAGGTGTCCTTGCCGTTTATACGGCTTCCGCCCGTCTGACCGACGAACGCCGTGCTTGCAAAAAGCCCCGACGGCATACCGAGAAATACCTCGCCCGGAACCTTACCCTCGTAGCAGGTGCTTCCGTTTTCAAGATCGTATACCGAAACGGAATCCTTCGTTCCCGCCGTTCTTCTCTCTATTCTGTATTTTTTGCCGCCGTCGGATATAACGATACTTCCCGCCACGGTATTCGAAGAAAAGCCGATATATCTTTCGCGGTCGCTTTTGCCGTTAAAACCGTAAAGAACGTAACGGATAAACTCCGCTATCGTGCTTTTGCCCGCCTCGTTATCGCCGCGGACGATATTAACTCCGTCGCGAAGGGACATCTCATATCCGCTTATGCCCGCAAAGGACGTTATTTGTAGGGATTCAATATACATATCTATCCTCTTGAATTTTTAATTAAAGAACCTTTATAGCTCCGTCTTTTCTTACCTTAAGAACGGTACAGGAGCTTTCACCGAACACTCTTTCGATCTCCTTTTTATAGGAAGCGACGTCCTCGTTCGGAACGAACGCCTGAATGGTTCCTACAAATCCGCCGCCGTGGATTCTCCAAGCGGAAGGACGGGCGGTATTCGAAAGCGCGTATTCCGTTACCGCAAGAGCAAGAGAAAGTCCCTGCTCCTCTACGTTCTTCGTTGTGTATACGTTCTGAAGCCACATAAAGGACGAATTGCCCGATGCCTTAACGCCGTTAAAGAAGCCGTCAAGGTCGCCGTTACGGAGACACTCCGCAAGCACATTTACGCGGTCGTTTTCGCCGATGAAGTGGAAGGCACGGAGAATGGCTCTGTCACCGAGCTTTTTTCGAAGCTCGCCTGCGTGGGAAAGAAGAGTATCCTTGTCAAGACCGCGAAGCACCTCTCTGCCGAATTCAGCCGCAACCGCCTTCATTTCAGCGGGAACAGACGCATAGTCGCCCGTCAGGTCAGCATGGCTTCCGCCGGTATTGGTAATGCAAAGAGAATAGCCCTCAGCGCTTAGGTCAAAGCCGAGCTTTTCGATCTTCGCCGCCTTAGGATCGGCAAAGTCTATGTAAGAAAATCCGCCGACCGCACAGGCAGTCTGATCCATAAGTCCCGACGGCTTGCCGAAATAAACGTTCTCAGCATACTGCGAGATCTCGGCAATTACGTGATTAGAAATCTTTCCGTCGTTAACGAAATAGTTGAGAATATTTCCGATCATTACCTCAAAAGCCGCAGAGGAAGAAATTCCCGAGCCCTTAAGAACGTTCGATGTCGTATAAGCGTCAAAGCCGCAAACCTTATATCCGCAGTTCTTGAAGCCGGCACAAACGCCGGAGATAAGGGACGACGACGAATTAAAAAGTGCTTCATCCGGCTTTTCGGGGTTACATGAAACAACGTCCTCGGGGAAGCCTTTGCTCTTTACTCTTACGGTATCGTCTCCGCTCATTGAAGCGACCGCGATAATGTCAAGGTCGATAGCGGCGGCAATAACGCAACCGCGGTTGTGGTCGGTATGGTTGCCCGAAATCTCACTTCTACCGGGAACTGAGAATAGGTTAACGTCTCTACTTTCGCCGTAGATAGCGGCAAATTCCTTGACCGCATCGGTATAACGCGTTCTCTGCACCGTTATATTTTCCTCGCCGTAAAGCGAAGCGAACGCGGAATCGAGATACCCATCGGAAATTTTAGTTATGAGTTCCCGAATTTTCATAACGCTCCCCTTTTATAGATACTTATAATTATAACTATACTATATCAATTATATATTATAACAAAATATTTCGGTTATATCAAGAGATAAACGCAAAAAACAGGGTGCTTACACCCCGTTTTTTTGAAGCATATCAAATTCTCTTTCGATTTTGTCCTTTATCATATCCATCGTTCCCCCGTCAAACGGAAGAGCACCCGAATTTATCATCAATGCGCCGCCGAACAGAAGCGCGCGTATAACGAAATACTTTTCATTCAGCGTTTTTTCATCAATATTGGTGGCAACGCAATATTCCCGTATCAAATCAATAGTAACGGTAGAAAGCTTGTTTTTTTCGGCAAGGAATTCAGGCTCGAAGACCCTATCGTTCATATAAAGTATCGTCTGGTATTCCGGATATGTGCAAAGGAACACAAGATAAGCCATACAGACGGCAACTATCTGATCCCTCGTGGGCTCGCCCTTATGTGACTCTATCGTAGCCTCGAGAACCTTTTTCCATTTTTTGCCTATATACCGCATAACCTCAAGCAGCAAATCGTTTTTGCTCTCAAAATGCTTATACGGTGCGGCACAGGAAACGTCGCATTTCTTAGCCACGCGGCGAATCGAGAAATCGGTAACACCGTGTTCCTCAAGCTCACTTACAGCAGCGATAAGGAACTTCTCCCTGTTTGCTTCGTTAGCCGTTCTCATACTGAAAAACCGTCCTTATTCGTTATCGAGATTTTCGGGAGCGTTGCGCTTGATCTTTCTCGTCGTGGTCTTGACGAAATCAGTCTTTCTCACATATACCTTACCGATATGCTTATAGTGCGGGAACTTATCGTTTACGTCTTTAACGATCTTCTCAAATAGATTTTTTTCTGCTTCAGCATATCCATCGTCTCCCGCCTTCATTCCGAGCTTGGACGCCACGTTTTCATCGTCGGGAATAATTGCCGCGGCAATTCTTCTTCCCTCCCCGCCGTTTTCCTCGTAAACGAGGCTTTCCTTAACGTACTCACTCTTTTCGAGGTAAAGCTCAAGCTCCTCGGGGAATATCTTTTTACCGCCGGGAGAAACGATCATACTCTTCGCGCGTCCCGCGATCTGATATGCGCCGTTCGGCTTCTGACGTGCAAGGTCACCCGTGCGGAAATAGCCGTCGTCCGTCATTACGCGGGCGGTCTCCTCGGGGTTTTTATAATAGCCGATCATTACGTTCGGGCCCTTGACGAGAAGCTCGCCGACGCCCTCCTCGTTTACGTCGTCAAGCTTGACCGAAACACCCGAAACGGGATAACCGATATCGTCGGGACAGGTATAGAAATCATTATGCATAAGTGAAATAGGCGCGGTTTCGGTAAGCCCGTAGCCGATCATAAGCTTGATGCCGAAGCGCTCATAATCGCGGAACACCTCGGGAGCTAAAAGCGCGGCTCCGCAGACCATAAGCCGCATTCTGCCGCCGAAGGTCTCACTGATGATACTGAATATCTTTTTACCCGCCTTATTACCCGTCATGTCTGACGCCGCCTTCTGCAGCGAGAATATAAGCTTACCGCCCTTGATCTTCTTATACTTCTTGAGAATCGCATTGCGGAAGGTTTCGAGAATAAGCGGAACGACCGCCATAACGGTCGGGCGGTAAAGCTTAAGCTCCGCCTGCAGACGCTTGAGCGAGCTATTGTACGCGATCGCGCTTCCCGAATACATCACGAGAAGACAACCAACCGTCGTTTCGTAGGTATGATGAAGCGGCGCAACCGAAAGGATCACGTCCGAAGGATATATTTTCACACGGCGAAGCGCGTGCGTCAGGTCAAAGCATATATTATACTGCGAGAGCATAACGCCCTTTGCGACTCCCGTCGTACCCGAAGTATAAAGAAGCGAGCCGAGGGCGTGGGGATTTATCTTGTGGTCGCGATAAGAGGTGTCACCGTTTTCGATAAGCGTCTTGCCATCCTCAACGTAACAGTTGATGCCGTCCATATTAAGCTTCATGATATCATCGGGAATAAGCGCTATTTTATCCTCCTGCTCGGGAGAATATATTACCGCATCCGCTTCCGCGTCCTTTATCAGATCAGAAAACTCCTCGCCGCGAAGATCCTTGTCTATCGGAACGATAACGCCGACGCCGCAAGTAACTGCAAGATATGAAATTACCCAATTATACGAGTTTTTGCCCGTAACTGCAATCTTGCACCCCTCAGGAAGCTTGCTGCGGAGATAAGTTGCAAACGCCTTAACGCGCGCAAGCACCTCACCGTAGGTTATCTCTTTTACTTCTCCGTCCTCGCTGTACAGAAATGCGGGACGCTCGCCGTAAAGCGATGCCGAGCGTTCGATAAGCTCTCTAATCGTTGTTACTTCTTCGGTTTCATATACGAAATTCGTATTGTATTTAGCCATAATTTTCTCCTTGGGTTCGGGTTCATTAGGTTATCAATGTTAGCATTATAACACAGCCGGATCAAAAAGTCAACAATGTTTACCAAAAATAACCGAGAGGGGTTCTCTCGGTTATTTTACTCATTCGTTTCGTTCTTTATTCTTTCGATCGCTTCAACGGCGAGGCGGTCACAGCGTTCGTTGTACGGATGCCCCGCGTGACCCTTCACCCAGACGTATGTCACGTCGTGACGCTCGTTAAGGGTGAGAAGCTGTTCCCAAAGGTCTGTATTCTGCGCCTTTTTCTTATCGGGCTTGAACCAGTTGTTGCTCTTCCACTTTTTCGCCCAGCCGAGGTTTATACCGTCGACAAGGTATTTTGAATCAGAGGTCAAAAGAACCCTGCACGGCTCCTTCAGAAGCTCCAGCGCCTTTATTGCGCCGAGAAGCTCCATTCGGTTGTTCGTCGTTTCGGCAAAGCCCTCGGAAAGCTCTCTTTCGTACTCGTGATAAACGAGTATCGCGCCGTATCCTCCGGGGCCGGGATTTCCGCTGCAGGCACCGTCGGTATAAATATTTACTGTTTTCATTTATATCTCTTACTTTCCAAGCTCGATATTTCTCTTATAAGAGGCACAGACGGCACGGCTGAATACGTCGCCTATGCAGTCCTTTTCAAGACTCTTTACTCCTTCGATGGTGCTTCCGCCGGGAGAGCATACGGCTTTACAAAGCGCACTCGGATCGCCCTTTGTCTGAAGAAGCATCTTTGCAGTTCCGAGAAGCGTCTGCTCAGATAGAACGAGCGAGTCGTCATAAGACAGGCCGCACTTCACACCGCCCTGTGCAAGTGCCTCTATAACCTGACACACAAAGGCAGGGCCGCAGCCCGAAACCGAGGTTCCCGCGTCGATAAGCGATTCGTCAAGGCGCATAAGAGCGCCCGCATTTTTCATCAAGGAAAGGAAGCCGTCAAGTTCGTCATCCGCAACGCTCTCGGTCGCGGTATAGAGGATCATTCCCTCTCCGACAGATACGGGAAGATTAGGCATTATTCTTACAGTCGGATAATCTCCGAAAAGCTCGGTCAGACGCGAGGTAGTAACTCCCGCCGCCATAGAAACGATGACGAAGCCGTCCTTCCTTTCTTCAAGCATCGGGCGAAGCTCGATTGCAAGCTCAGAAAGCATCTGGGGCTTCACGGCAAGGAATATGTAACGGCAGTCGGAGGCAACCTCACGCAGATCCCCCGTCATAGCTCCCGTCTCAAGACAAAAGGCATTTACCTTTTCCTTGTTCGTATCGTTAATTACAATGTTAAATGGGGAAACGGACTTCATTACAGAGCGCGCAAGCGCCGAGCCCATATTTCCGCAGCCGATAAATCCAATTCTCATATTATTTTCTCGTTTGCCCGTTTCCGGTAATTATATATTTATAGGTGTTAAGCTCGTTAAGTCCCATCGGGCCTCTTGCGTGAAGGCGTTGAGTTGAAATTCCCATTTCACAGCCGAGCCCGAACTGTCCGCCGTCGGTAAAGCGCGTCGACGCATTAACGTAGACCGCCGCAGAATCAACGACCGTCGTAAAATACAGGGCGTTATTCTCGTTTTCGGTAATTATTCCGTCGCTGTGGCGCGTCGAATGAAGACCTATATGCTCCGCCGCCTCTTTCACGCCCGAAACGACCTTGACTGCAAGAATATAGTCAAGAAATTCGGTGTCGAAATCGGTTTCGCTCGCAGGCGTTCCATCGATGATCTCCGCCGCCCTTTTATCAAGACGAAGCTCGACGGGCTGTTTTCCGCCGTCAATTCTTTCATCGACCAAAAGCGACTTCAGCCTCGGCAAAAATTCAGGGGCGATCTTCTCGTGAACGAGCAGTACCTCCTCGGCGTTACATACCGACGGACGCTGAGTTTTCGCGTTTTCGATTATCGTAAGCGCCTTATCAATGTCTGCCGATTCATCGACGAAAATATGGCAGATTCCCGTTCCCGTTTCAATACACGGAACGGTCGCATTCTCGGTACAGGCGCGGATAAGTCCCTTTCCGCCTCTCGGAATGAGAAGGTCAACGTAGCCAACCGCTGTCATAAGCTCGGCCGCGCTTTCTCTTGTCGTATCGGTCACGATATTGACAAAATCGGGGTTCAAGCCGACCTTTTCAAGTCCCTTTTTCATCGCCTTTACAACAGCGAACGAAGTTCGGAACGCCTCCTTGCCCCCGCGGAGAACGGCAACATTTCCACTCTTTAGGCAAAGCGCCGCCGCATCAGACGTTACGTTCGGACGGCTCTCGTAGATTATCGCGATGACGCCCATCGGAACCGAGGTCTTTTTAACCGTCAGTCCGTTTTCCAGAGTATGCTCAGATATTGTTTTGCCGACGGGATCGTCAAGGGATATAAGCGCGGTAACTCCGCTTGCCATTTCGTTTACCCGCTTATGATCGAGGGCGAGACGGTCAAGCATAACGTCAGAGATGACGCCCCTTGCGGCATCGAGATCAAGCGCGTTTTCGCTTAAAATCTCGGCTTCATTTTCAAGTATCGCCCGAGCCATAGCGTCAAGCGCTCTGTTCTTATCCTCGGTCGAAAGGAGCAGAAGCTCGTTTTTCGCATTTTTTGCTTTGATAAGTATTTCTTTAGTTGTCATTTCTTTTTGCCTATAAACCTCGTTCCGACACTTTTGTTTTCGAAAATATCGTAAAGAATACTCGGATCCGCGCCGTTAGCGATTATCATATCACAGCCCGCCTCAGTCGCAATGATCGCAGCGGAAAGCTTCGTTTTCATTCCGCCCGTGCCGAGCGAGCTTCCCTTGCCGCCGCCGAGGGCGATTATATCGTCCGTTATCTCGCTTACCGTCGGAATAAGAACGGCGTTTTCGTCCTTGTGCGGATCGGCGGTGTAAAGACCGTCAATATCCGAAAGAAGCACGAGCAGGTCGGCGTCGGCGCTTTCGGCAACGATAGCCGCCAAGGTGTCGTTATCGCCGACGGCGATCTCTTCCGTCGCTATCGTGTCGTTTTCATTGATAACGGGAAGTGCGCCGAGCTCGATAAGACGGTTGAGCGTGTTTTTGAAATTCTCGTGACGCTCCTCGTTTTTGACGTCCGACGCGGTAAGAAGTATCTGCGCGACGGTGTGATTATATTCCGAAAAAAGCCGGTCATAAGTATACATAAGCTCGCACTGACCGACGGCGGCAGCCGCCTGCTTCGTCGGCATATCGGTCGGACGCTTACTCAGCCCCAATTTGCCGACGCCCATTCCGATAGCACCCGAGGAAACGAGGATCACCTCGTGTCCTGCATTTTTGAGGTCGGAGAGAACCTTGCAAAGCTCCTCCACCCTTCTTATATTCAGTCGACCGCCCTCGTGAGCGACGGTCGAGGTTCCAACCTTGATTACAGTTTTCATTTTATGATTTCTTTCCGAATACGTATGCGTAATAATCGTTTTCTATAACGTAAAATGTGTATTTTCTCTTCGCCGATACGAGATTGTTTACGCTCTTGACGTAGGCGGCGATCTCCTCCTCCGAAGCGGTAACGCCCTCGGCGGGGGTGAATTTTTTTGTAGACGTCTTATATGAGCCGTAACGCGTTATCCAGTTCCACGAGCCCGCCTTGTTATCGAAGTTTATGATAACGATCGGCTCGATGTCGGACAAGATATCGGTTCCTGCCATAAGGCGCGAATCGTATTCAAGCCCAAAGAGATTTGAGAGCGTCGGGAGAATGTCGATAGCCGAGCAGGGCGTATCAACATAAACAGGCTCTTCCATCGCGGAGTTCCATATTATAAAGGCGTTTCTGTATAACTCGAAGTTACTGCTGATATTCTTTTCGGGAATACCGTAAAGCTCGGCAAGATGCGATGCGTCACCGTCAACCCACATTCCGTACGGATAATGGTCGGCGCTCATTGCAAAGACGGTCCTGTCAAGCACGCCCGCATCTCTTAAGCTGTTGACAAGCTCGGTCAGCATAAGCTCGACCTCGTATTGGCAGGCAAGATATGCCTTCACCTTATCTGAATAATCAAGCCCGTACTGCTGACAGTAGCCGTTGATGAACGACCTGTGCTTCTTACACATATTGTTTCCCGTCCAGTTATACTCGGTATGACCGCTTATCGTCATATAGTAAACGTGGAACGGCTCTTTGTCGATATAATCGTTCACCGTAATTCTTGCGGTATCGTGGTCGGACGGAACCCAAGGGAACTTCATTTTACTTCCGTCGGCAAAGGTATAATCTTCAAGCCCCGAATAACCCTTGACGTTATTTCTGTTATAAGCGATCCACTCGTATCCGAGCACGGGATGAGACTTGTGGCGGTTATAATAGGTGTGCGTCCAGGCGTGATACGCCTTTGTCGTATATCCGAGCGACTTGAACTGATTACCGAGCGCAAACGGCTGATAGGTGTTTGGAAGAAGCGTCTGCATACAGCTCGTGCTGTTGTAGAAATTGCCCGTAAGGTTTGCATATTCGCCCGTCGAGGTCGAACCGCCCCACGCTCCGTTATAGAAATTCTCAAAAACGAAGCCGTCGTTTGCCATCATATAAAGGGTAGGCGTAAGGTTAGGGTCTATAACGTGATGCGAGAAGCCCTCAAGGGTAAGGAATATGAGGTTATATCCCTCAAACATTCCCGTGTACTTGTTTTTCTTCGACGGTGTAAGCGATGAGAAGTACTTGTTCATCTCTCCTATCTTACCGCTCGTCTTGGAGAAATTAAGATTTTCAATTATATTGTCTCCGTAGATCACGGGAGGCTCTGGCTCTGTAGTCGTTCCGCCGGGATCGGTCGTTCCGGGATCGGTCGTACCGCCGCCATCTGTTCCAAGGTCTACGTCGTTCATTCCCGGTTTAATGACCACCTTTTCTTCAAACCCGCCGAAGAAATACTCTTGAAGCGCAAGGCGAGTTGAGGTGATAAGTCCGACCTTGCCCGCAGTTTCTGTCGAATCGTGATACTTATAGTAGTAAAGCGAACCGTAGTCGCCGCTGTCGGAGGCAACCGATACCGAGCCGAATATAAAGGACAAGGCCATCACCGCCGCAACAAAATAGTTCAGCATCGGGTGAATACGCTTTATCGGATAATCGGTAAGCTTGCCGCCGAAAACCGAGATAATAACGGTCGGAACGGCAAGAAGAATGATATAAAAGAAGTTGTTACCGATAGCATTCCACATTACCTTGCTGAAATCGGTCATCGCCTCTCCCGCCATCGACGTGCTTTCAAGACTGTAATAGAACCTGAAAATTTGGAAATATATCATCTGCGAGCCGAGAAGAAGCGCAAGCGCGACCGTCAGCACGATCGCCGTTATCCTGAGTGCCGTTCGGTTTTTTATAAACAGCAACACGAAGGATATAAATGCACCTATCGAGAACGAAAAGAAAAAGATGTTAGCCAGCTCAACTACCGTCGGAGCACCAATCGTACGAAGACGCACTACCATTTCAAGATAAAAAACGGCAATAGGGAAAAAGAGGAGCATCAAAATGAGATTTCGCATATACTCCTTATTCCTGTTTTTGCCGTTTTTCTTTGTTGCTTCTTTCATTTCTTCTTACTTTATTCCTCAACATATTTCTTGCGTTTGGCGCAGGCGAACACAGTTCGCCCCTACAAGATCATACTGATGCTTCGTCGCGTTATTCGTAGGGCGGGGGCTTGCTACCGCCGCACAAAAACGGTGTTACATTCCTTTGAAACACGCCGCTTCGCGGCTACACCTCAACCGGTCTCGCTTCGCTCAACCACCTTCCCCCGCCGGGGAAGGCAAGACAACGTGGTGCTCGCCCGAGATTCCGATTCTGCGAATCGCCGCTTCGCGGTTCGACTACGCGCCGCCGTCACCCTGAGCGAAGCGCAGCGAAGTCGAATGGGTCTGGCGGCGCTCCGCTCAGAATGACGTGGGCGACCGAAAGGGGATTCCAAAGGGGAAAACGTATAAAATTTTGATATCAAAATTTTATCGGTTGTCCCCTTGGCGTGTTTCTTTTTTCACCTTTCTTGCACGAGCAAGAAAGGTGAAAAAAGTTCACTCGTATGCTTCTATTCGGTAAAGGAGCGTCTCAAGCAGCTCGCGAGCCGCCCCGCGCCTGACGTCGTCTCTCGTTCCGTCAAGGCACAATCTCAAAACAGACGTACCGTAGATGTCTGAAATTCCAATATACACGACTCCCGCCATATCGGACGGAACACCCTCTCCGCCGCTTGCGTAGCCTGTTGTTGAAATTCCAATATCGGCACCCGATACCCGACGCGCGCCCTCTGCCATCTCATAGCAGCACTGCTCGGATACCGCGGTATAAGTATCAAGTGTCTCGGCACTGACACCGAGAAGCTCTTTTTTAATCTCATTCGTATACGACACGACTCCGCCGAGGACGACGCTCGATGCGCCCGATACGTCGGTCAGCATCTTGGCTATCAGTCCGCCCGTGCAGGATTCTGCGGTAAATATCGTAAGTGACTTGTCCCTCAAAAGAGAAACTACACTTTCTGAAAGTTCAAGCTCCGTCATTACTTCGTTCCGAAAAGACGGTCGCCCGCGTCGCCGAGACCGGGGACAATATAGCAGTTTTCATTAAGCCTTTCGTCAAGTGCGGCAACGTAGATATCAACGTCGGGGTGATCGTCCTGAACCTTTTTAACACCCTCGGGTGCGGCAACGAGGTTGAGAAGGCGAATGTCCCTCGCTCCTCTTTCTTTAAGCATCGTTATAGCATCGGAGGCGCTTCCGCCCGTTGCCAGCATAGGATCGCAGAGAATTACGGTTCTTTTGCCGATATCCTCGGGAAGCTTGCAATAGTAAACGACGGGCTTGTGAGTCTCGTGGTCGCGGTAAAGACCGATATGCCCGACCTTTGCAACGGGGAGAAGCTCAAGCAGTCCGTCAACCATTCCAAGCCCTGCGCGGAGTATCGGAACAACAGCGACCTTTTTACCTGCAATACGCTTCGCCTTCATTTTCTGAATCGGCGTTTCGATCTCCCGGTCGACGAGGGGAAAATCTCTCGTTATTTCATAGCCCATAAGCAGAGTTATCTCGTCGAGAAGCTCGCGAAATTCCTTTGCACCGGTGCGCTTGTCACGCATTATGGTCAGCTTATGCATGATAAGGGGATGGTCGATTATATGAAGCGTACTCATCGTATTTCTCCTTCATTCGTCATTATTTATTTGATTATACACCAAACTTCCCTCTTTTTCAACACTTTTATATTAACTTTATAATATAAATTTACATAACATACGAGCCGAGTTGACAAATCAAGGTCAAACGGGTATAATGATTTCATAAACGAAAAGGAGGACGGTATGAAATCATATAAGCCGAGATCATCAAATTCATCAATATCTCTGCGTTATGCGCTTATGAGTATGTGTGCGTCCTCTGTTTGTTGCTCCGTTATTTACGATCATCTGAAGGATGATATAAGCTACGACAGAATGTCGATGCTTGCAGTACTGTTCAACGTGCTTTCGGTCGGAGGAATGGGACTGATTTCGGTTTTCGCCGACAGAGTCGAAAATAAACACACGGGCGTGAGGCTTTCGACACTGCTTATTTTTCTCGGATACTTTTTGCCGACAAAATTCGGTGTCGACCTGAAGGTCGTTCTTCTCGGGCTCGGCAGTGCGGCTTTCTATTCCTTCGCATCGTCGTCTGTCATTTCGCGATCGGGCGGAAAAAGCCGCGATATCGGGCTTCTTATCGGCGGAACGGGAATCGGTATCGCCTGCGCTTCGTTTTCGGGCTTCGCGGGCCACTTCTTCGCACCGTTTCTTATGATACTCGCAATTCCTATGGACACGTATCAAAAGACCGCTCAAGCATCGGAAAACGACGATAACAAAGCGCCTTTTTCGCCGCTTCCGTTCGTCTTTCTTGCGCTCGCGTATCTGCTTCTGTCCTACGAATTTTCGTCGTTTAATTTCTCTTGGAACGTATGGTTCAAAACGCAGTTTGAGCTTCTTTTCGCAATCGGTCTCGGGCGCGCAATCGGCGGCTTCCTATCCGATCTTGTCGGAAAAATGATAACGGTCTCCGCCACGTCCTGTGTCGGAACGATGCTCATTTTCCTCTCGCCCGACAGCAAGCAGCTTTCGCTGCTCGGACTGTTCTTACTCTCAATGTCGCTTGCACCGACGGTTACGTCTTTTGCCCGCCTTCTCCCGAATAATCCCGCGCTTTCCTTTGCCATAATGACGCTTGCCTCATATCTCGGTCAAGCTCTTTCCAATCTCATCTCCTTCAGCCGTATAACGATGCTCCTCATCTGCGCCGTGCTGATCGCGGTCACGGTGGCGGTGGAATTGCCATACCTGTTAAAGGGGGCTAAAAAAGATGAAGCTATTTAAGTTTATTTTGCCCTTAATACTGATTTTTGCCCTCGCATCTCCGGCTTATGCCGCATTTCTGCCCGAAAATAAGGTAGTCGACCGAATAATGACGGTCGAGGAGGACGAAAACATCGTAGATAAAAGCATAAACGGCACACCGAAGGACAGGCCCTCAAAGACCTTCGTAATGTCAAGGCAAACGTATTTTATAAGAATAATCCTTCCCCTCTTGCTTATCTTTTCACTCGGGCCGTCGTATCTCCTTATCGAACGGGAGATCAGGATTCATAAAGAAAAAATCCATTCGCAGTAGCGAATGGATTTTTGTATACCCAAAAGCCGCACCCGCGAAAACACGGGTGCGGCAATGTTTTTATAAGTCTATTTCTCTGACCTTGTAATACGCGCCGAGACGCATAAGGAGATAGAGGGAAATGAGAAGCGATGCAAGCGAAAGAAGAAGATCCGCAACACTTCCGACCTTTACGATAAGGTAAAGGAGCGCTACCGACATAAAGGACGACGAAGCAAGGACAGTCGCAAGCGACGCGGTAACGGTAAACACTATTTTTCCCGTTCCCTTTACTCGAAGCTTAAGCTCATACGTGAGAGCAAGCATAACCGCAACAAGAGTTATCTGAAGAAGAATTCTGACGGGATCGTTTATAGCATTTCCCGCGTCGAAATACAGGCGCACAAGACACGTCGCGTTCCATAGCGGCGGAAAGAATGCCAAAACGGTAGAACTGCGTTCATTCATCGTTTTGCCGAGGAAGAAGTTCAGCCCTGCGGGAATTGACACAAGGAAAAGAAGCACGGTAAAGAGTTTAAGAGCACCGCCGTCGCGCCACGATTCGATAAGGAAAATTATCGACGAGGCGGTCATTGCAAAACCGCCGATCGCCGCAACCGCCTCGGAAAGCGCGTTGCTGTGAGGGTGAGTTCTCATCTTTCCGATCTTGCCGGCGCATATAGCGAGCGTTACCGTCAAAATCGAAAGAATGAAAAGCGCGGCAACCGAAACAGGCGCGATCTTGCTTCCAAGCTTGAAAACGCGCATATTCGCATCATATCCGAAAAGTATTGCGCAGGTCTCGATAATCATTCCGATAACGGCGAATATCGCCGTAAATGAAAGGAGCGCAGGGACGATATTTTTGTTCTTATTTCTTCTGCTCATATAAGACTAACCTTTCAATATTGCCCCGTAGGGCTTCCATAACATTATATACCATAATTTCAAAAAAATCAATAGAAAAGACAAAATCCGACCGAGGTCGGATTCTATCTTGAAAAACAATGTTTTCGGGACACCCGGAAAGAGGCAATTACTGCTGCTTCATAGCAGCGTAGCACTCGCTGCAGTATACGGGTCTGTCGTTCTTGGGCTCGAAGGGAACCTTAGCTTCTCCGCCGCAGTTTGCACATACGGCAGTAAAGAATTCCCTTTTCGCCTGACCGGCATTCTTTCGTGCATCGCGGCAGGGCTTGCATCTCTGCGGCTCGTTCTGGAAACCGCGCTCTGCATAGAACTCCTGCTCGCCTGCGGTAAACACGAAATCGTTTCCGCAGTCCTTACACTTAAGAGTCTTGTCTTCGTACATTTTGCTACCTCGCTTTAATGTGGTAAATATTTTTGCCCTCGGACGGGGTGTCACCGTCATCTTTGCTTCAAACTTCAAAAAATCAAAATTGATACAACGCTTTACTTAAGCTATCAGGGCATATTGACGTTATTATAGTGTCGCTTTATCTTCGACTTCGCGCGGAACAACGCGTTATCGACCGACTTCTCGGACACGAAAAGAAGCTCGGATATTTCTTTATAAGACTTTCCGCCGACGTACAGAGAGAAGACCGTTTTTTCTCTTTTGCTTAAAATCCGGTCTGAGATCGCAAGAAGCTCGCCGAAATCAAAAACTCGGTCACCGATACGCTTCCCCTCGGGCTCAGCGGTGCCGGCAGATCTGAGAGCCGACTTCTTGTTTGCGCGGCGAATAAGACTGACCATTCTATTCTTTATACAGATCTTTGCATAAAGCCCGAAGGACACCTTATCCTGACTCACATCAAACGTCTTAACAGCGCGATAAAAGGCAACCGTTGCCTCTTGGCGCAGGTCGTCCTTGTCTTGGATTATTGCATTCAGGCGCGCAGCATATCTGTCGGTCATATTCTCAATCAGGGGCTTGTATATTTCGCAAAGCTCCGAAAATGCGCCTTCATCGCCGTTTTTTGCTAAAGTGATAAGATCGGGAAACAAAACACTCCTCCGACAATGGATACAATAATTATATCACTAATAAACAGTTTGTCAATACACATTTCACAGAATTTTTAATATTTTTTTGAATTTTGTTAATAATAAACATAAAAATCCGTGATTTTTAAGGCGAAATCACGGATTTTTATGTGGATATTTAACAAATTCTGTCGATTTGTGCGGCATCTTGGGAGAAGCCTATCTTAAAAATCGACACAATCATTCTATAAGATAATTCACTTCGCCCGTCAATACCGCCATTATGCCGCGGTAAACAACCTCGGGCTTATCATAGAAGTTGCGCCTTATTCTCTCAAGCTGAGTACTGCTTTCAACAGCAACCTCGACGTTCAGCAGCTCCTTGTCCTTTTCGGTGATAATACATTTTGCGATAAAGCGGCCGTTCGGAAGCGGCTCAAAGTCGAACTTGACCTTCGCCCCGCGCTCGCGGAACGAAAGGAAGCGAAGCGCACTTTTAAGGCTCTTTTCTCTTATCGACTGAAGAATACGGCTGTCGAGCGTTTCGGCGACGATAGCCCCCTGCTCCGTTATCTCGTAAAGCTCCTCGCCCTCTTCGCCAACGGGAAGCTCAAGCACGTTTCCGGTTTCGAGTAACTCCGCAAAGCATTCGACAAAATCGAAATAGCCGACAAAGCCATCCTGAACGACTATGTCATTTATGCTGACGAAGTCGAGGGGATAGCTGATGTGACGCAAAAGATGCAATATAAAAATTTTTATATCGTTTTTATCGCGAAGCTGACTTTGCATTTCTATATCCTTTTATAAGCAAATTTTTCGGGATAATTACGGGGAAATCCTAAATTGGATTTCCCCGCCGTGTAATGATTTGAATTATTGTCCTACCTGATACTTGCTTGCATTCTTAAGGGTAGCACCCGAGAAGACGGGCATACCGTAGTAGTTAGTCTTGACACCCTTGAGGTCCTTTGCAACCATATAAGCACTCTGAAGCTGAACGAGAGGCATAATCGGCATATCGTTCATAAGCATCTTTTCCGCCTGATGGAGCAGCTCCGCTCTCTTGGTTGCATTGGTTTCGGCATACGCCTGAGTGATGATAGCGTCGTACTCGGGATTTGAATATCCGCTGATATGAGGCTCAAGCTCGTACAAGCCGGTCGTCATATCCATTGCACCGCCCGCAAAGGGTACGGCAAAGGATGCGAGGTTACCGAACGCATCAGTCGAGAACATCGTGTAGTCAACGAGGATAACGTCGAAATCTCCGCTTTCGTACGCATCAAGATACAGATCGTTCATATATACCGTCTCGTTTTCGCCGATATCCTCAACGCTTCCGAGAGCAGTCACGTTGACGGTGAATCCGAGCTTTTCCCATACAGTCTTAAGGTACTCGCCGACAGCAATATCCGCCTCGTCTTCATGTACAACGAGATTGATTTCACCCGTCGCCTTGCCCTCAAGCAGACGCTTTGCCTCGGTCATATTTGCCTTGGATTCAAGGATCGCACCGCACTTGCTGCGGAAGGAAGCCTTGCCCTTGCCGTTCGAGGTGTTGAACACCTTATCCGCAATAAGTCCCGCAGCGGGCTTTGCAAAGGTAAGAAGCTTGACAATCTCTTCTCTGTCTACCGCAAGCGAAAGAGCGCGTCTTACGTCAGGATCGGAAAGAAGCTCGGTCTTCGTATTGAAGATACAGGAAAGAACCGACATCGTATCCTTAACGGTAACCTTCTTTGCCTTGAGAAGCTCTGCTCTCTTCTTGAGAGGAAGCTCGCCGTCAAATACGATCTCGCCATCCTCAAAGCGCTTAAGGACAGCTACGTCGTCAAGAACCTTCGTGGTTGCAAAGGTAATATTCAGACGGAACGCCGAAACGCTGCCGTGATAGTTAGCATTCGCCTGAAGAGTCATAGACTCGCCGGGGGTATATGCGCGCACGGCGTACGGGCCGTTAGATACCATAGTTATCGTATTCGAGGACCAGTTTTCGTGGCGTCCTACCATAAACTCGCGAAGCGGAACGAGCATCGGGCTTGCGAGATATTCGTAGAACTGGTTATAATTGGTAGGGCCTTCGAACTCGATGCGGATTACATTCGGCGAGATATCGGTAATTCCGAGATCGTCGATTGTAGCGTCACCGTCGTGAACCTTTTTAGCATTCTTGATGCAGAAGAGCATATTAGCCGCTTCGCCTCTGAAAGCGGATTCAAGAATACGCTTCCAAGCGTAGATATAATCCGACGCCTGTACCGGAATCCCGTCCGACCAGCCGGTCTTTTTAAGGGTAATTTCAATTGCGTAGTAATTCTTGCTCGGCTTGTCGAGAACCTTTACGGACTTCGCCTGTGCCTTTACGACCTTACCGTTAGAGTCATACTTGAAAAGTCCCTCGTAAAGAAGCGACATAATCTTCTGAGAGGTCTGGTCAAGATTTCCGTAAGCAGGGTCGAGATTCGTTATCTCTCCGGAAATATATACGGGTATCGCAGGCCCGCCCTTTTTGTTATCGACCGCTTTTGAACCGCATCCCGAAAGCATCGGAAGCACTGTCAAAAGCGAAAGAATTACCGCAAGTATTTTTTTCATTTTTGTGAGATCCCTCCTGAGGTATGTAGGCATAGCTACAGCACACCTATTTTATTACCCATACATTATATCACTTTTATTTCCTTTAATCAACAGCATTTTTGAGCTATTTTTTTCAAAATTCAAGTTTTGGCTATTTGAACAAGCGGATAGCGGCAATTTTGTGCATTTTGTCAAGCATAATTTTTCACAGCTCTGAAATACTAAGGTCAAAAAGCATTTCTTTGGAGAATCAAAATGGATCGTTTTCGAAAATACGTAAGGACAGATATGGCACTTGAAGCGTGTCCGAATGAAAAGCTCGATGCATATCGCGGCATTTCGGCGCGCAAATATGAAAAATACGGCGTCAGCGCAACCGAGATCTCCGTAACGAACGACGAGGGTGCGGCGATTTTAGGCAAGACCGTCGGCAAATATCTGACCTTTGCAGTAGGAAAAATCTGGCTTTCCGACGATATGCTTTGGCAGAACACCGCAAAAGCGATAGGTGAGGAGCTTAGAAAATTTTTGCATTCCTTCGGCAATATAAACACAGTCCTCGTCGTCGGGCTCGGAAACAGACACATGATCTCCGACGCAATAGGCCCCTGCGTTCTCAAGGGAATAACGGCAAACAGGCACATAAAGGAAAGCGATCCCGAGCTTTTCCGGGGGCTCGGTTCACTCGTAACCTGCGCGCTCTCACCGGGAGTAAGCGCCGAAACGGGGCTTGAGGCGGCAGATATAGTTATGGGCGCGATAAAGGCGTCGGGTGCCGATGCCGTGATCGCCGTAGATGCCCTCGCGTCAAAAAGCGTTGACCGGCTCGGTACGACGGTGCAGATATCAAACACGGGCATTATGCCCGGCTCAGGCATCGGCAACCGCAGAAGCGCCATAGACCGTGAGACCCTCGGCATACCCGTCATGTCGGTCGGTGTTCCGACAGTCGTCGATTCATCGACTCTCGTATTCGACACCCTTGAGCGCGCAGGAGTTACCGAAATATCACCCGCTCTCGAAAAGGAGCTTGAAAACGGGAAAAGCTTTTTCGTCACCTTAAAGGACGCCGACACCGTCATAAAGGAAATGTCCAAGCTCATCTCACAGGCGATAAATATTGCTCTGACGGTATAAAAAAGCCCTCTCTCCAATATATTTATATAAAAAAGGAGAGCAGCTATGCAAAAAATAAATTTACACGCCGTATTCGGAAAAAGGGCAGATTTCGGAGTAATCCTCGATCTCATTTCAAAAGCGATGATATTGCTCCTTGCAATGTTTATACTGATTTACAGCTCCTTCAACCGCTTTTTCGCATTCGCGGACGAAGAGGACAAACCGACGCGCGACGAGCTTGAAGCGGGAGCCGAGGAGCTTCCGCCCGCATACCGCGACATAATCTTTGAGCGCGAATATCCGCTCGGGCTGGGCATTTACGACACCATTTTCGCAGATGAAAGCGTAACCGTCCCAAAGGGAGAGCTGAAAATCTCCGCCACCGATTTAAGCAAAAATCCGATGCCCGACCAGATATACTTCAAAAACAAAACAGCCTACGACATAAACATCTCAAAATTTCTCACTGCATACGGCGCGTCGCTTGAAGCGTCGAAAAACGAATACGATATGTCAGAGCCGCTCGTTCTCATATACCATACCCACGGAACGGAGGGCTATGCCGAGGAGGGCAAGGCTTCGTATTCCGCCTCTAAGCTTCCCCGCTCCACCGACATAACAAAAAACGTCGTCGCCGTCGGCGCATACCTGACAGAAATATTGAACGCAAACGGTATTCCGACCGTCCACGACAAAAAGATGCACGACAACGGCTCATACAATACCGCATATACCAATTCCGCAAAAAGCGTAAAGGAATACTTAAAAAAGTACCCCTCAATAAAATACGCCTTTGACATACACCGCGACGCGCTCGTAGGCGACACCGTGGTCTACAAAACCCTTACATACGACGAAAGCACGCCGACAGCGCAGCTTATGTTCGTCGTCGGCACCGACGAAGCCGGAGCCGATCACGACGGCTGGCGGAGAAATCTCTCTTTCGCCGTAAACGCCCAGCACTTTCTTATCAGCCGGCTCAACAATATAGCAAGACCTATGTCGATAAGACGGTCTGCATACAATCAGCACTATCCGTATATTGGAGCGCTCATCGAGGTCGGCACCTGTGTGAATACTCTCGCCGAGGCAAAAGCGGCGACTGAAATTCTGGGCGAGGTTTTAAGCGGAATGATACTGTCGGGCGTTCCGCTTTACGGGGAGTAAATTATGAAAGTTATATGTGTTGAACTCAAGATACTGATGATGATCGTGTTTTTAGCGGTCATTCTCGGCATCATAACGGTAACGCCTTGCGGAGGACAAAAGGGCTTTCTCGGTCGATGCTACGGCTTTGATCAAGGCCGCTGTAAGGAGCTTGCCTGCAAGGCAAAAAACGCGATGACCGATATGTGCAAATGAAAAAATATCCGCCCGAACGGGCGGATATTTTTATTATTAACTTTGAACGGTGTTCAGATGCTTGCGTCTCTTTTCTTGACGTGACACTCCGACAAGGCAAAAGATAAACATGATCCCTGCTGCCAGTAGCCCCAAAACAATCAAACTGGAGTCGAAAGCGGCAAAACATCCGGCGAGAGAAAGAAGAGATGCTATAATTCCCAAAAGCCAAGCAATAAGCTTTACCCGCTTGTGCGGCTCGGACACCGTCTTTCCGATCAGATAAGAGGATATCGAAATAAATGCGAACAAAAACGGCAGTATTAAAAGCACTTCATAATAGATCAGTTCATACCACGGAGCGAACGGGAAGAATAACAACGCATTTAGCATTAAGCTCACGGTGGCAAAGGTTATAGCCAATATTTTTGCCGCCTTTTTATTCCCACTCGGCCTATCCAAATAATAATTCAGCAACGTCCATATACCGCAGATCAAATACCAAACGCCTTTAGCCGGTAAATAATAGACCAAGATGCCCTGAAATTTAATTATACAAACGAGAATATCAACCGCGAGCATTCCCAAAACGCATGACCAAATAACAACCTTTTTCTGTTTTCTCGGCACCTCGGCAGATTCAGCCAAACGCTTTGCACACACGCAGAAAAATGCAGGCAGAAGTAGAATGTTTGAGAGCAAAAGCAAGAGTCCTAACAGATTTAAAAATGGAAATATTAAAAACGCAAGCAGATAAGTTACGATATTCAAGATAACTAAAATAATGATTTTGTGTATTTTCATAATATCACCTCTCCGCATCAATTATTGGCGGTTACCTTCCTAATGTATTCCGAGCCGTTATAATACCCATAAACGACACCACCTATAATATCAAAACCTCTACCCCAATATGAAGCGTCAGATGCTTGTATTATTTCCTCCAAAACACCCGGGATGTAAATAACGGGTTGAACCTGTTTGTCCCAATAAACACATATGTTCCAGCAATGGGTTGCAAAATGGACACAATTATTCCCTGCCAAATTGTAACCTATATATACACTTCTAATATATTGGCTTAATAGGTTTAATGTACTCTTATCAATAGTTTCTGATAAATAAGCGTAGTTTGAAAACGCTCCTTTCTTCACGTAATTGTTTTTTTCTCGGTTATACCATACACCATCGAACTCGCTAGCACTACTATCAACACTGCCACTAGCGCTAGATACACTTCCCCATCTTCCAATAGTCACATTTTCAAATAGAGAAAGCTGATAATGACCGATCGTTTGTTCGAAGGCCGAATAACTAACAATTTCTATCCAGCAATGACCCACAGTAGTGCCAGGCGCAGATGACCAATCTTCGTCAAGCATACCACTGGCACAGATATGAATTTCAAATGTTCCGGGGTACACACCAACAGAAAATTCCATCTGCCTACCGGTTACTTTATGTGTCGCTGTAACGTGTGCAACACCGACAGATATTCCTGTTACGGTCTCTCCGCTTATTGTAGCAACAGAAGTATCGGTCGTCGAATACGTAAAGTCTTCAGCGTTTACCCATATCGCATTAACCGGGTTAGCCGATATAACAAAGCTTGCTGTTTCATTCACATCCGTATCCGCATCAACCGAAAAGTTTGCGTTTAACTCTCTATAACTATGCTCACTCGTATTTCCATACAAATCCACATTCGCCATACGCCATGCATATTTTCTATAGCTCTCAGACGTGGTGCTTGGCAAGCGCGGGTTCAGATAGTTCGTCATTCCGTTACAATAAAGGTAATCCCCTCTCGCAACGTTCTTAATCGTTACTCCGCCAATTCGTGAGGTAAATATTTCCCATAGATATTCGTCAGGAATATCGGTTCCGCTCGGAAGCGTATCAAGAACTATTCTGTTACCCACATCGCTTGGAACTACGAACAGCGTAGGATCATCCGTCGAACGAATGGTATACATTCCGTCATACACGCAGGTGAGCGTCCATCTAATCCTATTGCCTAATTCGCTGATAAGACCGGACTGACCGTCAACGTATTCGGTAGACAACGATTTGCACATATACTTTCCGTACTCCACGTTATTGATATAATACGTTCCGTTCGGTACACCGATATAGTTTCCGTCCACAGAAACAGACTCGCCCGTTGACATATCAATTATACGCCACTGCTGATAATCGCTGTTTGTTTCGGTGGTTGCAACGAACACGTTTCCCGGCGACGTCGGAGTAGTTCCCGCCGCGGTTCCGTCCAGCCCGGGATATGCCGTAAGCGAAAGCGACATATTCGTTCTCGGAACAATTCTGAAAGCGTTGAAGCCAGCGCCGACTATAAACCATTCGTTTGCAAGCTCGTCGGTGGGATTATATATTTGTACGTTTCCGCCGTTATTAACGTAACCGCCGCTCTTTACTATGTCGAGAACGCGACCGTTGCTGTCAGACGAGCTCATAGCGCGGAAGCGGTACGCTCCGGTAGAGGATACGTATTCGAGCTTAAACTGCTGGTTCGTTCCAAGGGCGTCCGAATCGGTGCTCTTTAGATATACGTTTACGTCGTTAGCATCGGTTCCGTTATGTACGGTAAGATAGCCGTAGGAGCCGCGGTTTTGAAGTGCGTAAACACCGCCGACTTCAAGTCCCGTCGGAAGCGAATAACCGTAGGTTACCGTAAAGAGCGGGCGGTATGCTACCGTCGTTTGCTCCATTCCGTACGTTGCGTTATAATCGGGATTTGTCTTTGATTCGTTATCGTATTTCAAAACGTACCCGTAATTTACGCCCGCAAGAAATTCGTTATACATTCTTGCGAAATCGTCCGTCAAGTCAAAGGTGAATTTTCTCGTAGACGCATTAAACGGGCAAGTTCCGATCTTATCAGCTTCGGTGAATGACGGCTGATTAGCATAGGTAATCGTGCTTTGATTCCAGTCGCTGTTCAGCTTATAGAGCGCCACCGTGCGTCCCGTCGTAGAGCCGACAGGGAGTGTCAAGGTCAGCGTTGCGCCTATGACGGGCATACTCGGGTCAATATTCGGGAGATTCATTATTTTTATAAACGTGCGGTGAATCTTCGAATTATCTATTCCGACGATGTTCTTTCTCTCCGACGAGTGATTCGCGGTATTTCCCTCATAGACGTACGTATCGACTATATTAGAGGAATACTCTCGGCTGGTTATCGAGGGATCAAGAAGAATCGGGTATACTCTTTCTTCAGACGCAAGCCAAGCTTCGTTTGGTGTATACGTTATTACGCAATCGCTTCCGTTTTGGCTTACGGTCACTTTTATGTCATTAAGTATTTCCCCGACGGCGTCTTCCATATAAGGAACACCGATAGTATATTCCGGTTCGCCTTCTTCGTTAAGAAGACTGACGCTGTTGTCAAAATTCACGCGGGCAACAAGAGTTCCGACCGAAAGATTCATCGAAATGCTCTTCACGTCTGTCTTTGAATTTATGTATATATCTTCTTCGATCTTGTTACGGTATACCGAATAATCTACCGATATTTCGGGAGAACCGGCAATTATCTTTTCATAAGCAATACCGCCCGACGCCTTTGAAAGCTCAAAGGTCTTTGAGTCGGTAACAAGCGATTTGCTGTTTTTGGTGCTTACCGTAGGATTTTTAAGTGTCACAGACGGCGTTACCAATTCAGCGCTTCTCACCGCAACGCTATCAGACATTATAGTGTTACTATGTGAAACAGTCTTATCTGTCGTCAGCCCCCACGAGATAACGTGCTCGCCGCTGTTCATCGTTACGAGCTTTGAAACGTCGGATATTGATGCAAATTCTACGGAAAAAGCATCGTCTCCGGCTCTGTAATTTTGGGCGGACTTATTATACGACACTTCGTTGTCAACGTCTACCCATTCGCCGTTTTCGTTCTTGTAGTGGATAGCTTCCGCGTAGGACGCGACGATATACGTACCGTCGGAGCAAAGGTAGTGCTTTTCAAACTCACCGCGTTTTGAAACGTCCTCTGCCATGACGAATACGTCTGACACGGGGATTTTGTCTATTGCATCGATGAGTGGCACTGCGAACACTGATGCCTGCGTCAATAGGATTGCTGTCGTTAAAACAATGGATAACAAGGTTTTAAGGTTCTTTTTCATAGTCATTCTTCTCCATATTAAATTGTTTAAGGTCTTGGTGTTGGAAAGCTTAATAGATTGCAGGACTTAAACTTTGTTCGCTGTAATTGTTATATCATAATACGGTTGACATTGCAAGCGGTTTGTCTAATTTTCTATATAACGCACAACAAATTAAACAGTTTATTGTGCAAAATAGTAAAACCTCTCCAAGCGATTTACGCTTGGAGAGGTTTATTATTCCTCGGAGCAAAATCCGATCACAAACAGCTCGCGCAGGCGTTCCTTTTCGCCGTTTGCGTAAAGGTGTGCAAAAAGAGCTTCAAGCCCGGTTGCGCGGCGGTACTGCGGCGCCGACGCACTTTTCGGTATTGATATGCCGTTCGCATTACGGCCGCGCTTGTAGACCGCCGTTTCCTCATCGGTAAGAACGGGGAGCAGCCTTTCGACAGCTTCGCTTTGAGAGGTCGCCTTAACGTAGGATAGCGCCATTTTGTTGAGCTTCCCTACGTCGGTCACTCCCGTCGATAATAGATACTGCCTCGTTATAAGCTCGAATACCGCATCGCCGAGATAGGCAAGCGACGTGCCGCTTAATAGCATCTCGTCCTTTATTTCAAAAAACATTATCACAGTACTCCTTTGATCTTGCAAATAATAAACTTGAAAATTCCAACCTTGCGAAGCGCGTTTATACGGAGCGCGCGAAGGGTAAACGCCGAAATTTTTATATCGTTCTCGTCCATACCGAAGCCGTATATCTGCTTAACGAGCGCGTTAACGCAAAGCGATATAGGCACCTCAAGCCCGTTCAGCTTCAGGGTTTCTTCAAGGCGCAACCCGTAGCTTTCGGGAAGCTCACCCGCCTTCGGAAGTGCCTTATAAGCCCCAAGTGCAAGCGAAAGAGCGCTTGACAGAGAAGCCGAAAGAAGCCGTATCTCCTCGCTCGTATGACTGCCTGAAAGCGCCTTGTTTATCAACGCATCAAGACGTTTTTTCTTTTTATTTGCAGACGATAAAACGGAGGAGATCACAGCCGCGATCGGTATCAATATCACCGCCGCAATAATAAACGGTGCCGCGTCAAGACGTTTTCCGCCCGAATCATCACCGCTTCCCTCGGTAGTAACCGGCGAGGACGAGCTCGTCTCAGACGGAGTTGTAACAGGCGGCTTCTCGGTCGTATCGGACGACGAGGTCCCGGTCACGGGCGGTGTAGTCGAAACCACGGGTTCATCGCTCGTTTCGGGCGGTGTCGTTTCGGGTGGCTTCGTCGTTCCGCTCACCTGCGCTTGACCGTAACCGGGCGTCATTTCAAGAGTCATCCAGCCGAAACCGTTGACCCAAACCTCTGTCCACGCGTGACCCTCTCGGTCGGTTATTTTGCTCTCGTAAGCATACTGACCGCTTGAACCCTTAAAATTCTGCGCAATATATCCCTCGGCATATCTGGCAGAAAAACCGAGTCGGCGCATAATAAGCGTTCCGACGGTTGCAAACTGCACGCAGTAGCCCTCACGCGAGCCGAAAAGAAGCTCTTCTGTCACGCTCTTTCCAGTCGACTTGGGGTTCGTGCTGTACTTACGCCCCTCTGCAAGATAATCCGAAACGATCTTCGCAACCTCGCGCGCGTGTGCTTTTCCCTCTTTATTCAACGTATAGTAATAGCCGTCGTGGACGACACCGAAATATATAGGCGAGGTGCCGGCTTCGTTCATACGCCTTCCCTCAAAATACTTTTCAATATCGGTGTTTTCAAATATCTCCTCAACAGCGAGGTTTATTGCTGCGTCTTTAACTTCGGCTCCGTAAGCACTCGCGGCGAAAGCCGTAAGCATATTCGTAATTTTGATATACTCGTCGTTACCGTACTTATAAAACTTATTTGCAAAATATCTTCCTATCGCAGAAGACGGCTGACGGTTATTATCGCAATAGTCTGCCAGATACTCATAAAAGCCGTAAATGACGTCGGAAAGAAGCTCATTGTCGCAGTCGTCAATAACTGCAGCGCTCGTGAGTATCTTGCCCTTCCACGGGGATTCAAGCGTTGAGACGCCGTCGTAGAGGTACGAAGGATACATCGTGTTTCCCCCGTCGTATATCGCACCCGTCCGTCCCGACATACTCGGAAGCGGGAGATTTTTCTGTTTTACAGCAAGAACAACGCTGATATCTGTCAGCACGATACCAATCCGGTCTTTGCCGTAGCCGAGCGCCTTTGCCGACTCGATAAACTTCTTCGTAAGCTCAAAGTAATCGTTGTAACGCGTAAAGGATGCGCCTGAATAGCCGTAATCGTAAGCGACCGAGTACCAGCTTTCGCTTCCGTAAGTACCGCCCGCCCAGCTTCGTAAGTAAAGGGGCGACGCAGTATTCGTATACACGGTCATTATCTTTTTGCCCGTGAAGATATGACGCTTGGGTGACGAGCTTCGCTTAACGTTGTTCTCAATCGGATCGGGCGTCGGTACCTGAACGAGTCCGCCGATACCGCCAAACGGTATCGGATCCATCGCGTTTTTGGTATTCACGACAGGCGTAAGCATAAGCACACCCGCAATCACGAGTGCCGTAAAACCCGCATAGGACGACGGAGCAACGCCTTTAACGCCTTTTTCGGAAAGCCCCATGACCGCCATAGCACAGGCGGCGGCAAGGGCGGGCGCAAAATAACGAAGCTGAGCCTCACCGCCCGTCACGACAAATATGACCGTAGGAACAAGCAAAACGGCAGCGTAAGGGATCACCCTCGTCCGCTTTCTGCTCGTCAGTCCGACGACAAGCGCGGCAGGTGCCGTTATCAGAACAAGGATACCGAATTCAGTCACTATATGCGGATTAAGCCGAGGCACGGTTTCATATCCGCGCGCCCTGATTATATCGAGAACGGCGTTAAATATTCCGTTAAATCCGCCGACAAAAAGCTTTTTAACAGTCAGGCTGTAGGTAGAGAGCGCAATAAACATACCGCCTGCGCCGAACGCGATTCCGCCTATCAGTCCGCGAAGCGACTTGAAAAGCAGATAAAAGGTCGTAAAGGTATACGCCGACGCAAGAATTATCGTCCCGAAGCCGATCTTAAGCCCGAGCATCGAGCTTCCCATTATCGCCATTCCGATAACGGCGGTCAGCAGAATCAGATAGCGTAGCATCGCATGAAGCAGCTTATCGGTTCCATATTTACTCGGCTGATAAACAGCGGTTATTTGAGGGAGCGTCTGTATTTTATTCTTTTTCTTCATTCGTATGCCCCCCTTCCGTCACGGTAAAGAAGGAAATGCTGTTTTCGGCAAGCAACGCCTGAAATTGCTGAAGCGACGCGCGGTAATCTTCCCTTCTATCCTCGGGGATAAACGCGGTTACGTCTCGTATACAAACGTTAAACGCTTGCGAAACACAGCTTTTATGCACGTCGAAAACACCCCTCGCCCGATCGGGCGAAAGATATGAAATAATATAATATACCGCCGTCGCGCTTTCGGGAATGAGCGACGTCAAATCAGCTCCGTCGCCCCTTTCAAGACCGCTTAAAAGGTATCTCATTTCAGCTTCGTCGGAAATACCGCCGAAGTCAAGACGCAGAGCGCAGCCGTCATCGGTTCCGACAGCAAGACAACCGCTTTCGTCGCGGCGGCATATCTCGCTGACCGCCAGCATCGCCTCCTCGACGGTTCTGTCGTCAAGCTCGTTTTGAGCACCGCGCGACAGATTATAGAGTGAGCCGTCAACGCTTCGGTCGCAAACGATACAAGTGTAGCTTTGGTTTTGCTCGACGCTTTTCCTTACCTGAAGGTCGTCGCTTTTGGCGTAAAGCTTCCAGTGTACCCTCTTCATCGAATCGCCGGCACGGTATTCGCGAACGTCGGAGTAATCGTAGGAGGAAAAAACGTCGACAGTAACCGCCGAATCGTCCTCTGTAATACCGTCGTCATACAGGCCCGTCTGTCCGTTCGGCAAAATCGGCATTACCGCAAGCGTATAAGCACCGTTAAGTCTTTTTCTGATCTTGACGAGGCGCAAAAGGTCACAGACCCATATCTCCTTAACACCGACCTCAAATCTGCCTCGGCGGCGTGCGACGGGCTCCGCCGTGACCGTCACGAGCGAAAGAGGGGCAAGCGTTATTTTCTGCTTAAGATAAGCGGCACCGCTCCCGTCCTTTTCATCGGGGACGCGGCAAATGACCTCTGCAACCGAGATCGGAAGCAGAGAGGAATTTTTAATATTGACGCACATGGAGCATTTTTCGTTTCTCACCGCCGTGGCAGTACCGACCCTCGCACCGACGCTCAGAAACGGCATCGACATAAGAAGGATCAATACGCTCGGTATCGGCATATAAAGACAAAGTAAAACGAGCGCGTGCGTGAAAGGAACGGGAAGCGTCTGCGCGAGAATTATCAACAGCAACAGCGTTCCTGCATACACGGGCAAGCCGAACGACACGCCAATCGGCAGACGCCGCAGCGCTTTTCTCTTATTTTTCATCGTCGATAAACGGCACCTTTGTGCTTGAAATAATGTCCGAAAGTACCCTTTGAGCATTAACACCGCTGACCTTCGCCTCGCGCGAAAGCACGACCCTATGCGAAACGACGTCGACAAACAGCTCGCTTACGTCCTTCGGCAAAACGTAATCTCTGCCGCTGACAAGCGCGAGCGCACGGGAAAGGCGCATAAGCGATAGAGAAGCACGCGGACTTGCGCCGAGCGAAAATTCAGATCGGCTTCTCGTCGCGTTGACAAGACTGACGATGTATTCCGAGACCTTGTCCGAAACGTGAACCTCCTCGCAGGCGCTTTGGAGCGCAAGAATACCGTCACGGCTCGATACTGCACGAACGAGCGACATAGGATCGGAGGTTTTTCTTCTCATAATTATAGAAAGCTCGTTCTCAGGCGAGGGATATCCCATCGTTATGCGGAGCGCAAAACGGTCAAGCTGTGCCTCGGGAAGCGGAAACGTTCCGACGTAACCGCTCGGGTTTTGAGTTGCGATAACCATAAACGGAAGCGGCATATCGTAAGTCACGCCGTCGACCGTGACTTTTCTCTCCTCCATCGCCTCAAGCAGGCTCGACTGCGTCTTCGGAGAAGCACGGTTGATCTCGTCGGCAAGGAGAATGTTAGTGTCAACAAGACCGCGGCGGAATTCAAAGCTTTCGGTCTTTTTGTTGTACATATTGAAGCCGGTGATATCCGACGCCATAACGTCGGGGGTAAATTGCGCGCGCTTGAAATCAAGCCCCGCCGCACGGCTGAGCGCCGACGCGAGCGTCGTTTTACCGACGCCGGGGACGTCCTCTATAAGAACGTGACCTCCGCTTATAAGGGCGCAAAGAAGAAGGGATATTTCGCGGTCATTACCGGAAATGACCTTTTTTACCTCGTTTATTACCGCATGGCAAAGCTCATGCGCCTTTTCGAATACAGCGTTTTCCATATCGTTCTCCGAGAATAGTATTTTACGGTTACATTATAACACAATAGCAATATTTAGTAAATAGCAAATTAAATCCTTGAAAAAAAGGAATTACTGTGTTAAAATTAATTTATCAATTTCTGCGAGGGCAAAATGGTAATAGCACTTATAATAATAGCCGCAATTTTAATTATTACGGCATCTGTAACCTGTTATTTTGCAAAAAAGACCTTCAGCCGAGGCGGAAAGGTCTACGATCTCGACGAGGTTCTGAAGGACAAGCCCGATCAGCTGAACTTCATAAGCGAATGCAGAAAGGAGCTTAATTCGTTAACGTCGGAAAAGCATACGATAACCTCGTTCGACGGCTTAAAGCTCGTCGGTAATCTCTACCGCGCAGAGGGCGGCACCAAGAAATTCATAATATGTATGCACGGCTACCGCTCAAATTCAGGCGATTTTTCGGGCGCGATCGGCTTCTTTATGAGCGAGGGCTTCAACGTGCTTGCAGTCGACCAGCGGGCGCACGGTGAAAGCGAGGGCAAATGGATAACCTTCGGTATAAAGGAGCGTTACGACGCGCTGTCGTGGGCAAATTACCTGATCGACACCTTCGGCTCCGATATTGAGATCATACTCGACGGAATTTCGATGGGCGCAACGACGGTGCTTATGGCATCGGCGCTCGACCTGCCGTCTAACGTCAAGGGTATAATAGCAGACTGCGGCTTCACCTCACCTTGGGATATAGTTACTCACGTCGCAAGGCACGATATGCACATTCCGAAATTCCCGTTGCTGTATCTTATGATACCGACCGTAAAGCTCCTTTGCGGCTTCGGCTTAAAGGACGAATCGACCGTCAACGCCGTAAGAAAGCATAAGCTCCCGATCCTGTACGTTCACGGTCTGAGCGACGATTTCGTGCCGCACGAAATGAGCGTCCGCGCCTATAACGCGCGCCCTGAGAACAGCCGTCTCGTCAGCGTCGAGGGTGCCGCGCACGGTCTCAGCTACGTCGTAGACGAAAAGACCTGCCAAAAGGAGCTGCACGGTTTCTTCAAGGCAACCGAAAAAGGAAGTTTCTGAACGTAAAAAAATCCGCGGGTCTCCGCGGATTTTTTGTTTACAAAACAACAGCACGTCAGGCGAGAAGACAAGACGGCGTCCCGGCGAGAGCGTTTCAATATTTCTCCGCGTTGACCGTAGGGCGGGGACTTGCTCCCGCCGTTTCCCGCGTTAACCGTAGGGCGGGGGCTTGCTCCCGCCGTTTCTCCGCGTTGACCGTAGGGCGGGGACTTGCTCCCGCCGTTTCTCCGCGTTAACCGTAGGGCGCGACGTCCTCGGCGCAACGCCGCCCCCACTCTCACTCTGTCGCAGATATTCAAACGCTTCGCCGCATTGTTTACCTTCTCCAGCGGGAGAAGGTGGCTGAGCGAGACGAAGAGGAGCGAAGTCGGATGGGGTGTCGAACATCAAAACCTGATTATGCTAAAATTT